>JAKASW010000014.1 GCA_021818875.1 Bacteroidota bacterium
GGCGGTTTGCGCGAATGCCACGGTACTCATTGCCGTGTAAAACACAGTAATTAAAAACGCAATCGGTAGAGAGCAGAAATCTTTCATCTTTGTTTTCTCCTGCGAAGGACTTTCCAACTGAGACCATTGGGACCTTCGGGTTAATTTCTTGTGAACGTTGCCCAACGGACTCCGCCGGGGAAGCGCTGAGGTCCAAACACCTAGAAGTGTCCTAATCAACCACCAACAATTAATCTCCCCCTCCCCTTTTTCGCATCACCCCGAGGGGTGATTTTTGATTTTCTTTGCTATTTTATGCCATTAGGGCAAATCACAAATGGTGCTCCCTTCGATCATATCCGTCATCCCGCCGACAGTCTGCGTCGCGCTGATTATTTATGTTGGTCTGCTCGGCTGGAACAATAGAGGCATCAAAGTCTTCTTGCTCCTTCTGCTCGCACTCGTTGGATATGGTGTAGTAGAGGCAATCATACAGACCCATGATGATTTAAACAGCGTCATCACTCTGGTCAGGATCAGAACAGCATTCTGGGGGCTGATCGTGCCTTCAAGCTACCATATTGTAATCACGGTAATTAACGATAAAAGCAGGCTACGCAAGCTTGTCCTCGATTACCTCTATGTCGCCGGCACAGCTCTCGTGATTTTGTTATTCAGCGGCTACGCAATCTTCAAAGGATATTACCGCACGTCATGGGGATGGGTCACTGTCATGGACGCGGGCGGCTGGTTTTTCTGGGCGTTCTATATGTACCTGATCTCTGGAGTATTGGCGCTTATTGCGACCCTCTACACCGTAAGGCAGCAAACCGAAAGCTACCGGGTGCAGAAACTTGCACAGGCCATGTTAATCAACTTTGTTTGGGGAGGCGTTTTCGTCATCGCACCATATTGCATCATATCGCTGTTCAAGAACCCGGGCGAAATATTCCTGGCATATGCAGGCAATGTTGCGATGTTCTCGATTGTATTTGCAGTGCAGAAATACCACCCGGAGAAACTCTCCGCCCGCAGCCTTCTTTCCAACCTGTCCTCGTTTCTTCCAGCCGAGGCACTGATGCTGACTCCCGAAAAGAAAATATTATGGCTCAACCGGGCAAAAATATCGTTCAACGGATTTACGCTGCGAGACCTTGTGGGAGCAGGATACGAGAAGGTCTTCGCGAATGTCGGTATAGTGGATCAGGAGATGAACAGGAATAGAACCGATGCGAGCTACTCGTCTTCTTTCGATACGGAATGCAATACGAGCTACGGCACGAAGGTAACCGTCAGAATAAAGATGTCCGGATTGAGAAATGAGTTCGGCGATGTGATCGCCTTTCTCGTGGTGTACAACGAACGCAATGACGCCACAAAGATACTGGAACACCTCCAGATCTCTTACGAGCTATCCAACAGAGAGAAGGAGGTCGCGGCGCTGTTACTCGATCAATACAGCAACATGCAAATATCCGACATGCTCTTCATCTCACTCAACACAATTAAGACACACACCCGAAACATTTACCAGAAGACAAACACTGCCAACCGCAAGGAGTTCAGAGATTTTTGCAGGACAATTGCAAAGTAGGAGTATGATACAGGCAGCCCTGGATTGAACCCTTAGCTCATTTTGTAGCGCTCCACTCAACTGCCACGATCCTCTGACCATTCACTCCCTTAGCTGCGTCGGACGCAAGATAAATAGCAGGTGGACCCATCACCGACGGATCGATCAGTTCACTTCGCCGGGCCTCCGGGAATGAATCGGGTATCATTCCGGTATCCGTCGCGCCCCCCGGAAGAAGTACGTTCAGTGTAATCCCCGTTCCGTCCAGTTCCTGCGCCCAGATCGTGCTCATCGATTCCAATGCCGCTTTTGATGGACCGTACGGCGTGAAGCCTTTTCGCTTCATTGTCTCGTAATTGATCGAAATGTTTATGATCCTGCCCGACTTTAGTTTGAGCATGTGTGGTATGACGGCGCGAGTCATCAAAAAAACTCCGTTGATGTTTGTGTCGATGACCATTCGCCAGGCATCCCGGTCGGCTTCCCAGAACGGTTTGGGCTGAGCCATGAAATTCTCATTGACAAACTTCATTCCTCTCGCAGCGTTGTCGACAAGTATGTCGATCCTGCCGAACTGTGCCATGACAGCTTCTACAAGCCGCTGAACTTCTTCGTTCTTCGACACATCCGTTTGAATTGCGAAGCCACCGATTTTCGAAGCAACATCTTCGATCTCATTCTTCTGCCTCGCGGCGGTAACGACAACCTTCGCACCTTCTCCAGCAAATGCTTCCGCAATCGCTCTCCCAATACCGCGGCCGCCACCGGTCACTATGGCAACCTTGTCTTTCAGTCTCATAGATTTTACTCCCTTGAAACAAATCTGAAATACTAGTGTAGTGTCTCCAACACTTCTTTACATAAGAACGTCGAATTCAAAACAGCTCAACGTCATTCCCGAATGTTTTTATCGGGAATCTAAGTATAGATTCCCGCTTGGAGCATGCGGGAATGACAAGCGTGGTGGTTTTTGCTTTGTCTCGGATGCTTTGTGCCATTTCGTTTAAGTCAAACAGTTTAGGAGACACTACACTAGACTCTAAATTCTAAACAATTCCCAATATCCATTTTAAGAAACCCGAAACTCATAGGAGTTAGTATTTCGAATTTTGGAGATTTGAATTTATTCAGAGTTTAGTATTTCGTGCTTAGAGTTTGCTCCTTATCTGTCTTGTGCCGTTCTTTCGAGCATCCAGTATGGATAAACTCGTGGAGGTGTGCTCAGTCCATCGAGCCTGGCGACTTCCTCCGGCGTCATTTCCCAGTCTGTTGTCTTCAGGTTATCAACGAGCTGCTCTTTTGTCTTCGCTCCGATAATTACCGAAGTCACTCCGGGTTTTCTGAGTAGATAATTGAGGGCCGCCTGCGTAATTGTAGCCTTGTGGTTGCCGGCGATCTTCTCAAGCTCATCGACGATGCCGAATCCTTTCTCCTCGTCGTACTGTAAAAACTGGTTCGTCGGGTCTGTTCTGCGGGCGCCTTCCGGACGCGGCTTGCCGCGCCTGTATTTTCCGGTAAGGAAGCCTCCTCCAAGCGGGCTCCATGGAAGAATACCTAACTTCTGGTCGAGACAAAGTGGTACAAGCTCATTTTCGAGATCACGTGCAATAAGCGAGTACAAAGCCTGCAGGGTTACGAACCTCTCAAGATTCTGTTTATCCGAGATTGAAAGCGCCTTCATCAGCTGCCAGCCGGTAAAGTTGGATACGCCGATGTATCTCACTTTCCCTTCCCTAACTAAATCGTCAAGCGATCTCAGGGTTTCTTCGAGCGGTGTCCGCGGATCGAAGCTGTGAACCTGGTACAGGTCGATGTAGTCGGTGCCGAGTCTCTTCAGGCTCGCGTTGCACGACTCCACAATGTGCTTTCGCGAGAGTCCGACATCGTTCGGCCCGGTCCCGGTCCTGGCTCTGACCTTCGTCGCGAGAACAATATCTTTGCGTTTATTTCCCAGCGCCTTGCCGAGTATTTGTTCCGACAATCCTTCGGAATAGACATCTGCGGTGTCGAAGAAATTTATTCCGCCGTCTATTGCGGTGTTAACCAGCCCATCAGCTTCTCCTTGCTGTACCTGTCCGATGCCGGTCCAGTAGCCCTTGCCGCCGAACGTCATCGCTCCGAAGCAAAGTTCGGAGACTCTGACTCCGGAACTTCCAAGGAATCGTGTTTTCATCTTTAATCCTCCTATTAGTGTCCAAAATAATTCAAAGGTCAAAAGCATAAATTCAAAAATAGTGCGCGTCTTTTCGACTTTTGAATTATAACTTTTGACTTTTATTTCGGTTTGGCTCTCAAATACTGGTTCGGATACTGAGGAACGTCCCCAAGATCCTTCGCCGCATGAAGCGGGAAATACGGGTCGCGCAATAGCTCGCGTGCCATGAAAACCACATCCGCCTGACCTGTGACGAGAATATTTTCCGCCTGTGCGGCATTCGTGATAAGACCGATGGCTCCAGTCATTATTCCCGCCTGCTTTCGAATTTCTTCGGCGAACTTCACCTGGTATCCGGGCGCAACCGGAATTTTCGCAAAAGGCACGAGGCCGCCGGACGAAGAATCAATGAGGTCGATGCCGAGCTTCTTCAATTCTTTCGCGAGCTCGATTGACTGCTCCAAATCCCAGCCGCCATCAGCCCAATCGGTGACAGAAATGCGGACAAAAACCGGAAGATTGTGTGGCCAAATTTCCCTTACCGATTTCGCAACTTCGAGCGGAAACTTCATCCTATTCTTCATGCTGCCGCTGTGCTTGTCGGTTCGCTTGTTCGAAAGCGGCGAAAGGAACTGGTGCAGCAGGTAGCCGTGTGCCATGTGGATCTCCACGACCTGAAAACCAGCTTCCAGGCTCCTTTGTGCAGCGTCGCTCCACTGCCGGAGTACCGTCTTCATGTCGGTTTCATCCATTTCTTTCGGCTGCGGATAATTATCGGAGAATTTCAAGGTGCTCGGCGCGATTACCTGCCACCCTCCTTCAGAGACAGGCACCATCCCTTCTCCAATCCACGGAGTCTTCGTCGAAGCTTTTCTGCCAGCGTGAGCAAGTTGGATTCCGGGAACTGCCCCTCGTGCATTAATGAAGTCGGTTATTCTCTTGAAAGCTTTTGTCTGTTCATCGGACCAAATTCCCAGGTCTTCCGGAGATATCCTCCCTTCCGGAGACACGGCGGTCGCCTCGGTGAAAACTAGCGCAGCTCCGCCGACCGCTCTGCTGCCGAGGTGAACAAGGTGCCAGTCATTCGGAACGCCTTCTCTGGCAGAGTACTGGCACATCGGTGAAACAAAAATCCTGTTCCTGAATTGCAAGTCTCTGATTTTGATTGGTGAAAATAGTATGCTCATGTTTTCGTTTTTAATTTTCTTATTGTTGTTAATTCAAAAGAGTTATTTTTGTCGGAGTAGTTGAATAAATTTTCCTTTTTGACTTTTCGCTTTTCGTTTTTGCCTGAGTGCTGCCATGTTCATTTACTTCCGTCCATTCCCGTCATCGAAAAACTCGCCAGTCTTTCGCAGACTCCGTCTTCGGCTTTTTCGGCAAGAGAAGTCGGAACAGTGAAATGGTTGACCATCATAGAAACGACAAGTGTATCGCCGTCCGCATCGGTGACATATCCCGACAGGCTCGAGACATGTTCTATAGTTCCGGTCTTCGCATGTACGTCGTTCTCTGCCTTCGTCCCTTTCATCCTATATCTCAACGAGCCGTCTACTCCTGCAATAGGAAATGACTGGTAGAAAGGCTGGAAGTACCTGCTGTGGTACATAGCAGTCAGTACGTCAACTGTGGATGCCGGTGAAACCATGTCGTCCGGCGATAAGCCGCAGCCATCGTGCATCTGTATGCGGGTCGTGTCGATTCCCCAACTTGATAAAAGTGGATAGACGACGTATCGTCCGGTTCTCATATTCCCGTGACCGTAGAAAACCTCGCCAAGCGTTCTGAAGATCTGCTCGGCGTAAAGATTCTGACTATGCTTGTTTGTCGACTTCACAATTCTCCATAGCTCCGGCGAACTGTAAGTAGCGAGAGTCGTCGCCTTTGCGTAATCGGGCTTCACTTCCGTCTGTTGAATATCCTGTGCGGCGCCGTCAATCTTGATTCCCTCTTTTTCGAAAACCTCTTTCAGAACCGTCGCCGCATAAAGCGCCGTGTTGTTGACAGAGATCGATTCATGCCAGGCAGGCTTGTTTATCGGAAAATTTCCGCTGATGTGGATTTCGTTTGAACGCCAATCCCGATGGAAGGTGATGTAGTACCCTGGGGGATTCGAGTCAGGCGGAGTCGTAACCGTCTCGTTAACAATGCTTATATATTTTGTAGGTGGATTCCACGTGACTTGCGCGGGTGCCCCGACCGAGTCGCCGGCATTGACGGTCATGTCGACACAGTTGTCGTTGAAGACTATACCGCCGATCTGCGCAGCGTACCAGTCCGTTTCGTAGTCGGCTGCCCAACCGCTCCCATACGACGACCCATTGAATGAACTGTTGTCACCGATAATATCGCCTTTGATTTCGTCGATGCCTCTGGCTTTGAGACTGTCCGCCCAATTTTGGAAAGTCAATGTGACGTCGCCTCCATTATAGCGCCCACAAATGGTCGGGTCGCCACTTCCTTTCAAATAGAGGTTGCCCTCTAGAACGCCATCCTTGATTCTCCCGTCCGTCTCCAATTTTGTGATGTATCGGTAGCTCGGTGAAAGTTTCGTAAGAGCTGCAGAAGTCGTGTACAATTTGAGATTTGAGGCAGGCATAAAACTCTTGTTCTGATTTTGCTCGTAAATAATCTCACCGGTTTTCAGAGACTGAATCTTGACGCCCCAGAAGGCGTTGAAGAATTCCGGGTCGTCGAACCTCACAGCCAGCTCATGACGAAGACGTTCTATCGGAGATGATGGAACAGCCGTTTCCTTCGTTACCATCGAAGTGGTACAGCCGGACACAATTACAGCAAACGAGAATACTATGATAGCAAATTTCACGGGACGGTAATCCTCCTTTGTCGGAAAAACTCTGATTTCTTGACGCGAGACCCCCCGAAGGGGTCTCTTCGGAATAAACAGATTCAAAATACAAATTCAAAATGGACAAAACCAGCAGCCCATCGCAACGTCTGGAATCTTGGATTTGCCGTCCCTGATCTATTTAGAATTCCGAACTCAGGACTTCGGATTTACACAATGTGGTACTTCAGGAATTCCAGAACCATTGGCCATGCCTGCTTCGACGCCTTCTCATTGTAAGCCGGTCGCTGGTCACAGAAGAAGCCATGGTCGGCGTAAGAAAAAGTAACGCTGCCAAAGTCTTTTCCCGCGGCGCGAAGTGCGTCCTCCACTGCACGGGTGTGTTCCGGCAAAATATGTTTGTCAAGTCCACCCCAGAAGAAGAGCATCGGGCCGTGAAGGTTTTTTACGCGATCGAGGAGGCCGGGGGCAATCCCAGCGCCATAGAATGAAACGGCGGCCGCCAGAGGAACTGTTGAGTTTGCAAGATACGATACCCTGCCTCCCATGCAAAAACCTACAGAGAATATTTTTGCCGCATCGGTACCTGAGTCTTTCGTCAGCCAGTCATGCGTCGCTCTTATGTCGGCTTCTAATCCTTCGTTTGTCAGTTTGGAAATATGCTGTTGAGTCGCACCGAAATCGGTGTAGGTTCCTTCAAAACCTTGCCCGGTCCGGTGAAAGAGTTCCGGTGCAATCGCGGTGAATCCTTCTTTGGCAAACCTATTGGCAACATCTCTGATGTACGGATTCACTCCGAAAGCTTCCTGAGAGACTAATATTCCCGGGTGCTTCCCGGTTCCTTTCGGCCTGGCGACGTAAGTGGCCATGGTCGTTCCGTCGGAAATTCTTAGATCGACGTAATTGTCCTTGTCTGGCATTGTGCTACTCCTTGTTGTTTGATAACCCTCGATGTTGTGCTCACATCCCTTCATATTCACAACGCCAGCCACAGAAGCATTAGTTCCTTTCAAAAGAGATTCACACTTAAGTACTTTTGGGGATTCTTCTTTATATCCTTGACGAGCGAATCGATGGAGGCAAGTGTCCTGCCCAGGCTATCATACAATGAATCGCTTTTCACAAGCCCGCCTAAACTTCCTTTCCCGTCATTCACGCGGGTCAGCAATGAATCAAGATGCTCTGCAGACTTCGAGGAAGATTTCAGAAAAATCGATAGCTGCTTTGAGTTCTCAGAAAGCGAACGGACTAGCTCTGAAATGTTTTGCCTATTATCAGAGGCAAGATCATTCATGTTTGAGAGAGTCCTTCTAAGATTTCCGCTTACCTGACTGTTCAGTTGAGCAATTGTCACATTCAGATTATTGAGCACCGAGTCTATTCTGTTTCTGGTATTGCCCCCGGTTATTTCATCGAGGTTCGAAAGCACACTGGTCAGTTTGGTTTCTATTCCCTGCAAATTTGCCATTGCCTCGTTGAGGCCGTAGGCAGCATGTCCCCTTACAGTGTCGTTTGACTGATAACAAACTTCGGAAATGCCCGGGATTATTGACACACCCGTTCCACTAAGCAGGCTGAAATCTCCTATCTCAAATCTAGAATCAACCGGTATCTCTTCTACATCTTCGATCTTCAACTTCAAAAGCACTCCGTTTTTTATTATCAAAGCGTCGATGACGTTGCCGACTTTCAGACCACGGAAAAACACTTCATCGCCCGGTACGATGCCCTTCGCGTTATCGACCACCATGTTCAATCGCGTGCCTTTCATGAAAAAATCCGACTTGCCAAGCCACAGAATAGCAAAGATCACAATGGCTGCGGCGAAGAAAAGGGATAGGCCGATCATGAATTCGTTACGTCTACTCTTCATGCGAATATGCCTTCCCATTTAAGAATTCGTTGAAGATCTCATTGTCCTGTTCCCACATATCTTCAGTGTCACATGTCAAGACAACCTTGCCGTCATGGAGGAGAGATACGCGATTCGAAATTTTCTCCATCCCGGAAATGTCGTGGCTTATTATCAACGAAGTGGTGCCGAGCTTCTGGTTCAGATGCATTATCAGGTCGTAGATTACGTTTGTGAGTATAGGATCGAGTCCGGTAGTCGGTTCATCATATAACAGATACCTGGGCCGCGTAGCTATCGCTCTTGCGATCGCCGCTCTCTTCAACATCCCGCCACTTAGCTCATCAGGATAAACATCCTCTGCTCCGCTCAAATCGACCAGGCGAAGGCTCTCCTGAATCCTCGATCTCCGTTCTGCTTCGCTGATATGGTCTTGTGCGTGAAGGGCAAGTTCGATGTTCGCCCCGACGGTCATCGAATCCCAGAGGGCTCCATCTTGAAAGACAAAACTGATGTGTGGTCGGACCTTTTCGTTGAATTGCTTCTCGGAAAAATTGGTGACATCGACGCCATCGATTGAAATGCTTCCTGAGTCGGGTTCGATGAGGCCGATAATCGCTTTTATAAGAACGGTTTTGCCAACACCGCTCTTCCCGAAGACCGTCAGGATCTCACCGTCGCATAGTGTAAGATCTACGCCATGGAGAACGTTCAGTTTGCCGAACGATTTATATAGCTGATTGATTTCGATCATGCGTAAAACACAATTGTTGATATAACATAATCCAGAACAAAGACAGAAACAGAAGCCCAAACCACGGCCAAAGTCGTGGCACTACCAACCCCTTTGGCACCGCGCTGGCAGTTCAATCCGAAATATGCCCCTAACGAAATAAGCACCACTCCGAAAACCAGGGATTTAATAAGGCTTGTCATGAGATCGCTGACGTAAAAGGAATATCTCATTCCCTGTACGAACTCATTCCATGTTATGTGGATCGTCATGTTGCACGAGACATAGCTGAGAAGGATTGCTATGGAATTCGAGAACACGAGTAAAGCTGGAACGGAGAAAATGGCAGCGATCAGGCGAGGAGTTACGAGGTAGCCGATCGGGTCGATCGCAAAACTCCTCAATGCATCCACCTGTTCAGTGACTTTCATCGTGCCGAGCTCCGCCGCGATGCCAGCCGAGATTCTTCCTGACAATACCAGACCGATTGTGATCGGGCCGAGGTCGATCAGAATCGTCCTCAGAATCATCCCCCCTGCAATCCAGTGCGGCGTGAAACCGGTCATTTGAAATCCGACTTGAACCCCAATGGCGAGTCCCATGAATGCCGAGGTGACTACAACAAGCGGCAGAGACTTTTTCCCGATTAGGATAAACTGCTCAATAATTTGTGGAATGAAGTTGTGTCTTATCCGTATGGCGGCAAATGCTTTGAACACCATTATCGATATGCCGCCAAGTTCGGTGAAAAACGTCTTCAAGCTGGAGCCCGTTTTAACGAGGAGATTATCCATGTTCAGCGAGGTTTGGCAACAGCACTTTTACACCGCGGACAATTCTGAAAATGCTTTTGATGTCTGCCCTCCCATGATGATCTCTCTTGAACACCTCTCGAAAGAGCCTCTTTGGTTGAGTATAAAAACCCGTGTACGCTTTGAGCACTGCGCGTTCTAGTTCTTTTTGGTTGAGATGGTCCGGTCTGAAAACCGAATGCATGGCGTCATAGAGATCCCAGTTCCTTGTCGACAGCTTCGGCTCAACTTCTTTCCACAAGTCTGTACCAGGATATGGTGTCAGTATGCTGAATTGCGCTGTACCTGGATTAATTAGTTTAGCAAATTCAATGGTTCTCTTGATGTCATCCATTGTTTCAGTGGGCTCACCCAGGATAAAAGCTCCCCACGTCTCAATCCCGTTCTGTTTGAGAAGCTCAACAGCTTTCAAGGATGTATCGTAAGATGCTTTGCCACCTTTCTTGTAAGCCTTGAGGATTCGTTCGTTCGGACTCTCTATTCCGAGAAACATTTGCTCGACGCCTGCTTTTGCCATTACTTCTGCCGTTCTCGGATCTTTGACGAGATGGTCACCTCTTCCCATCACCCACCGAATCACCGCCAGGCCGCGCTCCATTAGTTTATTGAACAATTCTATCAGGCGTTCGTTGTCGAAGTTGATAATATCATCGACTATCTCGATCCTCTCAACTCCGTGGTTCACTACAAGTTCTTCAATCTCCTTCACCACATTCTCAACCGAGCGAGCGCGGAAACGTTTGCCCGCGAGAACGTGGACATCGCAAAAATTACAGCCGTACGGGCAGCCGCGTGTTGTAATGAGAGGAACCGCTGGTTTTGCGGTATGACTCTTCCCATTGCTGCCATAAATAGATCTCGACTCCCTAATTGGAAATTGGAGGCCGTCAAGATCTTTTATGTAAGGGCGATCCGGGTTATGGACGACATTTCCGGATTCTTTGTCGACCCAGGATATTCCATCAATCTTAGCCGGGTCGAAATTTCTACCTGCTTCTAACCCTTCGACAAGTTCAACTACCGTGACCTCTCCTTCCGCGCGTGCCACGTAGTCAATGAACCCGCTCTGCAGAGCTTCTTCCGGACTGCTCGTAGGATGCGCGCCGCCCATAATCACTGTCTTACCGAGCGACTTGGCATGCCTCGCGACTTTCAACGCCGATTTAAATTGAACTGTGTTGGCTGAGATGCCAACCACATCGGCACCTGTGAAATCAGGAAGTGCAGACCGATCTTCGAGCATTTGAATTTCGACATCGTGGCCGGCATCCTTGAGTGCTGCACCGATATACGACAAACCCAGGGGCTGCATGTTTATACCCACAAGTTCAAATATTGCACCGCGATATGGCGAGACAAGCAAGACGTTCATCCTAATACCTCACGCACGTTTTTCCCGGTCAATGGGGGAGACATCGCCGTCGTTTCGAGCCTAAGTGAGGCGGAACAGGAAACTCTAGCAGCGGCAATGTTATGATGTTTATCCAGTTCGAATGTCTACTTGCCAACCGGAATTTCTTCTTCGCTTTCTACAATCTTACCGTTCCCATTGATCGAATGCGAACTCTCTGATTCGTCATCCTTGTGAATCCCGGTGCTGTGTGAAGACAATCCGCCTTCATTTCCGATGAACTCCTTCTGCCAGATGGGTTCGGTCATCGAATTGAATTTGTTATTGTACGCGACCAAACCCTCGTAATAAAGAGGATCCTTTATGGCCTCGGCAGCATCGGGGTCGATCGGTTGTGCTTTGGTCCGAAGAATATGGCTGTGCGTGAATTCATAGTGGTCTCTTATCCCGCAGGGAGCGATAAAATTATGCACATCCTTTCCAGACTTCTTAAGACCATACTCGCTCTGCCACTCACGAATGCCGACCATCAGATCGGTTTTGAGTGTGTCGTTGAGGTTACCGCCGTTTGCGTAAACTTCCTTGATATTGTTTTTCGAGTACGGATAAAACACGCACGGGGTGACGCTTCCGTTCCAGTCAATATAAATGTATCCACCGGGCCTTCCAGCTGCCAGACATCCTTCGGAGAATGCTCCGCCGTTCCAGAAATCCGGGAGAAATACGTGCTTTTCATGTATGAGATGCTTCTCTTTCTCGAACATCCTTTTTCGCTGCTCGGGAGTCACCATCATGTCGAGCGTTATCGACCGGCCGATCGGCATATACTGGAACATCCATCCATAAACCGCACCTTGCTTTTCGAAATAGAAGTCCACGAACTCATCGCCGACAACTATCTCTGCATTGCTCCTTGTCGCGGTGACGGAAATACCGAACGGAACACCGACTTCTCTCAAGTTTGCCATCGCCTGGAGTATCTCCTTGAACACTCCCGACCCGCGTCTTTCATCCGTCTCTTTCTCGAATCCCTCAACAGAGATCGCCGGAGTCAAGTTGCCAGCCTCGGCCATTTGTTTTGCCATCTTCTTGTCGATCATCGTACCATTGGTGTACATCAGGAAATAATTGTCCGGATTATCGCGGCACAGGTCTATGATGCCCTTCCCGTTGGACCTCCACATAAGCGGTTCGCCGCCGGAAATGACCGTGAAAAAGTTGTGCCAGAGTTCCGTCTTTTCTCGAATGATCCGGTTTACCGTTGAATAGTCAAGCTTTTCCGTTGACTTGGCGCCACTTCCCGCGTAGCACCCCGTACATGCCAGGTTGCATTTCTTACCTGGACTAATCGTGATGAATCCAGGCGGCTCGGCTCCGAATTCTTTCACGAAATCATCCCACCGGCCGTGTCCATTTGAAAGAAAAACTCTTCCCACAAAGAGGTCGAGCAATTTCTTCCTTACAGCGGGCGAAATATTTCTGCTCGTTAATGCTTTCTCAACGGTAACGATGAGGTTGGATAAGATGGTGTAGCGTTCGTACCTGATGTTGCGAGTGTACCCGTCACCGCTCTCGACGAGTGACTGGTACATGTACTTCCTGGCATATTTAACGGCCTGCTTCCTCAGGAGGCTGTTTCCTAATATGAGATTGATAGCCTGGGGGGCGGCTTTCCTTGCAAATTTGTAGTCAAGTAGTGACATAGATTATCTCCTTACAGTTACGTTTGAAAATAGTCAACTCCAATTGCTCATCGCTCTCTTGAAATCGCTTGTGAACCCGGTATGTGCCGTCAGGAGAAATTCCGTGCTCGTAAACGTAGCTAACTTTCTGATTGAGTTCTCCTGAAGGCTCTTATCCATCTGGAGAAATCTCCGGTCCATCACGACCTTGCCTTCTTTCAGGTTCAGCGCATCGCCCACGAACAAATACTTTTCATCGATAAGAAATGACATCGAACCCAAAGTGTGACCGGGAGTCAATATACATTTCACTTTTATGTCGCCGACTTTGATCTCTTGACCATCTATGAGATAATCCATCGACCCTACGGGCATTTTGTTGCGCAACAACTTATAGAGCCGCGGCTTCCTGCTCTCGATCATGTCCTTTTCGGCGAGCGAAATGAATGCCTTCGTCTCCCCGAACAGTCCCAGGCCTCCGGTGTGATCACGATCCGAATGCGTCAGTAAAACCGCATTGAAGTCGGAAGGACTCATGCCGGTTTCGTCAAGACCCATTTTCAGTTTCCGGGGGTTAATCCCCGTATCAACGCAAACTCGGGAGGTCTCACCTTTATAAACGTACATACTGACGAATCCGCAATTAATCCTCATAACGTTTCCGTCAACGCTCTCGCAATACCGACTTCGTTCCGCCACTATCACCTCCCGATTTCAATTCTCCGGTTCCGACGACCAAGGTCAGGCTCCGGCTTCATACAGTAAGTGCGTACTTACATAAAGAAGAGGTCTTTCTCACTTCAGCACCTCTTCCATCAAATTGAACATACGCTTACAGTAATTGTCGACCGCTACATCTTTTCCTGCCATAAACAATTTGACATTGAAGATTATGAGAATGCCCATATACAGGATTGCGGCGTCGTCGATGTTTACTGATTTCTTCCAGTTGCCACCCTTCATTCCGTCCCGGATTATCTTACTTATGAGAGACTTCTGCTCTGACAGAACAGAATGGAGCTGATTTCTCAACTCTTTATAGTTCAAATGGGCGGCTTCAGAATACAGAAGTATTGCTATGCCTCTGTTCTGCATGAGGTACTTTATATTCGTCGATAGAAATCTGTAAAGACGGCTCTCGGGATTACCGTCATCACTTGCAATAGCACGTAAATCCGCCAGAAGTCCGCTCTTTACATCGTCCATTATGCTCTTTAATATTGCCGGTTTAGACTTGAAGTGACGGAAAATCGCGCCGTCTGTAATTCCAACCCTTTTCGCGACATTTCTGGAGGAGATGCTGTGCAGTCCCTCTTCTGAAATTATGTCGAGGACAGCTTTCTTGATTTGAGCCTGTCTTATCTCGGTCGATTTTCGTATCATTACGCAGTAAGCATTTACTTACTTAAGGTACGGAGCGAAAATAATTTTGTCAAGACGAGAAATGTGCCGGCGCCGGCACACTTCTCCGTCTCTTAGATTCACAGGAGCTCGTAGGAGTAACCAAGCGACACTATGAGGTTGCCCGTATGGCTTGTTCCGTCCTCAGCATACTTCTGTACGTTCGTCAAGCCGTAGAGTCCGCGCACTTCCAGCGACAAATCGCCGCGCGATGAGACCGGAAGCACCACGCCCACACCGCCGGCAACTCCTGCGTTCACTCTCTGGATGCTGCTTGTAACACCAGTCGTTGCATCGAGGGAAACCGGCCCGTACACCGGCGTTCCACCGTTCTTGTCAAGATAGATTGAACTTGTACCGCTCGACTTCTCAGAAGCATTTAGCAAGAACCCGACGAAGGGTCCAGCGTTCACTTCCAGCCCGAATCCTCCGAGGCCCCACGTGTACTTGGCAAGCACAGGAATTTCCAGGTAGTTCAGGATCGACACGTTCTTGAAATTCGCGTAGACGTTTATGCCCGGGGGCACCTGTGTGCCTGTAGGAAAATTAGTTATCGGCTGCATCCCATTTCTTTGGCCACCCTGTCCATCGAAGTTGACTTGCGGCTCTATGGAAAAATTGTTCGTGACTCCGAACTCGGCGGTGATTCCGAAATTGGGTGCAAGCCGCGATGTGTACCCCTGGCTTATTTCATTGTTCCCTCCAGTGAGGTCAGGAACGCTTAGACCTCCCTGGATCCCAAGTCTCACCTGCGCCTGAGCTGTCCTTGATGTTATATAGAATACCGATATGAGCATGAGCAATGTAACAAAGGTTTTCATAGTTCACTCCTTGAGTTTGTTTTTATCGTTGTAAACTAGCACCGGCAAAGCCGGTGGCTTCTGAGAAGCATCCGTCGAAGACTGACACCTCGGAAAAGCCGTAATCCGCCGTCGGTCGATGACTCCCTACGGGATCGTAGCTCGACTCGTCGAGCGGAATTTTGATCTGGACAGCCGTCCATTTCAATGGATGGTTGCTAAATGGCCGGACCCAGCGAAGCTGTCTTCCCATTACCATTGCCAAAGGCAGTAGGTTTCTACGTCGGACTAAACCTTGCGAAGATTTCTGAGAGGAAGACTGCCTTTCGACGTGGTACCTTCGCAAGGTGCTTCTTTTATCTTGCTACAGTCGGATATAGTTTTGCGGCTATAGCGACAAGAATTATCATTGAAAGAATCAACGCAGCAAAGTCAAAAGGAATTCCGTAAAGGCTCGTGCCGCCGACAAGCATCATTGCTCTCAGTGCATCTACTTCATACGTAAGCGGGTTAACAAGTGCGATTACCTTCAGCCACTCGGGCATTATAGAGATCGGGTAAATTGCATTGCTCGCGAAGAAGAGTGGCATCGTGAGCACCTGCCCGATACCCATGAACCGCTCGCGCGTTTTTACAATACAAGCGATGATCAAAGAAAACGTCGAGAAGAGGGCTGCCCCGATGACTATAACGATTATTATTCCCAGTATGGACAGAGGTGACCATGAAAGTCGTACACCGAGCAGCAGAGACAACGCATAGATTATTACAGCTTGCGAGACCGCCCGAATGCCCGCAGAAAGTGCTTTGCCGAGTACCAGTGCGGTCCGCGGAGTCGGACTCGCCAAAAATTTGTGGACGATGCCGAGGTCACGCTCCCAGATAATTGCGATTCCATAGAAAATCGCGATGAACAAAACGCTCTGTGCCAGTATACCTGGAGCCATGAAGTCAATGTACCTGAATTTCCCGGTGGGTATCGCACGCACTCGCGTAAATACTTCTCCGAATACGAGCATCCATAATGCGGGCTGCGCCGCGCGAGTGAAGAGCTCAGTGTAATCGTGGCGAAGCTTCCTGACTTCCAGCTCTGCAATGACTAAAGTCTTGGTGAAGAAGTTTGCCACTCCGCCTAAAAGGCTCGTTTGATATCCGGCAGCCCGATTATCCAAGCCGGCGGGCAGTACGCCTTGTTCTTGAGACATCTCTGAAATCCTTTTTTGATCCTTCTGGGTCGGAGGACTCCAACGAGTCTCCGACATAATATTCGAATACCTTGTTCAGCGATGCAGGCTCGCCGTTCTGAGGAATCGAAGCCTTGAGATCTGCGGGCGATCCCATCGCTGCGATCTTTCCATGATTCATTATGGCAACCCTGCCGCACATGGCATCAGCTTCCTCCATATAATGAGTCGTCATTACGATAGTTGTACCACCTTTCGCAAGAGTCCCGACGTATTCCCAGACGGCTTCTCTCGCGACCGGGTCAAGCCCAACCGTGGGTTCGTCCAGGTACAATACACGCGGCTTGTGAAGAACCGCCTGGGCAATCTCAAGGCGTCTTATCATTCCTCCCGAATAACTTCGTACAAGCTTGTCGGCGAAATCCGAAAGTCCCATTAAATGCAACGAGTCTCGGACCAATTTCTCACGCTCCTTTGAAGGAATGTCATACAGCTTTGCGAATATGAGGAGATTTTCGTAGCCAGTGAGACTTCCGTCGGCGGAGAGAAGCTGAGGTACGTAACCGATAACGCGACGTACATCCCTGGCGTGATGCGTCACATCGAAACCTGCCACGCTGGCAAACCCTGACGTGGGTGGCAGGAGGGTTGTCAGCATTTTAACCGTTGTCGTCTTGCCGGCTCCGTTGGGTCCGACCAGACCGAAGATTTCACCTGCTTGTACAGAAAAGGAAATTGAGTTCACTGCCACCAGGTCGCCAAACTTCTTGGTCAGGTCGTTCACCTCGAGAATAGCGGTACTCATATAATATCAGTCTTTCGATTGGCCTTTTAAATAATATCGTTCCAAATTACTAATCAAAGTGTTCACGCTGAACAACTCTTCCACTCTTTTCCGTCCGACTTTTCCAAATTCCTCGCGAAGATCCGCTCTCGATGCCAGTCTCAAAATACAATCCGCAAGAGCTAAGTAGTCCATTGGAGGAAACAGGATTCCGGTTTTCCCGTCCACGACGATATCGAGTACACCCGCACTCGCGCTTGCCGCGACCGGGACCTTCATAGCCATTGCCTCAATCAGTGCAAGGCCGAAGGATTCTTCATGAGATGGGAATGCGAGAACATCCAGTGCCGACAATAGGCGCGGAATGTCTTTACGATACCCGGTGAACTGTACGAAACCAGTCAGACCAAGTTCATCGACGAGGTCTTTCATCTTATGTCCGAAACCTTCCTCGCCGAAACTTGCCGTCCCAATAACCAGGAAACGGAAATCCAATTGGGACGACTCCTTAAGTCTCTTCGCCGCCCTGAAAAATTCTTCGTGACCCTTGCCGGGAGTAATCCTTCCCACCATCCCGGCTGCCACGGCATTCTCAGGAATTCTCAGCTCGTTCCTGACTTCAGCCTTCACAAAGAGCGAAGGATCGTAAATCTCCAGAGATATCGCGGGCGGCAGGACGTAGACTTCCGACTCGGGTACGGGACAGGTGTTGAGGATACTTGTCCTAATGTAATTAGAAATCGCAAACGTTCCCTGTAGACGCCCGTAAAGAAATCGGTGGAGAGGATCGGTCTTCTTAACTCCGCTCGCCATGTGTTTCGTCAAAAACAGCCTGGCATCTGAAGAAGCAAGCTTCAAAGCCGGAACGAGCCACCACAGGTCGTGTGACAGATGGGTGTGGATGACATCGAACTGATAGCTTTTGAGAAGTTTGCTCAAATCTTTGATCGTCCCGAATGCCTGGTTGTCGTCTCCTATCATACCGATTGTAGGGACACCGGCACTATACGCTTCTTTTAATATCGTGGATCTGGGTCTGCAAAGGAGACTGACATCATGGCCTCTTTTCCTAAGTTCTTTCGATATCAGAAGCGCCTGCATTTCCAGACCGCCCCAGGAACGGGAACCGCAGCTTTGTAGGATCTTCATCCTCCGCAGAGCTCCATATGATAAGATCCAAGGTCCAAATTCCTCCGAAGGAGTCCATTCGGACAAGTTCTTCCGAAAAGAGTCCTGTGGACAAACAAGCTCCGATTTCCAGGAAGACAAACACCAAGAAACGAGTTTGAAACTTCGAACTCGGGACTTGACAGCTGTTTGGAGCTTGGAGCTTGGGACCTGGAGCTTACCAGCATGGTTACCACGCCTTCTCGCCGATTGCTTGCTGCAGCTCGTACCTTCCGATGACATAAGTGTATAGAGCCTGTAAGCGCTCGAGTCTCGCCTGGGCAACGGCCGTTTCGGCGTCGAGGAGGTCAAGGTTCGTAATAGTACCAGCTTCGTAGCGTATTCTTGCTAGCTTCAAAGCTGTCTCGGCCTGCTGGACTGTTATGTCGGTGGTTTGAAGTCTGTCCATACTTGAATGAAGATCAGCGACGCCTTTTTCCACACCTGCCGTCACCTGCTGAATGACGCTTTTCTTGTTTGCCTCTGCAGCCTGAATGTTGGCGCGAGATTCCTGTTCCATGTTCTGTCTCTGATAGCCCCCAAAGAATGGGACGACTTTCGATATCGGGACTTGAAGTTGAACCGCCGCCACGTAGTTGCCGAGCCACGCATTCAGGTTGGGCTCGTAACCATTCTTGAAGCCATACTCAAGTGCAACATTTAAAGATGGATTGTCTACCACCGATGCAATGTTGTATTGGGCGCGGGCGGTGGCAATCTGATCGTTCGCCGCCCTGATCTCGATCCTGTCTTCCATAGCAACGGTCAGAAGCGAATCCAAATTCAGACCGATTGGCGCTTCACTGAACTCTCCAGCGAGATTGACCGGCGCACCTGCGGGCAGACCGAGCAGACGTCTGAATGCTATTTCCAGGTTCGCCAACGAATTCTCCAGGCTGATTTTTTGATCTTCCGCCGCTGCGACCCTGACCTGTGTCGTCAGTACATCGAAATCCGTCGCGGTTCCTGCAGCAACCATCTTCTGAGTAATCAGCAGATGCTGGTTTAGTGTATTAATCTCGTCATTTTGTACCTCGATGCTTCTCTCCATGAATAGTGTAGCATAAAAAGTATTTATCGTCTGGTAAGCAAGATCCTGTCTCACAAGCTGGAGTCTGTCCTGAGTACTCAGGACCTGAGTCTTCGCCAGGTCAATACCTTTTTGGCGCCTGCCGAAATCATATACCATGTCGTTTACTGCAAGATGCTCGTCAAAATTGTTGTACGGAGCCAACTGGAAGATGCCAAAGCCAGGGAACGCTATGGACGGGACAGGTCCAATCCGTGTATAGCCGAGAGAAAGAGCGGCGTTCGGATAGAGTGAGCTCTTGCTTACTCCGACTTGCGCCTTAGCTGCATCCACGGCGTGAGCCGCCTGGAAGATAGTCGGGTTGGTCGATAGGACCCTTTCCACGGCCCGATTGACTGTAAGCGAATCATCAGATACCCCGCTCTGTGCCATGATCCCTGTTGCACTGAATGAAATCACCAGCAATATAGATACAAGAAGATATTTCATTATTTTCACCGTTATTTAAAAAAAGTTCATTGCTCATGGCGGATAGCGGATAGCAACACCAAGCTTTTATGAGCTATTAGCTATCAGCTAACCGCTAATTTATTCGAAAACTGTCACTCTTACTTTCTCCGTTTTTCGTTGAGTTCGGAGAAAGAGTATCGGTATGATGCACAGCATCATTATCGTGAAGGCGAAGAGGGACGTATCGTCGGTCGCCTGGACCGTTGACTGTTGTACCACGTCTAAAATCTGGAAGCGCTCCGTTCACTATGTTTGAGTCAAGAATAACCATGACAACCGTGAGCACCAACCATTTATAGGAGGAATCACCATGATGGACGGCTCCAATGCCGGGTCTTTCGACTGATCCACTATCATTTGATCTGATCTTACTCATTTTCCGATCAACCACTCGAATTCGTGCTTAAGACGAGATGCTAAGCTCCAGTATTCCATTCTTCCATTTTTCAATGATTCCATAGAATCATTCCATTGCCATCAGATGTTCACCTTGCTTCTTTTTCTTCTTAGTTCGAAGGAAAAGGACAGGTACGACACAAAGGAATGTTATTGCGGCGGCAATAAAAAAATCGTCATCCACTGCTGACACGAAAGCTTGCTGGCCGACATTGTAAACAAGAAGCGCCTGGGCCCGGGCTGATGATGCTGCCGCATTTCCTCCAACCACCTGCTGAGCAAATGACTTAAGGCCGATCAGAGCATTTCTGACGGCAGGTGAATAACGATTTACAGCCTGACCATAGATAGTCTCGTGAAAGGCGGTACGGTCCGTAAGCAATGTTCCCATTATTGCGACTCCGAAACTTCCACCGACCTGTCTCAGCACATTGTAAAGCCCCGATGCACGCGCCATCTTTTCTTTTGGCACGTTTGAAAGTGAAAGAGAACTCAGAGGCGTAAATATGAAACCCATTCCGAGTCCGCGCAAGTAGATGGATATCATGACGGAACTTCTTTCGGAAAAGAGCGAAAGGAAATGGTTGCTGAAAAGACTCAATGCCAGAACAATGACTCCGTACAGAGACAAAAACTTTGGATTTACTCTGTCGGACAAATATCCGGCAAGCGGCCCCATAGTCCCTTGAAGAAAACCGAGCGGCAAGAAAAGCGCCCCGGCCTGGAAAGCGGTATAACCCAAGCCATTTTGCAAATATAACGGAAGAAGAAAAGTACTGCCGAACATTCCCATTCCGAAGATGAAAAGCACCAAATTCGACATTGCAAAGTTGAAATCCTTCATGAGACTGAGATCCACAAGCGGCTCACGAGTGTTCAATTCAACCGCGATAAATGCCACGAATCCGATAGCCGATAGTGCGAAGCAGGCCAGGATAAACGGCGATGTCCATCCACCTGTGTTCCAGTTCGCGTCTCCGTCCGACAGCGCAAGAAGCAATGCTGTTAAAAAGAGCGTCATCGAGACAAAGCCAGCAGCATCGAACGATCGATTCTTTTGAGATTGGTATTCTCGCTGTATGACTAATGTGGCGAAGATAGCTACAACTCCAATGGGTACATTTATATCATAGATCGAATGCCAGGCAAAATTGTCGATGAGGTAGCCACCTAATGTTGGACCGAGTGATACGGATGCAGCAGATGCCACAGACCAGAATCCTATGGCGGTACCGCGCTTTTCAGGAGGAAATTCCCTCATCACGATTGCCATTCCGACCGGCATCAACAATCCGCCGCCTAATCCCTGCAAGACTCGGAATGCTATCAAAGCAGTGATGCTCCACGACAAGGAGCACAACAGAGATCCGACTGTAAAAAGAGTAAGGGCCGTCGCATAGGTCTTTTTGTATCCGAATCTATCTGCGATCCACCCGGAAGTCGGGAGCATTGTTGCAAGGGCAAGCAGGTATGCCGTTGCCACCCATTTTGCCGTATCTACGGTGACTCCGAAAGTTGCCATAATGGTCGGCATCGAAACATCGACTATACTGGAATCAAGGACAACCATGAATGTCCCGAACATAACGTTGACGAGTACCCACCATTTATAGGATGGATGATCATGGTGAGGGATGCCGATGGAACTTGAAAGGGATTTCCCGTTCCCGTTTGAACTATAATTTGAATGATGATTGTTATTGTTCATTTGAATGTGTTTCAGTTAGTACGCAAAAGCCGTCAGCCTTCAGCAATCAATCTTAGGCCAAGAGCCATACGTTCAATGCCGTTTGCCAATTAGTCCATCGCTACGACTTTCACACGCTCGCCTTCAGGTTTCCGGTAGCGCAGAAAAATTATAGGAACAACGCAGACCATAGTTATTAATGCCGCAACTAAGAAATCATCGTCCACGGCTGAGACAAACGCTTGTTGACTTATGTTATAAGCCAGGAGTGCATTCGCGCGCATGGCGGCGACAGATACGCTGCTTCCAAGCGCTCGCTGCGCAAACCCTTGCAGACCAAGAAGTACGCTCTGAGTCACCGGTGATACCTTGCTAACGACTTGGCCGTAAACAGTATCATGAAAGATCGTCCGATCGGTCAGAAGGGTACCCATTATCGCGACACCGAAGCTTCCACCGATTTGCCTGATAACGTTGAAAAGTCCGGAGGCCTGTGCAAGTCGGGCCCTGGGGACTTCCGCGAGTGAAAGAGTATTCAGCGGCGTGAAAATAAGCGCCATGCCGAAACCGCGAAGATAAAGGGAAACCATTATCTCCGAAGTCATCGAGAAGAGAGAAAGATATTGATTCACAAAAAGGCTGAGACCCAAGAGAGTTATACCGGCGACAGCGATAACCTTCGGATTTAACTTATCGGAGAGCATGCCGGATATCGGACCCATCACGGCCATAATTAATCCGAGCGGCAGAAAGAGCGAACCCGCCTGGAACGCTGTGAAACCCAGACCATTCTGTAAATACAAAGGAAGCAGGAACGTGCTCCCGAACATTCCCATCCCGAAAATAAACAAAACGAGATTGGACATCCCGAAGTTGAAATTCTTAAGTAGGTTCAATTCAATCAATGGATGCCGAATGTTCAATTCGACTGCGAGGAACGTCACCAGTCCGATCAACGAAAGGGCAAAGCAAATCAGCACAAAAGGCGACGTCCATCCGCCCGTGTTCCAGCTTGCATTGCCATCGGAAAGGGCGATAAGCAACGGAGCCAGAAATAATACCATCGATAGAAAGCCGATAATATCAAAGGCGCGCCGGCTTTCGACCTTATACTCACGCTGTATTACCAACGTCGCGAACACACCGAGTATACCAACGGGAACATTTATATCAAATATCGAGTGCCATGCAAAGTTGTCGATAAGGTACCCACCGAGAGTAGGACCGAGCGAGACGGATGCGGCTGCCGCAATGGCCCAGAACCCCAGCGCAGTGCCGCGCTGCTCAAGGGGAAATTCACGCACGACTATCGCCATACCTACCGGCATCAATAATCCGCCACCTGCACCTTGTATCACACGGAACATGATTAACGCCGTCATGTTCCATGATATGGAGCAGAGCAATGATCCCAACGTGAACAGAGCAAGACCGAGACTGTATGTTTTTCTGAAACCGTAATGGTCTGCAATCCAGCCGGAGGTCGGAAGGAAAATGGCAAATGCCAGGAGATACCCGGTCGCAATCCACTTTACCGTATCTATCCCGACACCGAACGTCGCCATTACTTTTGCGAGCGAAACGTCGACAATTGTCGAATCGAGAACGACCATGAACGTTCCCATCATCACATTTGCCAGAACCCACCACTTATATGACGGATGCTGGTGATGTGGTACACCGAGACTACCGGAGAGGCCGGACCCGTTAGCTTTATCTAAGGACTTTCCATTGTTATTCATAAGGTATCTCTCTATATGAAAAGAAATTCGTAAGTATGTAAGTTGTCACTTCATCGTTGTTGTAAGGCAGGGGCTTTCACTCCGGCTCCTGTTCCCCTTCTTCGAAGGAAAAAAATCGGGACGAGACAGAGGATCGTGATGCCGCCGGCTATCAGAAAATCATCGTTAACCGCCGAAACGAAAGCCTGTTTCATCACATGCGCTATGATTAACGCCTTTCCCACAATGGAGGATTTCTCGATGGAACCACCCACCGCGTGTTGGGCAAAGTGACCGAGACCGCGCATTACGTTCTGGAATGCAACGGAATGCTCGTTGACAGCAATTCCGTATGATGCAGTGTGAAAAATGAGTCGCCGTGTTAAGAGCGTGCCGAATAGGGCCACCCCGAAACTCCCGCCCACCTGGCGGATGACGTTAAACAATCCCGACGCCTGTGCCATCTTGTGCTTCGGGATGTTCGTGAGTGCCAGGGTACTCAACGGCGTGAACATCAACCCCATCGCAAAACCTCTCAGGTACAGGGGAAGCATAATCTGGGAATGCATCGAAAAGAGAGAGAGAAAATAGTTCAGATACAAACTGACTCCGAGGACAACGATACCTATGGCGGCTGGAATTCTCGCGTCGACTCTATCGGACATGATACCTGCCACCGGTGAAATTATACCCTGCAATATCCCAACGGGTAGAAACACGAGACCTGCCTGGAACGGTGTGTAATTCAGAGAATTCTGAAGGTATAGAGGCATCAGAAACGTGCTTCCGAACATTCCAAGCCCGAATATGAAAAGGACAATATTAGTTATTCCAAAGTTGAAGTCCTTGAGCAGCTTCAGCTCGATAAGGGGATACCTGACGTTGAATTCCACGAGCAGAAAAACTACAAGTCCGACAACAGATAAACCGAAGCAGGTCAGGATAAAATTAGAGGTCCACCCGCCGGTGTTCCATGATGCATTGCCGTCTGCAAGGGCGAGCAAAAGAAATGTGAGGAAGACGGACACCGATGCGAAACCGATAAAGTCGAATCCACGAGTGTGTTCGGTTTTGTACTCTCGCTGGATAACCATGGTTGCCAGAACGCCTATGATACCGATGGGGATATTCACGAAGAATATCTCGTGCCAGGAGAAGCTGTCGATCAGGTATCCACCGATTAACGGGCCGAAGGAAACTGAGGCGGCCGACGCAATCGACCAGAAGCCCAATGCAATGCCGCGACGCTCGGGAGGAAATTCGCGAGTGACTATTGCCATGCCAACGGGCATTAAGAACCCTGCGCCGATTCCCTGGAGCACTCTAAAGACGATCAGCACCGTTTCGTTCCATGCCATTCCGCAAAGGAATGAGCCCAGGGTGAAAATGAAAAGGGCCAAGGCATAGGTTTTCTTGTAGCCGTAATGATCGGCGACCCAACCGGATGTAGGAAGCATTACTGCAAGCGCAAGTAAATATGCGGTCATCACCCATTCGATCTTATCGATTGTCACACCAAAGGTTGCCATGATCTTCGGGAGTCCGACGTTTACTATCGTCGCATCGAGAACCGCCATGAAAGTGCCGATCATGACGTTCGACAGGACCAGCCATCTATAGTAAGGGTGGCTGTGGTGAAGAACCGACCTTTGGCCGCGGATGGGCTCAGTATCCATTGACGGAGACATTATTTATTGTCTTCCACGGTCAGTTCGAGAATCAACTTCGCCGATCATGTATTAATTAGATTCCTTTTCTATTGTCTTCCACGGTCAGTCCGAGAATCAACTTCGCCGATCATGTATTGATTAGATTCCTTTTCTCATTTCACTCGCACGGAAATTTCCACCGACATTCCGGGTCTGAGCACGGGCTTATTTCCGCTTGCCAGCGGCGGATCGTCGATCGATATCTTGATCGGCACACGCTGGGTCACCTTTGTGAAGTTACCCGATGCGTTGTCGGGTGGAATGAGGGAAAACTCCGATGCAGTGTAACTGCCGATTTCGAAAACTTTTCCCGTAAACTTCAGACCCGGGTAAGTATCTACATTTATGCTCACCGGGTCACCAAGATGGATATGGCCGAGTTTTGTTTCCTCAAGGTTAGCCGTCACCCACACGTTATGCAGGTCATATATCGTGAATATCGGCTGGCCCGGCTGTACTACGTCGCCGGCAAGGACCCAGCGCTTTGCGACCACTCCATCGATAGGAGATTTGACTACCGCGTTGAGAAGGTTCGCCTCAACAACACCGAGTTGAGCTCGGGCTGTTGGTATTTTCGATTGAGCAATTGCCAGCTGCGCTTCAGCAGCCTGGAGGGCCTGTTGTGCATGCTGGTACTGTTCTTTCGTGATGATGCCGCCTTTGTACTGCACTTCTGCGCGGTTGAAGTCGTCTTTGGCGCGGTTGACGTCCACCTGTGCAAGCGGAACGCTCTGCTCCGCGAGGCTAAGTGTGGCTCTCGCAGAAACTTCTTCCGCACGCAGGTCTCTTTCATCAAGCCTGACGAGAACCTGTCCGGCTTTGACCGTATCACCTTCATCCGTACCGAGGTAAACTATTCTCCCCAGCATCTTCGTGCTTATCGCGACGTTGTTTGCACTGACGTATGCGTCGTCGGTGGACACGTAATCCTGCATCTTAACATACAGGTAATATCCCCCGATCGCAGCCGCAATCAGAACTAAAAGAATCGGTATTATTACACCCTTTTTCTTGAAGAGGGGAACATCTTCGATGTCCTCATCACCTTCTCCATTTTGGGCCGGACCCCGCGTCTGCGAGGCGGACTGGCCCGCTAATATATTGTCCTTCTCCTTTGGCTCCATTTTGATGATTCCTTCTCTATTTTCTCTTTTTTATTCCATTCAAAATTATTTCCACGATCTCTTTCGCCGACTGCTCGAAAGCCAGATATGTCTCCTCGTCGAGCTTATTCTCGCGTGAGTGAAGGATCCATGCTCTCGGTCCGTACAACATCTGCATGACAATTACAGCAGAGTGCGCGGGGTCGGAGATGGCGAACTCACCCGACTTCTTTCCGATGACAAGGATCTGTTGAAGGAGGTTGACCTCCTGTTTCTTGAAGTCGTTGAAGAGTTCCACAAACGGCAGCCTAACTTCGGAATTCTGCTGAAACTGGAGAGCGCGCAAATTCGCCAAGTTCTTGAAATGCTCGATTCTTCTCAGTGCATATTGCCGAAGCATGTCGCACGGTTTGATGCGGTCATCTATCATCGACTGGATGTCACTCAGGAATTGGTTGGACTCCTGCCTGACGACTTCCTGAAACAAGCTCTCCTTCGTCGGGAAGTAGTAGTACAGCGAAGCCTTGCCCATCCCGATGTCGGCAGCGATTTCATCCATAGTCACTTTGGAAAAACCGTAGTACGCAAACCTCTTCCGAGCTGCATCTAAAATTGCCGCACGACGAGTCGAGTCGTCGACCTGTTTTTCGGATGATAATTGCTCTGTCATTTTTCAACCTTAAAAGTATTCGACTGTTCCAGTAATTACGTCGAAAATATACAATACGCCCGCCCTGAAGTCAAGCTCTCCTTCGGTTAAATAAAATTAATCTCGGTAAAGCCCACGGAATCCGTAATTCAATGAGGCTTGATGAGTCTCCGCTTTAGTCCAGCGTGACAATTCTCGGTTGCGGAGACAGATATAAGTTGCTGAAATAGTAAGAGAGAGCGAGAGTAACAGGTTCACGAGGCCAAGAATGGATACCTCTTTTGAAAGAAGACTGAGAAGATGCAGGATGAGATGATCAAATTGTTGTAGTCTTGCGACAGCTTTCGACAAAACAGGATGGTACGACGGGCAAGCATGGATCTGAGCGGCAGGCGGGAGGTATGGATATACCGAAGCACATGGCGCAGCAAAATGCTCAGCCTCCGGGTCAATAGAAGCAAGAAGTACGGAATGGGTTTGACCCTGAACCGGTAAGGACGCATGTCGAAGAGAGGATGAGCAGCGAGCGATGTCAAGAGGTTGAAAGAAAAACCTGTGTTGAACCGGATGCCGTCAAATGCGGGTATTCGATCAACTTACCAAATAGCA
>JAKASW010000015.1 GCA_021818875.1 Bacteroidota bacterium
TCACAGCAGTCCACTTGCTATGTTTGGTCCAATGAAATGGACGGCATGGTAAACAAGACTGCCTTCGCCAGTTTGCATAACCGCGGTTTCACGAATTCAGGAGTGGTTTCAACCAATGCCTGCAAGCTCTCGGCTCAGATAGCCATCACATTTAACCAAAGGCCATGTAACGTCACAGGTGGTTACAGGAGAATGACTATCGCAAATCTCTACCGGTCCAGTATTTTTCTTACTCTGTCGGAAAACTCAAACGCCGTGAAAGGTTTCTGAAGAAAATCAACGTGCTCGTCAAGGATGAAGCCATGGTGAACTGCGCTCTCTGTATACCCGCTTATGAAAAGGAATTTTGTTCCGGGGAATTCTGAGTCTATCCTCTCCCGCATTTCCTTCCCGCTCATTTTTGGCATCATAACATCTGTAATGATAAGGGATATCTCGCGAGGGCGCTCTTTAAAAGCCGACATCCCTTCTTCTCCATCACTCGCCACTATGACAGTATAACCGCTTCCGCTGAGCAAGTCCACCATGAATTCACGCAAGTCGACGTTGTCTTCTACTATCAAGACCGTTTCTGTCCCAACGTGCAATGTCTGCTGGATTTCCGTTTCTTCACTTGCTTTCCTGGTAACACTCTCCAAAGCAGGGAAATAGAGCTTGAAAACCGTGCCCTCTCCCACTTCGCTGTAGACATTTACGGATCCGCCGTGCTGTCGTATTATTCCGTGGACCACTGACAAACCTAGCCCGGTCCCTTTCCCTATCTCCTTCGTCGTAAAGAAGGGCTCAAAGATCCTCGGAAGCGCGGCCGGGTCGATCCCGGTTCCCGTATCGGATACGGAGACCATGACATAGTTCCCGGGCTGAACCTCCGGATGCGCCCGACTGTAATATTCATCAAGATATGCGTTCGAAGTCTTTATTGTCAGTTGACCGCCCTCCGGCATAGCGTCCCCGGCATTGACAGCCAGGTTCATGATTACCTGTTCGATTTGAGAGGGATCGGCATGAACGATCCTCAGATTCTCTCCGGGCAGGAATTTCACCTCCACATGTTCTCCGAGAGGCCGTAGTAACAGTTCAACAAGATCATGGATCAGCTCGTTAAAGTTCAGGTCCTTCGGTGTGAGTATCTGCCTGCGGGCGAAAGCAAGAAGCTGTTTAGTGATTTTTGCTGCCCTCTCTGCCAAACTGTAGATTCTCTTTAAGTAATTGTGAACCGGATGAGACTCGTCTATTTTCCCAAGAGCAAGCTCCGAAAATCCTATTATGCCGCCGAGTACATTGTTGAAGTCATGGGCAATCCCGCTTGTAAGCTGGCCCAAACTTTCCAGCTTCTGTGATTGTAGGAGCTGCTCCTCGAGTCTTCGGCGCTCCGTAATGTCCCTGAGAATTCCCCTGTAGGCAATTATTTCTCCTCTTTCATTGCGTACGGCGGTGGCAGAATCGAGGATATTGATGATTTGACCGTCCTTGCGCCTCAGCTTCGTCTCAAAGTCCCGAACGAATCCGTCCGTCGCCAAATATTCCTTGAACCTCACACGATCGGCAGGATTCTCATAGAATGTACTTATGTCCCTTTCATTTAGTATTTCATCTTTCGAGGCGACGCCAAAGAGTTTGACGCCCGCTGCGTTGATATCCAACATCTTCCCTGACGAAGTTGAGATGTAAATGACATCCATCGTCTCGTCAAACAGAGTTCTGTACCTGTCCTCCGACTGGCGCAGCTTTTCTTCGGCTTCCCTTCTTTGAGTTATATTCTCCAGCGTACCGATAATCGCAGGCCTTCCCCAAAACACCGTGCGTGAGCCGAACGCTTCGACTTCGATTGTCTCGCCCGTCTTCTTAACGCAGCGAAAATCATATTTGATCGATTCAAACTCACCCTCAATTTTCTTCCTGATGTTGGTTCTGACCTTCTCCCGGTCTTCCGGAAGTATCACATCATGGATCGACAAAAGCGAAAGGAACTCGGATTGAGTATAAGCGAAGATATGCGTCATGGCAGGGTTGACATAAGCAAACCTATCATCCTGAATTATGTACACACCCATCACGGAGGATTCCACAAGTGTCCTGAACTTTTCTTCGCTTTCGAGAACAGCTGACTGGGCCGCATCCAAATCGGACATGTCTATCAAATACCCCCGCACGCCTGAAACGCGGTTATTGATAATGATCGGTGCGGCAGAGACAAGAGTTGGAAAGACGCGGCCGTCTTTCCTTCGTGCCATGAATCGTTCCGGCCTTAGCTCCTTTCCCTTCAATGTGTTTGCTAATGACAGCCTCGCCTTCCGCAAATCGACAGGTGCCGCGAAATCGACAGGCGTTACACTTTTACCGACCTGTTCCTCTGAGACTCCGAACGTTTCAATGCACGCCCGATTTCCAAAAGTTATTCTCCCATCTGAATCGGTCTCGAATACAGGAATAGGAATAGTGTTTGCCAATTCCCTCAATTTTCGTTCGGCCTCACCAACCCCATCTTCAGTACCATGTTGATCCAGCACTTCGTTTGCATCGGCTGCAGCTTTCATTTTCAACGAGGACAGCTCACGAGATAGCTTCACTCTTTCGAAGGTATTCTTGATGGCGTTCCGAAGTCTCGGAAGATAGTGGTCTGATTTGATTACGACCTCACTCGCGCCGGCACCATAAATCTGCTCGGCAGCTCCCTCATCGTCTTGCCCGGCGACAACTATCAACGGCACCTCTAGGTTTAGTTCGCCGCCAGACTTCTCGTATGATTCAACGAACGTCTTCCAACCGAGAGGATAGTGGAGCACAATCAAATCGTAGTCTAATTCCCCCTTCCCCCGTGCTGACTCTGAGAGCAATTCAGAATCAGCATTGACAATTTTCAGCTTTATCTCCGGAGCACTTTCTGAGAAGTACGCCGATAAATTCACACTATCCGTGGGGTTGTCAGTCCGGTAAAGCACCCGGATTTTCCCGGGGCGCCTTGTCGTGCTATTCTTTCCCACTTGACTGACCTTCAACAGAAGCCCTGGTCACCCGGCTCCACCACCATGTTTGAGTTCGCAACTCTCGGTTCTATTCATGATGCAACTTCGAAATCGGCCAGGCAGGAATACTTCCACTTCTCTCTTATATCTTCAGATTTTTGCTGATTTTCCATATATATTAGAGTTTCGCCGCGTCATTTTCAATTGAGCGCAACCTCCTGTTTGCAATGCCAGGATTGAGACAGAAATCAAAGGGGTCGAGTTCAAGCAGGCGCGGGACTCCGCTTCTTGAATAAGGGTACCATCAATATTCCTGCGATGAATCCGCCGACGTGAGCCCACCAGGCAATTCTTCCTGAAGATTCTATTCCTAACGACCCGATCCCCATTACAAATTGAAGCAGGGACCAAAATCCTATAAAAAGGATTGCAGAAATGTCGATAATGTCGAAGAAGAAAAAGACTGGGAGTAGAGTGACTATCTTCGCCCGAGGAAACAATACCAGGTAGGCACCAAGCACCCCGGAAATTGCTCCGCTCGCTCCGATAGTTGGGATCGGAGACTTGGGAGTGATATAGACTTGGAGCCCGGCTGCAGCAATTCCGCTTATGAAGTAAAAAATCAGGTAGTTCCGGTGACCTAACACATCTTCCACATTGTCTCCGAAGATAAAGAGGAACCACATATTCCCGATGATGTGAAGCCATCCTCCGTGAATAAACATTGAAGTGACAAATGGGATGTATCTGGTAATGAAGTGGCTATGATGCACCACCATCTCGATCCTTGTTTTCGGATTTGTACAACCGGTTCAACATGGTTGCAGGGTGCGTGACCTCGATATTCAACCCCTCATCAAGTGCACCGGACCTTATCTGCAACACGCACCCCGGGTTACCGGTGACCACTATTCCGGCACCACTTTCTTTTATGTTCTCCATCTTGCGTTTCAAGAGTTTAAGGGCATCGTCATATCTGACGACGTTATAAATGCCGGCGCTTCCGCAGCACCAGGTCGCTTCGTTCAGCTTCCTGAAGTCCTTCCCAACGGCGTCCTTCACCAGTGCACCGGGTTCTATGCTTACTCTTTGAGCATGAACGAGATGACATGCTTCATGGTACACGGTAGGTTTGCCAAGATGAGCAGTAGGTTTCCTGTAGCCAGTCTGGAAGAGGAACTCGGAGAAATCCCTGACCTTCGCCGCAAACTTTTTGGCCCTTTCCGAAAAATCCCTGTCACCGGCAAGTACCTCTCCGTATTGTTTCATGAAGGCGCCACATCCTGCAGAATTGATGACATAATAATCGGCGTTGGTCTTTTCAAATGCCTCTATATTCTTTCTTGCAAGAGTCTTCGGCGTTTCTCCATCACCGTTATGCGCGTTAAGAGAGCCGCAGCACACCTGATCCTTGGGTACGACGACCTTCCAGCCGTTCTCCTTCAGCACATCGACTGTGTCCCGGTTTATGTCGGCGAAGAAAACATCCATGACGCACCCGGTGAGTACGGCGACAGTGCCACGGGGATTGTCTCCCGGTTCGCTCACCGTCGGGATAGTATTTATCGAGAACGAATCTGAAATTCGCGGGAGTTGTTTTACCAGCTTGTACAATCGATTGTGAAAGGCTCCCAGGATGGCCAGTGTAGCCCTCTCCATACCGCTTGCCTGGTAGATTCTTACTAACCGTGCCATGAAATGCAGAACGTTCCTTTTTACCACGACATTCTTTAGAATAAAAACCTTCAGGCTGGTCCGCTCACGATTCTTCTCAATGAATATTCGTGCTGACTCGACCAGCTCGCCATACCTGACTCCGGCAGGACATGCAGTCTCGCACGCCTGGCAATCCAGACAGAATTCCATTTCATCGACAAACACGTCTGATACGGGCAGCTTTCCTTCCATCACGCTCTTCATTAACCGGATTCGTCCTCGCGGAGAACTTTTTTCAAGTCCGGTCAGCGCGTATGTCGGACACACGGAAAGGCACAGACCGCAGTGCATGCACTGGGTCAGCAAGTCGTCGGAGATATGGTTCACTAGAAGTACGCCTCGGACGGGTTTTCCATCTTGCTCAGGATCCGGTCGATTTGCTCGCGGCTTCTCGGAAGAGCGCCTTCGCATCTCGGACTGACGGAAATTATCTTGCCCGGATTGAGGACACAATTTGGATCGATCATCTGCTTCGTCGTCTTCATCATATTAATGAACGGCGTATTGTAGAGTGACTCAAAGAACTTTTTCTTAGCAAGTCCGACTCCGTGTTCGCCGGTTATGGTCCCTCCAAGCTCAACAGCTTTTCCGAATATCTCACCGAAAGCCTCCTCAGTCCTTTCGAGCTCTGCCCTGTCGCGCTCATCGGTTAATCCGGTCGGATGGAGGTTGCCATCACCGGCATGCCCGAATGTACCGATCTGGATATCGTGTTTCTCAGCGGTGTGATTGATAAAATCCACCATGGTTGTCAGCTCACTTCTCGGTACAGTGGCATCTTCAAGTATCGTGGTCGGCCGTACCCGTGCGAGAGCCGCGAATGCAGACCGCCGTGCAGCTTTGAGCTTCATTCCCTCGTTTTCGTCAGCCGCGACTCGCAGTGACGTTGCACCGGATTTCTTGCAGACCGTCTCGATAGCCGCGAGGTCTTCCTCGACTACCGGGCCTGCTCCATCGACCTCCACAAGAAGAACGGCGCCTGCATTGTTGTCCAATCCGAGTCGGGCGAAGCTTTCGACAGCACGGATCGTCGGATTGTCCAGGAATTCCAGCATTGCCGGAACAATCCGCGCAGCAGTTATTTCGGAGACTGTAGCGGCAGCCCCCGCTATCGAATCGTAGAACGCCAACAGAGTTCTACCAGTCTTTGGGAGAGGAATCAGCTTTAACAGAATCCTGGTGAATATTCCAAGCGTCCCTTCGGATCCGATGAGGACATCCTTCAAATTATATCCGGCAACATCTTTCATGTTTTTTCCCCCGACCCGCATCACGTCGCCGTTCGGCATTACGACTTCCAATCCAAGGACGTAATTTTTCGTGACGCCGTATTTTAGACCCCGCAGGCCGCCGGAGTTTTCGGCTACGTTGCCGCCCAGGGTGCAAATCTGTGAGCTACCCGGATCGGGAGGATAAAAAAGTCCTTGCGATTCGACAAGCGACTGGAACTTACCCGTCACCACGCCGGGTTCCACCCAGGCTGTCAGATTGTTCTTATCAATCTCCAGAACGTTGTTCCATTTGCTCATCAACAAGACCACGGAATTCTCTCCCGGAATAGATCCTCCACTGAGGCCGCTTCCGGAACCGCGCGGTACCACCGAAAACTTCTCCTCGTTTGCGAGCACCATCAGTTTGCTTACCTGATCCACAGATGACGGAATCACAACCGCATCAGGCAGTGAACCCAGGATCGGCGTACCATCATAGGAATATGAGATCCGGTCTTCATCCGAATCGAGGATGTTGCCCCTGCCAAACATCCGCACGAGTTCCCTTTTCACTTTCTCAGTAATCATTCTCCAACTCCTTATCCAAATTTAACTATCGGGTATACAGACTTCACAGCGAAAAGAATTACATTACGAAGAAATGAAGCTTGCGATTGCAGGAGGTACCGGTTTCATCGGAAGAGGGTTGGTTGATTTGCTATCCGGTGAAGGCCATGAAATAACAGTTCTTAGTCGTGACCCCGACACGGCCAGGCCTGTTCTGGGAAAAAGAGTTGCCATAAGAGAGATGCGCCCCGATGTGATCGGTGAGCTGGCCACGGAGCTTAACGGCACGGATGCAATTGTAAATCTCGCGGGTGAAAACATCGGATCATCGCTATGGACCCGTGCGAAAAGGATCAAGATCGCTGCAAGCCGGATCCGCGCGGGGCAGATGATGACAGCCATCGTCAAATCCATGAAAGGACCACCCGGCGTTTTTGTCCAGGGATCTGCAGTAGGCTTCTATGGCTCTCACGGTGGCGATCTGATTAACGAGAATTCACCGGCTGGAGAAGGCTTTCTGCCGGAAGTTTGCGTGAAATGGGAGGAGTCAACGTCAGCGATTGAAGCAATGGGAGTAAGGCGAGTAATTATTAGGACCGGGGTCGTCCTGTCGGGAGATGGCGGTGCTTTTCCTAAACTCGCACTTCCGTACCATCTTCACGTCGGGACACTGCTTGGGACGGGCAGACAATGGCTCCCGTGGATTCACTACCGGGACGAAATAAACGCAATTTACTTTCTGATCAAGAACAGGAATTCTGCAGGTACATATAACTTAGTCGCTCCGAACCCTGTACAAATGAACGATCTTTGCAGTCTCCTCGGCCTTACCATTTTCAAGATGCCTCCCCGGCTCGTTCGCCTGCTGCTCGGACAAATGGGAAAAGAGACAGTGCTGGTAAGTCAACGGGTGGTTCCGGAGAGACTGTTAAAGGAAAATTTTGCATTCGCGCACTCGCAATTGCCCGAAGCCCTCGAAAGCCTGAAATAGGGAATTGTCGTCCTCGATCATTTCAAGAAAAAATGAATTTGGCGACAAAGACTGCAGCAACCGCAACAGCGATACATATAACACATGCCAGTATTATTCTCACAGTCGTGGGTATTTTCGGGAGCCAGTTTCCTTTATCCTCGGACATACAGTTTAGTTAGATAACAAAAGCAGCGGCCCCGGTGTTCCATGATATGCAGGCACACGGGGCGAGGTGTAGTACAATAAAGAAGATTTGCATCGGAGTACAACAACATCTAAATTTTACCTGTTGTTAAGTAGAGGCGCGGTAAATAGAAGTAGCTCTGCAGAGGCTCAAGCAGCCGGTGAAGCTAAGCGAAAGGATTTATCGCCGAAATCGGGAATAGAGCTTTGATATTTCCGATTGGGCTGTATCCGAAGAGGCTGCAGACTGTCATCCGATTTCCGATTGAATGGATACTGATTTGATCGGGATGAAAAACGGATGGAGCGCTATTTTGCCGGTTCATAATCGCATCTCGAGATGATCGGTATCCCGAACTTCCTGTTCGGGAAATCGATGACTGCCGGCAGTTGGATTTGACCTATCAGGAAACAGGGCGCTCCGATCCACGATACTAAGCACAATGATCTATTAACATCTGTCGATGGTCATTGCGCATTGGACTTTGGAAATCAAATTCTATGAATATTGGATTGTTCGGTTATGGAAAAATGGGAAGAGAAATCGAGTCGGTTGCCAAGTCCCGTTCGCACTCTGTGGTTGCGATTGCCGATATCGATAGCGAACTCGACAGTAAACGAGCGGAGTTTTCCGAAGCCGATGTCGTTATCGACTTCTCCGTACCTGCTGCCGTAATTGAGCACATAAATTTCTCGGCTGGTTTAAAGAGACCGATAGTAATCGGAACGACAGGCTGGCAGAATGAGGTTGAAAAAGCAAAACTAATCGTCGCAGAATCCGGCATAGCCGCCGTGGTCGCTTCCAACTTCTCGTTGGGTGTCAACCTTTTTATTTCAACCGTTGAAAAAGCTTCCGGGTTATTTGGCCGCCACGAGGGATTTGACTGCGCGGTTTTAGAATCGCACCACAATCAGAAAGTCGATGCACCCAGCGGAACGGCAATGACAAACGGCACGACAATTCTCGAAAATTTTCCATCAAAGAAAAGGATTTACACCGGAATACCGATTGGCAAAATTCCCCCCGAAGATCTGCAGATCGATTCAGTCCGCGTGGGAAAAGAGGTCGGAACACATTCCGTAATTTTCGATTCTGAATTCGATCACGTTGAGTTAACTCACACATCAAGAGGACGGCGCGGCTTTGCGTTCGGGGCCGTCATGACAGCCGAGTGGGTCATCGGGAAAAAAGGATTTTACGAATTCAGAGATATTCTGGATGATTTATAAATTTCTGCACTTGAGGCGCATCCCTGCCTACCGGCCGGCGCTCGCCTTCAGTGGAGGATCTCGGATTTCGGATTCTCAGGAAAATGCGAAATTTAAAACGCGAAATTCAAAATACCAAAAGGAGCTACAATGAAGCAGAGACTGTTCCGTGGTACAGGGGTCGCGCTCGTGACGCCGTTCAGGTCGGACGGATCGGTGGATGAGCAGAAGCTTCGTGACCTTGTGGAATTTCAGATAACCAGCAGGACCGAAGCGATACTTCCGGCCGGCACTACAGGTGAAAGTGCGACGCTCTCACATTCCGAGCATCACCAGGTAATGGAGATCGTGCTCGACCAGGTCAACCATCGTGTGCCGGTAATTGTTGGTGCGGGAAGCAACTCCACACGTGAAGCAGTTTCACTGACCGCTCACGCCAGATCTTTAGGAGCAGACGGGGTGCTTTCCGTCGCTCCGTATTACAATAAACCGACCCAGGAAGGCTTTTACCGGCATTACGCTGAAATTGCGAGTGCGGTCGACATTCCCGTCGTCGTGTACAACGTACCGGGCAGGACGGGAAGCAACATCGCCGCCGAGACGACTCTGAGAATGGCAGAGGAGATCGACGGTGTGGTTGCTGTCAAAGAAGCCAGCGGCAATCTTCAACAGATGATGGAAATCCTCCGGGCCAGGCCCGACGATTTTTCCGTCTATTCCGGCGACGATCAGTTCGCATTCGCCCTTATCTCGCTTGGCGGCGACGGGATAATTTCTGTTATCGCTAATGAAGTACCGAAGATGTTCGGAGATATGGTACGCTTTTGCCTCGCAGGAGATCTGGAAAATGCAAGGAGATTGCACTTCAAGCTGCTTCCGCTGATGAATGCAAATTTCATCGAGTCAAATCCAATTCCGGTCAAGGCTTCGCTTGCGATGATGGGCATGATCGAGGAGGTTTATCGGCTGCCTCTCGTGCCGCCAACAGCGTCTACCCGGAACAAGCTTCAAAGAATATTGGAAGAGCTGGAATTGATTCCGGAGAAAGTCCCTTCTGAACGGGGCGACGGTTGATTATGAAGACTGATTCTCTGATCACGCAGATCGAAAAGCTTTATGATCAAACGGGGAATGGTCCAAGCGTCGAAGCTATTGTGGATCAGTTCCTCGATCTGCTCGACCGGGGCGAGGTGCGGTCTGCCGAACCCAGTTCCGAGTCTCCTGCAGGATGGAGAGTAAACGCATGGGCTAAGAAAGGGATTCTTCTTGCTTTCAGAGTCGGGAAGTTCGTCAAGGTAGGAAACGACCGGACAGACGGCGACCATGGTACATTCCGATTCTTCGATAAACACACTTTGCCTGTGAAAAGGATGTCCACAACCGATGGGATAAGAGTCGTGCCCGGAGGGACTTCGGTCAGGCGCGGGGCTCATATCGCCGCAGGAGTTGTTATCATGCCGCCTTCCTATGTGAATGTCGGTGCGTACGTAGATCAGGATACTATGCTGGATTCTCATTCCCTTGTCGGATCTTGTGCTCAAGTGGGCAAGAGGGTACACATCAGTGCAGGGACACAGATAGGCGGTGTGCTCGAGCCTGTCGGTGCAATGCCGGTGATAATCGAAGACGAAGTAATGGTGGGCGGGAACTGTGGGATCTATGAAGGAGCAGTCGTGAAGAGGCGTGCGGTGATAGGCGCCGGATGCATCATAACAGGTTCCACACCTGTCTACGATCTTGTCAAGAAAAAGATCTACAGAAAAGAAAAGGGTACACCTCTGGAAATACCTGAAGGGGCGGTGGTTGTACCGGGGTCTCGTATCGCAGGCGGTGATTTTGCTGCCGGTAACATGATTTCGCTTTACACACCGGTGATCGTCAAGTACAGGGATGAGAAGACGGATGCTGCAACGGTGTTGGAAGAGGGGTTGCGATAAAACACCGAATTTTCAAGGGGCTCAGACCTGTTCCCCCCAGACTTCCCTTAACGCATAAGATATTTCTCCCAGCGTCGCATAGCTCTCCACGGCGTCAATTATTAAAGGAAGAAGGTTGTGTTCGCTCCCGGCCTTTGCCACCCGATTTCTGCCGTCTCGATTCTCATTGCCCGCTTCCTTCTTCAACTTCTCCAACGTCCTTTCGACCTTCTCCGAGTTCCGTGTTCGCCTTATCCTTCCGAGTCTCTCCGTCTGCTCGTCTCTCACCCGCGGATCAACCTCGAATACTTTCGGATGAACTTTTTCCTCTCCGACAAATCTATTCACTCCGACAACAATTTTTTATTTCGTTTCGATGGAATGCTGGTACTCATAGGCACTCCTCGCGATTTCGCCCTGCTGGTATCCGGCTTCTATCGACTTGACCGCCCCGCCCATCTTATCAATCTTTTCAATATATTCCCACACTCCGCTTTCGATCTCATCTGTCAACTTCTCGACAAAGTACGATCCACCGAAAGGATCTATCGTGTTTGCGACTCCCGATTCGCTCGCGATGATTTGCTGCGTTCTCAACGCAAGCCTTGCGGATTCCTCAGTCGGGAGCGCGAGAGCTTCATCGCGACTATTTGTATGAAGAGACTGGCAGCCTCCGATAACCGCCGCGAGTGCCTGCAGCGTCGTGCGCACCACGTTGTTATCGATTTGCTGCGCCGTCAAAGTTGAGCCAGCGGTCTGAACATGGAACCGAAGCTTCATAGCATCGGGGTTTTTTGCTTTGAATCGGTCCCTTGCAATTTTTGCCCAGATTCGCCGCGCCGCACGAAACTTTGCCACCTCCTCGAAGAAATCGTTGTGAGCGTTGAAGAAGAAGGAAAGCTGTTTGCCGAACTCGTCAAAATCCAATCCGGCCTCCACGGCTGAGTCTGCATAAGCGATTGCGTTCGCGAAAGTGAAGGATAGTTCCTGTACTGCAGTTGCTCCAGCTTCGCGAATATGATAACCGCTGATCGATATGGTGTTCCATTTGGGGAGATTGGATGAACAATAACTGAATATGTCTCTTACAAGCCGAAGCGATGGCGCCGGTGGGTAGATATAAGTTCCACGAGCGATGTATTCCTTAAGGATATCATTTTGAATCGTACCCGAAATTTTTCCGACTTCCGCACCCTGCTTCTTCGCCACGGCCACATACATTGCCAGAAGAATTGCTGCAGTCGAATTGATGGTCATCGAAGTAGTAACCGCTTCCAGCTTTATCCCCTCGAAGAGTCGTTCCATGTCTTCGAGTGAATCGATTGCCACGCCGACCTTCCCGACCTCGCCTTCGCTTAGCGGATCATCGGAGTCGTATCCCATCTGGGTCGGCAGATCGAAAGCGACCGAAAGCCCCGTTATCCCTTGCTGTAGAAGATACTTGTAGCGTCTGTTTGATTCTTCGGCACTGCCGAAGCCCGCGTACTGGCGCATCGTCCATAGCCTGCCCCGATACATTGTAGGGTAGATGCCGCGCGTAAACGGATATTCGCCTGGATAACCTGGTTCATCGTCAGGTCGAAATGCCTCCGGCCCATAGAATTGTTGTATCGGAATTCCGGAGTCGGTGGCAAATCTTCTGTCGTTCTTGTTATCCATCTCACGAAATTACATCTATCAATGTGAACAAGAAAAGGCCGATACTCAAGTATGCATTCATATTGAAGAATGCAAAATTCAATTTGCTGAAATCGTCAGGTTTCACAATCCGGTGTTGATGAACAAGAATCATCCCGATGACAACTAATCCGAATACATAAAAGTCACCGAGCGGCAATATGAATCTTAATGAGACCAACAGCAGGAAGGCAAGAAAATGAAGAGTGGAAGATACCGTGAGTGCCATTTTCGGTCCGAATATTTTCGGTATCGAAAAGAGTCCGGCATTATCATCGTACTGCAGGTCCTGGCAGGCGTAAATTATGTCGAACCCTGCCCCCCATGCGACAACCGTAAGTCCGAGAATAATCGGTGCAAGCGAGAAGCTTCCCGTGACACCGAGCCAAGCTCCAACAGGTGCGAGACCCATCCCGAGGCCGAGGAAGAAATGAGACAGCCAGGTGAACCTTTTTGTAAATGAATAGAAGAAGACCACGGCGAGAGCAACCGGTGAGAGGTAGAAACACAAGTTGTTTAACTCATGCGCTGCAAAGACGAGAACAAGTGCGGAGACCGCAACGAAGGCAGATGCTTCGAAGAGAGATATCTCCCTGGTCGGAATCTCTCGGTTCTTTGTGCGAGGATTCCTGGCATCGAATTCTCGATCTGCGATTCTGTTGAAACCCATCGCGGCAGACCGCGCTCCAACCATCGCGACGACTATCCACACAAGCTTGACGATTGTGACCCTGTTATAAAATGACGCGAGTACAACGCTTGTCAAAGCAAATGGCATCGCAAAAAGCGTGTGTGAAAATCTGATCATCTTTCCGAAGGTAATGACACGCTTAACTATTCTCCTCATAGGCGAACAAAATTACCGATGCGACCCTGAAAAAACAATCGGGAACATTCAACACGAGCAAGAGACGAGCTCGTGGCATCCTTCGATTCGTGAAACCGGCCACTATTTATATCCAGGTCTTTTCCTTACCTTATACGTAACATCAATCTGCAATTCAGCGTCGCAATAAAGGAGTCTACCATGACACGATCACTTCTCGCGTTAGTTCTTTCAATCCTTTTATCCTTCAGTGGGCTCTTCGCACAATCGGTCCAGCAATTTGCCAACATCGGGAATTTCAAGCTTGAGAACGGAGAAGCCATAAAAGACTGCAAGATCGGCTACAGAACGTTCGGGACGCTGAACCGGGCAAAATCGAACGCGATGCTGTTCCCAACATGGTTCGGTGGAACCTCGGCGAATCTTGCCGGCCTTATCGGTCCCGGCAATATGGCCGACAGCACAAAGTACTTCGTGATAGCCGTCGATGCGTTGGGGGATGGAGTATCTTCTTCACCGTCCAACAGCAGACTCCAACCCAACGAGCAATTCCCAAAATTTGACATCAGAGATATGGTCAACACCCAGCACGAAATGCTTACAAGAGTCCTTCATATCAACCGCCTCTTCTGCATAATCGGCGGCTCGATGGGCGGAATGCAGACGTTTCAGTGGATAGTCTCATATCCAGGTTTTATGGAGAAAGCAATTGCATGGGTCGGTTCACCGAGACTCACTTCCTATGACTTGCTTCTATGGAATACTGAACTGCAGGTCATAAACACCGATCTAAAAGCGCACGCGCCGGAGAATGGAATTATGAAGGCCATCGCAGACATCACCGAGCTTAACATCCGAACTCCGGAGTACTACGTGGTTCATATGAAGCCTGAAGATTTCTACAAAGATATCGGAGAGTACCAGAAGAGTTTCTCCAAGGGGTTCAACGTTTATGACTGGAGAAGCCAGCTTGAAGCGATGCTTGCTCAGAACGTTGCAGCCCCGTACCACGATGACATGGAAGAAGCCGCGTCAAGGGTTAAAGCAAAGGTTTTCGAGATCGTTAACCTCCAGGATCATATGGTGAACCCAAACCCGGCTATCCAGTTTGCAAAATTGATCCATGCAAGACTTTTGGAGCTCAACAGCGATTGCGGTCACCTCGGTCCCAGCTGCCAATCTGAAAAGGTTGACAAAGCAATTAATAATTTTCTGGAAATCAAGTAGGTCGAGCCAGCCCGCCGGCAGGCTGGCTTGAGTTCGACCTTCAAGTCTATTCCTTGTAAATATTTATTCCGCCATTTGTGGTGTGAAGGTTAATCGGGTTTCCACCACCGTTGATTTTTCCTTCGACATACCTACCGCCGAAGTTGCCTTCGACGGTTATCGGAAAGTCGGAGTGAATGCCGCCATTGGTGGTCGAAGCTTCGACATCGGCATTTACGTTACCAGGACAATAGACTTTTATTCCGCCATTCGTTGTGCTCAGATCCAGCCCGCTGAGTCGGGCATATCCTGCTATACGGGCGAGGATTCCGCCATTAGTGGTTGAGCCGTCGACACTTCCACCAACATTCTCGAGATCGATGCCTCCGTTGGTGGTATGTGTCTGCACACTTCCGGTGACACCGGTTACCCTTAAGCCTCCATTAGTCGATTCCAGATCAATGCTCACTGTCTTGGGTACTTTGAGCACGTATTCCACATTCACGAACCCTGATCCGCCGTGGAAAAGCCAATCAAAAAATCCCCATCCCCAGTCATGAGGGTAATGTGTTTTGATATCAAGGAAATCATTTCCGGATCTAATCTCCACTCTCAAGCGATCGAAGTACTTGTTAGCATCGTGGTTGTCTTCCGCTTTGGCGGTCTTGATAATCTGTAGTGAAACCTGGTTCTGGTCCCATGCTTCGACTTTGATCCCGCCGTTAACATTCTCAACCGTGACTTTACCCGTCGGCGAGATTGTGAAAAATTTTGTTTCAGTCCGGGAGAATTTTTCAGCGAACCCCGTAGACACGATAACAAACATGCATAGAATCACACTTAAGAATGCTCGTTTCATCTTTCCCTCTCTAATTTGCGGTTGTTCTGAAGAATACACATACCTCCCTACGGTTGAAATGAGACCAAGGTTTCATTTACCAACACGACAGATGGAGTAGTGGACCACGTGCAATCGTTGTGAATTTACTCGGCGATTGAAAAATTGATGCTGTCCATATCTTCAGTCATGCTTCCGGGAGAGAAACAGCGGAGGGAAAATGAAACTGCCGACTATTTCCTCCCTTGCAGCGTGTCTGATAATTCTGTCCACACCGATTGCCCGGAGCCAAAGCTATGGCTCGACAGCAATTGCGAGAATCATCGAAGAAGAGACCAACAGGTCACACGCGATGAAAACATTGAGCTATCTTAGCAATATCATTGGAACAAGGCTAATAGGATCTAATGAATACATGAAGGCCGTAAAGTGGACGTTGAAACAGATGGATTCAATCGGAATGGGAAACGTTCACGTCGAAGGATGGGGAGCCTTCGGGCTAGGTCAGGAACTGAAGCTATACAACGCCGAGGTGATGGGGCAACAAAACTTTCCACTTCATTCTCATCCACAAGCCCGGTCGCCAAGCTTGACGGGGATACAGACAGCCGAGGTCTTCTATCTCAAGGCGGACAGCCTCCAGGACCTTGCTAAATACGAAGGCAAGTTGGATGGAACGTCACCGGAGAGATATCGGGAACGGACATGAAAGATGAAGTGGTGATGATCGGGGCGCACGTCGATTCCTGACATGGTGGTACAGGTGCGACGGATGATGGGACCGGTGTCACGGCCTGCTTGGAAGCAATGAGGATTATCAAGTCGCTCGGCCTCAAACCGCGCTGCACGATCAGAATAGGTCTCTGCATGGAGAGGAAAAAGGGTTGCTCGGATCGCGGGCCTATGCCGAACCACACAGCGGGCACCTCGCGGGAGGCTGGCTAAATCCCGCCGGGGGAACCGTACTCAAGCCGGAAGCCGAAAGGTTTGGGGTTTATTTCAATGATGACAATGGTACCGGGAAATTCAGAGGCATCTATCTGCAAGGTAACGAATCTGCTCGACAAATATTCAGGGAGTGGTTAAAGCCTTTCGGAACAATGGAAGCATCGACGGTCTCTTTCGAACACGAGAGGAACAGACCACCTTTCATACGACGCGGCTGGACTGCCGGTTTTTCAATTCACACAGGACCGGCTCGACTACGGCGCGATAACTCACCACTCAATCAATAATCTCTATGAGCGAGTGCCGTAGGAAGACATGAAACAGGCATCGATTATTCTTGCGGCATTTGCATACGATGCAGCGATGATGGACAGGAAGTTTTCGAGGAAGCCAGAGCCGAAGGAATCAGAATAGTACGTACCCGGAATAACCGAAACGAAAAAGGGCAAGGAGAGTATCCCTGCCCTTTTTCTGAACTGAAACCTGCAATCAAATTCAATTACACGAAAAGCGGCGCCAGCACAAGCGTTATCGTAGCCAGAAGTTTGATCAACACATGCAGTGAAGGACCGGCAGTATCTTTGAAAGGATCGCCGACTGTGTCTCCAACAACTCCTGCCTTGTGCGCCTCACTTCCCTTTCCTCCGAACATTCCAGTTTCAATCCACTTCTTTGCATTGTCCCATGCACCACCACCGTTGTTGAGGAAGTTTGCCATCAGGATGCCTGCTATCGTTCCCACCATCAGCATTGCCGCCACCGTTTCTGCTCCGATGTGGAACCAACTGAACACGATTCCTACAACGATCGGAGCACAGACCACGAGCAGACCCGGCCCGATCATGTTCCGAAGGGCACCACGAGTCACGATGTCTACCGTGCGACCATAGTCAGGCTCCTCGGTACCTTTGAGGATACCGGGCTTCTCCTTGAATTGAGCTCGCACATCGTTAATCACAACGTAAGCCGCACGTCCGACAGCTTTTATCGCCAGCGCACTGAACAGGAAAACCAAACCTGCTCCGAAGAGAGCACCAACAAACACTTCCGGTTTTGCAAGGTTCACCGACAACATTAGAGGCAAGCCTTTCTCTTTCAAAAGCACATTGACATCGTCGATGTAAGCCGAGAAAAGAAGAAAAGCGGCGAGTGCAGCGGAGCCGATTGCATAACCTTTCGTAAGTGCTTTCGTCGTATTCCCCATAGCATCGAGACGATCGGTTTTTCTCCTGACTTCCTCAGGCGCTCCGCTCATCTCCACAATGCCTCCGGCATTGTCGGTAATCGGTCCGAACGTGTCCATTGCCAGAACGTATGCAGCCGGTCCCAACATGCCCATCGTCGCAACTGCGGTTCCAAAGAGACCTCCTATTGGCTGCCCGCTGGAATTGAGCAGCCCGCTTGCGATGCCGAGATAGTATGAAGCAACTATCGCGATGCCGATTACGATTGTCGGCAGATACGTCGATTCAAGTCCGACGGCGAATCCTGTAATAATGTTCGTCGCAGGTCCCGTCTGGGAGGATTCAGCTATAGATCTTACCGGACGATATTTGTACTCTGTGTAATACTGAGTAATGTAAACGAATGCGATGCTGGTTAGTATTCCTACGACACCGGCAAAGAAGAAGTAGAGCCAGGCGATGGGATCCTTCGGGCTATCCAGAAGCCATCGAGAGCCGATAAGAAAACCGATTGCCACGAGGATAGAAGTTATGTAATAACCCTTGTTCAGCGCTTTCATGGGATCGACGTCCTCACGGGTGCGAACCGCCATAACACCTATTATGGATGCTATGAGGCCAAACGCACGGACCACGAGCGGAAACATTATCCCTTTGACACCGAAGAATGGATAGAGTGCAACTCCTAATATCATGGCACCAATATTCTCAGCGGCGGTCGATTCAAACAGATCCGCGCCACGACCCGCACAGTCGCCGACATTGTCGCCGACCAAATCTGCAATCACGGCCGGGTTGCGTGGATCATCTTCAGGTATTCCCGCTTCCACTTTTCCGACGAGGTCCGCTCCGACGTCGGCAGCTTTCGTGTAAATTCCGCCGCCGAGCTGGGCAAACAGCGCGACGAACGATGCCCCAAACCCGAATCCGACTATCATGTACGGTATCTTTATAACCGGTATGCCGATCGCTTCCGTAATTCCGAAGAGGCCGCCGACACCGAGCAGACTCATTGCAACCACGAACAATCCGGACACGGCGCCGCCGCGGATCGATGTCTGGAGAGCACCGTTGAGTGATGTCAATGAAGCGTTCGCGGTGCGCGAGTTCGCTCTAACCGAGACAAACATCCCAATATATCCTGCTACTCCAGAACAGGCCGCGCCAAACAGGAAGGAGAACGCAGTGTACGCCGCAAGCTTCACCGGCGTGACAGGATCAGTGGGCATAGATTTTCTAACGAACGCGTACAGCAGGAAAATTATCGCCGCGAGCAGAACACTCAACATGGCTATTGTTGAGTACTGTCTTCGCAAGAAAGCTTCCGCGCCTTTCTGGATAGCATCGCCGATCTTTTTCATTTCTGGTGTTCCACGATCCTGCTTCAACACACGAACAGCAAGATATACTGCAAACAAGAGTGAAAGCACGCTGATCGCCAGTATAAGTGCTAATTCCACAGTTGCCTCTCCTTCTTAAAGTTGTGAGTTCCGACTAAGATTTTTGATCGTTTGTGATTTGAAATACTAACGCAGCACTCCCGCATGGATTCGCGTAAACGTTGAGTCTTGTCCACGCCTCCCTGACATAGTCAAGCGAAAAGAGACAGATGCGTTGTCCGACAGATTAATCACTCGCAACTTAGTGCCTTCTGAAGTTGGAGCATCTGGCTGTTCTTCGGATCGGTCCTCAACACGACCTTAATCTCTTTGCAGGCGGCATCTATCTTTCCAAGAAATGCATAGTCTTCCGCGAGAAAAACGTGCGTTCTCCTGTCGCTCTTGTTGTATTTCAAAGCCTCCGTAAGATAGTTGAAGGAATCTTGAAAATGTTGCTTTGCTGCATTAGGGTCCTTCTTGTTGAGTTTGATTCCCGCCATCAATTGCGAGTAGCCGAGATACCTGTTTGCTTCATCCAAATCAGCCGAGTGATCTGCACCGGCCGTAGTATCGTGCTCGCCAAGACTGATCAGATGTTGATAAGCGACCACCGCAGGTTCCATGGAGTCCGACGCAGCGTAAGCTAGTGCCAACCAGCGCCATGCCAGGTAGGTATCCGGTTTCTTCACGGTCACATGCTTCAAAGTTGCGATCGCATCGGGGTAATTCTGGCTCGCGATGTAGCAGAGGCCCATGTTCAACGCTGCGGCATAATCCGTAGGATTGGAAGCCAGATACTTGTTGAAATAGGAAATTGCCTGATCATATTTCTTCATTGCGAAGAGAAGACCGGCAAGTTGATTTTCGATGACATGAAGCGAGGTGTCGGTCGTGACCGCGTGCGTCCAGGCTCTGATAGTGGCTGCGGTATCTCCTGATGCATTTGCGGCCAGACCGTACCGGACAAGATCCTTCACGTCGAGTGAGTCAGTGGGTAGAGTCTTGAATATGCTGAAAGATTGTGCGGGGTCTTTCGAAAAGTAATATGCAGATGCAAGCTCTGCTTTCGGTCCGATAGCATTCGGGAATTTCGCAACATACTCTTTGTAATAAATGATTGCGTCGGAATACATTCCCGCGTTGATTGCGGACTCGGCAAGCTGAAGAAGCGTTTTAAAATCGGTCGGCACAAGCTGGTGATATTTCGCCAGAAAAGGTATCGCCTCCTTATACAGCTGGTTGGCAAACAGGAGCTCACCGGCGTTATATTGCGCCTGAGCATTATTTGGCGCCTGCCGCGACACCTCCGCAAACTCCTCATACGCTTTCTTGCCTTTGCCAGTTTTCATGTACATGTTGCCTAACTTGATTCTAACCTCGATGTTGGTGGAATCAATTGCAAGTGCCTGCTTATAGTTTGTAATCGCCGCGTCGTAGATATTCTGTGCTGCATACACATCTCCGATGCCTGCCAGCGCGTCCGGATTCTCGGGATCCATATCTGTAGCCTTATAAAACTGCTGGTTGGCGCTGTCGAGTGAGCCGGTCGCCAGGTATGCCTCTCCAAGGTCGATGACGTACTCGATCTGCTTCGGATCGTAATTGACGGCCAAATTATAATTATCAATCGCGTCTGTATACTTCTTCTCTCTCATATAAACCTGGGCGAGGCCGAAATATGCTGGAGCAGTTTCTCTCTTGATGTCAATCGTTCTACTAAAGAAATAGGCCGCCGAATCCGTATTATTCAGACAAAGGTATGCCTGTCCCAAATAAAGATTGACCCGTTTGGATTTCGGATCTTTTTCAAACGCTCGCAATAGATATGGCACTGCTCCTGAACAGTCTTTCTTGTTCAGTAGGTCCGCCCCCATTGCCAACGGTTCCTGGGCAAATGCGACTGCCGACATTGATGAAAGTAGAAGTACAGAGAAGTAAATAAGTGTTTTCTTCATAGTGGTTTATTGTTTAATTGGACATAACGAATTGGCATTGTGGCCGGGACGAGACCGTTGTCCAGGATGACCTGTTGGCCTTGTGCACTCGCGACGTACGTCAGAAAACCCGCACCCAAGCCAAAGTTGAAATCGCGAGTCATAAAATAGATCGCCCTCGTGAGAGGGTAATAATGCCGGCCGATGTGAGCTTGGTAGGGATAGTAGTAGCTTCCGAAAGTATTAGGGTTAACATAAATCTTAGCACTTGAATCGACTTCCGCAATCTCCAAAGCCTTCGGCGGCTCTGTAGTCGTTGAGAGGGAGTCCTTGCCGTTTGCGAACCAATCCGTGCTTACCAGTCCGATTGCTTCCTCGTTGCCGGCGACAAACTTGTATACTTTTGCCATAGTGGTACAGGGATAGGCTTCGCCATAGTTCTTTCCGTCCAGCACCCGGTTCTTGAAATACTCCAGAGTACCGGAGTTCGGGTCCTCAAGTGCCGGTATTATCTTTCCAAAGTAAGCATTGTCGATCTGGTGCCAGGAATTGATTCTGCCGTCAAAAATGCCGCGGAGCTGATTGGTATTCAGTCTCGACACCGGATTTTTTGAATTTACGATTACTGCCACTCCGTCGAGTGCGACTCTCACGGAATCAACCTTGATCTTATATTTTTTCATCGCCGCGAGTTCGTCCTGACCGAAAGGAACCGAGGTTACAGCAAGAATTGTCTTGCCGTTTAATAGTTCCTCCATCGCAACGCGAGAAGGCACGGGTACCACCTTGATTTGTGCTTTCGTGTATAGTGCCATGAAGTGGCTGGCAAGCTTGGTAACGACCATCGAGGCAGACTCGGCACAGTATACGGTCAGGTTACCGGACTCAGGAGAGGAAGATGGTTTGTTCTTCCTCGGATTGCAGGAAAGCGACATCACTGCCAGTCCCAACAGGAGGACCGCGAGGGCCCTACTCATTATCGAGCTGCCTTGATTTCGTGTACGTTACTACGAACCTGTAAATTCCCCACAGCATCAGCACGATGCCCAACATTATTCGGAATTGTTCCGGTACCCTTGATGGAAGAAACACACCGAAAATAACAAAAAGTCCGCCGAAAAAAAAGACGGCGGACAATAAGTACGCTAAATACCCAAATAACTTACCGGCGTTCACTTGCGCCGCTCGTCATTGCTTCGTGAGCCTGAAGGTGAACGGGATAACGACCCAGACGGCCACCGGACCTTTGTTCATAATCGCCGGTGTGAACCGATACTGCATAGCAGCATCGATTGCGGGCTGGTCGAATATCTGCGCATCACTCTTCAACACTAACGCTTGGTGCGGCTTTCCATTCCTGTCGACCCAGATCTTTACCCAGACTCTTCCTTCGATCCCGGCCCTCTGAGCCAGTTCGGGATACTTCGGTTTCACCTCGTGGATAACCTGCGGCTCCTTTTCCACAGGAACGAAATTCGGTGGTGGAGTATCTTCCGACGGGACTTTAAAATTCCCGATCGCAACTCCAACGGAATCACCTTTCCCGTTTCCCTGTGTTACAGGGCCTGCGATCTGGCTCAGCTGTTTCTGAGTCGCAATCGTTTGTTCAGGAGAAACCATTGCATCGGGTACTGGTACAGGAACTCCGACGTTCGGTTTTGCCATCGGAGTTGAAACAGCGATTTGAGGCAATGCCTGCTGATTAGTAATCGATGGTGGTGGACCGAGCTCGCTGTATTTCAGCATGATGACCGGCGCATTGTCCTGGGCGCTCCGATTAAGATAGAGGGAACCCCAGTATGCTCCGACCATTGCCAAATGAATAGCTATTGCGATGCCTAATCCCACCCCCGTATACTTTTTGGCAAGCCGTTTTAGCTGAGGAGCTCCGTACTCCGTACTTACAGCCTCTACTCCTGCTTGTTTTTCTTTTTTCCTGGCCATATCAGATCAATCTCCTTTCCATTTAAGCACCTACCTTTGCAAGTATCTGCTGATCCTGGGAAGTCATCGGCGCTAAACTGAATCGCGTGACGTTGTTAACGTTCAGCGCATCGAGTATGTTGATCATGTCCTGGTATTTCGCCTTCGGATCGATCTTTATCAGGGTAATAAGGCGAGGGTTAGCTTTGTTTTGATTTACGATTAGATTCTTGAAGTCGTTCCACGCCACTATCGCCGGCGGGTTTGTGCCGACTTTCCAGACAATCGTTCCATTTTGCGCCACCAAGATGGTCATCAAATTGGATTCGGCTACTTCAACCTTTGTGTCGCTTGGAGGGACGTTTATCTCCATCGCCTGCGGCATAGTAAATGCGGTCGCAACCATGTAGAACGTCAACAAGACGAACATCAGGTCCACCATCGGCGTCATATCGACGCGTACCGCGATTCTGGCTTTCTTTTTGTGCCCGCCTTTTTTCTTTCCGCGGGGTGCGGCAGTCTGTACTTCGGCCATATTATCCCTTCCCTTCCTTGAGAGAGGTCTGCAATTCGAACCTGGTGACTTGTGCCTTCTGCAAATCGCTCATTGCAGCCTGTATGGGTCCATATTCTGCATCCTTATCGGCCTTGATGACAGTAACCAACCTCACATTTTGCATACGAGCCTGCACAACAAGATTAGCCAGGTCTTTCTCCTGTATCGGTACCGCAGGCACGAGCCATACCGGGACGATATTTCCTGCTTTGTCCCGTATTCCGTTGGGGTACGTACTATAGAAGATTGCCTTCATCATCTGTTGCTGGTCGAAACCCATATAGACTTGACCTTCTTTGTCGATAGTGATTGTCATGACGCTGGTCTCAGGGAGTTTCGGTCCCTTGTCCGACGAGGGCAAAGTAACATGGACAGGCTCAGCGGGCTTGAACTGCGTCGTGGTCATGAAGAACAACACCAACAGGGTCGCAACGTCGACCATCGGCGTCATATCTATTCTGATACCGAGACGTTTCTTTTTAATTTTTGGCATTTCTCACGCTCCTTCAAAGCAATTACTTGCTCTCGAACTTACGAGAATTAAGAATCGTGATAATACTATTTGTTGCTTCATCAATCATATAAGTGAAGCCGTCTACCTTATTAACAAAGTAGTTGTAGGCAATGATTCCGGAAATTGCGGCGATCAATCCACCGGCAGTATTGATGAGCGCTTCAGAAATACCGATCGAAAGCTGGATTGCATCTGTCGCGCCGCTATGTGCCAAAGCGTTGAACGCGCGAATCATTCCGATAACGGTTCCGAGCAGTCCGATCATCGTGGAAATCGACGCAATCGTGGAAAGTACGATCAGGTTCTTTTCAAGAAGCGGAGTCTCGAGCATAGTCGCTTCTTCGATTGCTCGCTGGACTTCAGTCATGTACTTCTCTGCAGCAACATGGCTATCCTTCAGAACTTCCTGGTATCTTTCCAAGCCGTTCCTAATCACATTTGCCATCGATCCTTTTTGACGGTTGCAGATCTCAATAGCTGCGTTTATGTCGCCGTTGTTCAAGTTGTCTTCAACGTCCTTGAGAAACTTGGTCAGTGAACCTTTTCCCTGCGCTTTACGCAGCGAGAAGAGACGCTCGAATATGTATGTGAATACCATGATCGACAGCATCAACAGCAGAACTACTAACGGTCCCCCTTTGGTAATGAAACTTGGTAAGAGGTTAAGATAGACATAAAGGGAAACTGCAAACGCGACGATCATGAGAATCGTCCCGAATAAGCCTGATTTCATTTTAGAATGGCCTCCTTTTGAGGTTTTTGTTAAAGTTGAGGTTAATCATAGAAACTATTTCTTTTCCTTCGAGAAACTTGCGACCGCATCTATTTGTGTATCGTGGACATCGAAGACCATCGTCAGCTTTGTTACCACAAAGATGTTCTTGATGTTCTTGTTCAGGTTGGCGAGCTTCACCTCGCCGCCGTTCTTCGCGTAGTGAGTATGCGCCCAGATGAGTACGCCGATCGCCGTACTGTTCAGATAAGTCGTCTTGCCAAGATCGATAATCAGCTTCTTGTTGCCATCGGCAGAAATTTTTGTAATCTCGGAGCGAAGCTCATCTGTCTCGTCCCCTCCGATCAATTCTCCCTTTGGCTCGATTACGGCCACTTCACCATCTGCGAGTTTCGATACCTTCAACGCCATCTTGCCCTCATATTAGTTTAGTCAAATGAACTCCTTGCGGGAAGTTCTTGAATAGTAAACGAAATATCGTAAATGCTAAATGGTTTTTCAACGAATGCATCTATGAAGGCAGATAGTGACTTGCCCTTCTTTTCCCGCTCGGAGACTCCCACTGCAACTATCGGGAGGTCGGGCTTCAGGCCGGCGACCGTCTGGACAAAAGCACTCAGCACGTTCTCCGGCATCTCTCCATCAACAATCAAAAGATCGATGCGCTCCTTCATGATTCTTTCAAGAGCCGCGTCAAGGTTAACTTCGCACCCGGCATCGTAGCCAGTCTGCGTCAAGTATTCCCGGATTAGACCGGCCAGCCTGAGGTCTTGCGCTGCGATGACAACAGATTGAATCTTTAGTGAAGAGCGCATGTAAACCAACACTCAACTGTAGTGCCGGGGGCCCTGCACGACGCCGGCATTGGAAATCCATCGATTCGAACGGAAATCAACTTCTAACAGCAGTGCGAACTTTTGACAGAATAAAACTGCAGTGCAAACTGCAAGGAATAAGTTAACTCTGCAAGCTCGTAATTCCCAACGCAAAGTAACGGAGGGGTGTGCGACAAATTTGGAGGATGGAGGATACCCATGATTTTCGAGCCCACCCCTCTTTGTCCCCCCTGCCTTTTTTCGATGAAAGAAAGGGAGGAGCGAATTAAAAGGGGGTAGGTAGTAAGCTTTTACATTTTTGACGCACACCCACAAAGCAAAGAAAGTTTGACTTTAGTACAATGCGTCCTTAGATTACGAATAGTCAACAAGGGAGGAAGGTATGATTACCCAGGAGGAAATAAATCTTTTGGTGAACTATACCGCGCGGGAAGGGATCGCCATTTCGTTTTTTCTAAATACGGATGGCAGCGAACGCAGCAAGGCGATGTGGGACATCGAGACAAAGGACCTGGTAAAGAATGCCCGACAGGAGCTTTTGAAGCTTGATGCCAACCGAAGGTATCTTGAAGCCGCTGACGAAAACCTGAAGCGCATACAGGCTTTCGTTACCTCCGGGAGCTTGCCTCCAAAGTACAAATCGGTTGCGGTGTTTTCCAACTCAGCCGAGAACTTCTACCAGATTTATCGTCTGCCGGTTCCGATAAAATCCAACCTGATACTTGACGTCAATTTTTATCTTCGTCCCCTGATTGCATTGCTGGAGGAAAAGCACAGGGTGGGGATGATCCTCGTCGACTCAAAACATGCGAGGCTTTTTGAGACATACATGGGAGAGATAGTGGAACACCACAATTTCTTCGCCAAGACGAGAGCTACGCGCAAGCCGCTTCTGGAGACTTTTATGAAGCGGGAGAAAAGACTGATGCAGAGAAGAGAGGAGGATACCCGGTTTCATCTTTCCTCCGTAGCCGAACAACTGAAGCTGCATCATAGGCTCAGGCATTTCGACAAGCTTATCATTGGGGGAAGGAAGCCATTAGGCGACCATCTCGCAAGGCTCCTGAATCGAAACCTCCGCGACAGCCTTGTCGGAATAGTTGAAACGGATATCCGTGCAAGTGAAGCCGACGTCCTTTCCGTTGTTTTGAAGAAGGAGAAGGAATTCGAATCCGAAGAAGAAAGAAGACTGCTCAGAAGGATTTGCGAAGAGATTGAGAAAGATGGTTACGCTACAAAAGGGATCAAGAATGTCATCGAGTCGCTCCACGAGTTCAACGTACAAACGCTTGCAGTTGCCGAAGATTTTTCCCGACCGGGCCTTGCATGCCAGCAGTGCGGGATGCCTCACTATGAAGGCAATACATGTGTTTGTTGCGGTGAACAACTTATAAAAGTCTCAGATGTAGTATACGATCTGGTAGAGGAGGCCGCCCGTCAAGGCGCAGTTGTTCGGCACATCCACGGCGATACTTTGATAAGGTCACTGGAAAATGTCGCTGCCATTATTAAATTTAGAAAAGGTGAATTAGTCCGGGTGGAGGAGGCCGCCGAGACGGAAGCCTGACCGCAGGAAGTTGCACCCAAGCACCATCCAAGGTGGCCTAGCTTAGCGGAGTTTCACGTCCCGGAAGAACGAGATAAGGACAGGACCTATCCGGCACACCATGCGAGTACCATTGAAGCACCAATTATAAAGCACCAATGAATGTCGGCGCTGGAGCCGGCATCATAAAACGATCTTGAGTGTTGCAGAAGTTAAGTAAAGACTATAGAAGAAAGATGGTAAGCCGCGAGGAAGGAAAAATCTTTGTCGCCGCGTCTCGGTGTGACGAAGTCAAGAGAGAGCTTGTCAGGATCTACAAGCTCGAATTTGGAAAGTCTCCTGACGTAGTCGCCAGTGCTCCCGGAAGGGTGAATCTGATTGGCGAGCACTCCGATTACAACGATGGCCTGGTGCTTTCGGTGGCGATAGATCGCAGAACCTATACGGCTGCCGGAAGGCGCGGCGGCGACCTCTTCATCGCCTATTCAAACGAGCTCGGTAAGAAGACTTCTTTCGAAGTGATCGCGGGAAGGTTTGAGCACTCGAATTTCTGGGTGAACTACATAAAAGGCGCATGCTCACTTCTGGGAGAAGTTAAGCCGGTGCAAGGAACAAACTTCGCCATTTCAAGCACGGTCCCCCGCGGCAGCGGCCTTAGCTCATCTGCTGCTTATGTAGTCTCCATCATAGAGGCGGTTTCCCACCTGTACGACGTGGAGCTGAAAGAAATCGAAATTCCTGTCCTGGCACAGAGAATAGAAAACGAGTTCGTCGGAGTGCAGTCGGGGATCATGGATCCGTTCGTTGCAAAGTTTGCG
>JAKASW010000309.1 GCA_021818875.1 Bacteroidota bacterium
TTTGTTAAATGAGGCTTTAAGACCCTCATAAGTGAAACCTGATATTTCTTTGACTTCGAATATCTCGTCGAGAGGAGTTTCCGAAGCAAAGTTTATCATTTCATCGGCGGGTTGCGGTGGGATCTCCGCGTTCTTTACCCCTTGCTTTCTGTATTTCATATACTCGAATTTCCCAGCGCCATCCAGGAATTCATTTTTAATGTGTATTCTCAGAGCAGACTTTCCAGGGAAATAAAAAGTAACAGCGGGTTTGCCGTAGTCAAGCCTGAATAATTGTCCCTTTCCGTAGGTGGCGCCGGTGGCGGCCTGTACCCCGTCGATCATTTTTATCTGCGGATGAGCAATGCCCATCTCAGAAAAGACGAACATCTCGTAGCTGTTCTCTTTGGTTAAGCCTAATTTCTCAATTGCAAGCCTTCCCATTCTGTAGCCGATTATCAGAAACGGGCAGCGGTAGCCGTTGAATTCAAATATCCATTCGGGAATGTCTTTACCCGCAATGAGGGATTTTCCCGATTGATCGGGATAAACTGTGGTACTCAACACCTTGTGTTCCTTTCTTGATTGCTGATATGAATCCTGTTTAAAGATTAGACATACGAGAGGAGGAAAACTTGCGGGGGATGGTGCCGTATCGAGTTCACCTGGCCGCGTCATGTTCCGCAGCCGCTGGATAGTATGGCAAATATCGCCCATCCTTCTTACACTTGAGAGGAATCTTGATATTCGCGCTTGGGAATTGAATGCCAACTGTCGTTAGGAATGTGAAAGGGTACCGGTTTTTCTTTTTCAGCCTTGACAGGAGTGAACCCATTCATATTCACGTATCAAAGGGTAATGGCTACGCCAAGTTTTGGCTTGACCCCATCGAACTTGCGCGGTCTCGGAATTTCCGCAGCCATGAATTAGAAGGAAAAAAGCGGCTGGTGGAAGAAAACGTAGAAGAAACAGAAAGGAGATGGCATGAACACTTTGGCAGATAAGATTGACGCACTGGCGGTGGACGTATCCTTTACAGTCGACTCGCTCCATGTGGTTCTCTCAGACGGTAGAGAAATCCTGGCACCGTTACAGTGGTTTCCCAGCTTGCTGAATGCTACCTCTGAGCAGCGCTCGAAATGGGAGTTAATCGGTGATGGGGTTGGGGTACACTGGCCGGAAGTTGATGAGGATATTGAAATCGAAAGCCTTTTGGCAAGCTGACAAAGGAAATCTAATGCCCACCGCAGATGAAAGGGTGGGTAGTTGGGGTCGGGAGTATGCAGATCGGGCCCATTACCGACGTCACTATCTTTGGAAATTCGGCATCGGATGCTCTGAGCCACGAGCAAACCGCCGGAGCACAATGTTGTAAAATTGTCGCTGCTGTTGACTGTCAAGCACGCTCTTGACATCAAGAATGTGTGCAATGACCCTGCGTTGTGCAGCGGACTGGATCTGACTTATCCTGTTTAAGAGACTCTTCAGGCGTGCGGTATCCGGGTTTGTCCGCCAGAGTTCGTTTGCCATTTCAGTTCGCTCTCCGGCCAGAAGCGCCGAAAGCGAGTCCATCTGCCCGAGAAACTGTGTCCGATATGCCTGAATATCTTTCACCTCTTCATTCGAGAGTGCAAGTTCGCTTCTCATTTCCTCAAATTGTTGATTTCGTAATTCCGTCAGGGACTCGTGACCACCGGCGTTGAATCGATTGTACAGCCATGTTCCCAGTGCGGCGAGATTGATGATCGTCAGAATAATGGCGGCAGAATATAAAGTGTTCCTTCCCATGTAGTTGCCTCTCATTTTCGTTCCTTCATCCCGTTTAAAAATGAGCTTCCTAAAACGTCGCGAGGAACCAGGTCGAAAACATTCAGGTCAAATTCATTCGCGACATATTGCGATGTGCCTCCGCTGCGCGATACATGATGGTATTGGGGAGAGGAGGGCGTACCGAGATATATTCCAACGACCAACGCGACAATCGATGCCGCCACACTGACCGGGTGCAACAGCACGTAACGGGCCGTCCAACTCAGGCGTTTACTGACCGCTGATCGGTTTTCGTATTCTCTTATGCGGGCTTCGAGTCTGGTCCAGAGAAATGGCGAGGGTGCCGGTCTCTCTCGGAATTCTTCTCTTTCCCAGACGGATTGGAGCAAGTCCCGGCGCCGCGTGCATTCCGGGCAGGAGGATAAATGCCCGGCAATTTCTTTCGCGACCCCTTCGGGCAGGTCACCGTCAAGATATAGAATCAATCTCTCCCGCACATCCTCATGTGCCATCGTCGCTTATCCTTCCTAAAATATTAGACACGCGAATCCTGAAATACTTGCGGTTGGTCTATAGCTCCCCTCTCAACTTCAGCAGCTTTTTAGCCAATGCCATTTTTGCCCTGTGAAGCCGCGATTCAACCGAAGCGACCGAGACTTCCATGACTTCCGAAATTTCAGAATAGGTTAATCCCTCATAATGATATAACATGATTGCTACTCGCTGTTGATCGGGAAGGGAGTCTATTGCTTCCTGGACAATTTTAGCTGTATCGCCTCGTTCTAATTCCCAAGCTGGAGTTCCTTCCGCAAAACCAGGAATGTCGAAGTTTCCTGGCTCTCCAGGGGGATCTACATCCTCGGTCTTCTTGAAAAGTGCGAACAACTTTCGATGTTTTCCCTTCCGCTGCAAATTCAGAGAGACATTGACGGCGATCCGATAGAGCCATGTGGATAGCTGAGAGTCGCCGCGGAAGTGGTTAAGCGACCTGTATGCCTGGAGAAATACGTCCTGCGTCACATCTTCCGCATCCTCGCGGTTGCGGAGCATACGCATGGCGATACCAAGAACTAAGGGTGAGTAGCTTTCGAACAGCTTCTTGAACTCGGAAAGGTCGCCTGCTTTGAGTGCCTGGCTGAGCCCCTCGCGGTCGGATGGGGACATAATAAGCGAAGAGTCACGGCATTGTGTATATGAAGTACGCCCCGCCCACCAGCACGAGAACGCCGCAAGCCCTCTTGAAGACGAGCATACCGCTCGACTTGCGTGTCCAGCGCATGTATTTCTGGAGTGTCTTGACGAGAGTTGCAGCCACAACGATAACGGTGCAGTGGCCGAGGCCAAACATGAGCACGATCTCAGCTGCCTTGAGAAGGCTCGTCTCACCGATGGAGAATGCAGCAACTGCAACTGGCGCCATGTACGCAAACGTGCAAGGCCCAAGCCCGATGCCAAAGACAAGCCCAAGCAGCGCAGCCCCTGACCAGCCCGATTGATTGTTCGGTTTCAGCTTGATGGGTGTCCACGAAAGCTTTATCCAGTCGAGGAGGTACAGGCCTGTCAGAAAAAGCACTGCAGCTGAGACGATGTTTCCCCATGGACCAATAAATCCCATTATCCCGCCGAGGAGTGAAGTAATAGCGCCCACTATGGCAATCGAAACGAGAACTCCGAGTGCGAAAGCGAGTGCGAGCTTGAAGACTCTCTTCTGAGTCGGGTTTTCTTTGAGGCTTATGTAACCGAGCACCAGCGGGATGCTCGAAAGGTGGCACGGACCGAGAAGAACAATTAGCACCCCCCAGCCGTAGGCCGCGAGGAGGGCGATGCCGAAGTAACCTGACATCGCGTTGGTAAGCGTATTAAAAACTTGTTCAAGCATGAGTTATTCCAATCCCAACTCTATTCGGAATTTGAAGAAACATTGCACACTGAAAACACGGATGCTACAGGTTTCCACTGATGTTTTTATTATTAATGGATATTTGATCAGTGGTTATCATGAATCTTCAAGTGTCATCAGTGTACTATTTTTCTGCCGTAGGGCTGACGCCTTGTTTGTCCAGGAACTCCTCGAGGTCCTTCTGCGGGAAAAATCCCTGATGACGGTATATCTCCTTACCCGAGCCGTCGAGGAAGACCTGTGTAGGGATAACCCTGATGTTATACAGCCTCGCATATTTGCTCTGCTCCTGCGTCCACACGTCGTAGAAAATCACCTTGACCTTAAGTGAGTACTTCGCCTCAATGCTCTTCATGACTGGCTGCATCTGCCTGCATGGAATGCAGTTCACGGAACCGAGCTCTATGAAATAAATCTGCGGATCTTCGTGCTTCTGAGACGTGATCGCGGACGACTTCTTTGACGCACCCTTCTTAGATTGTGCCGTCGAATTCGCCGCAGCACTCAGTGCAATCACGGCAGCCATAAACAGAGCCGCTGGCACCAAAACAATCTGCTGATGCTTTGCCACTGTTCAACCTCCTTTGCTCACCTGAACAAATCTAATTGTCGGATGAAACGTCATTTCGCCAAACGTCGATACGATTCGGCACAAAAAAACTCTCATTGCTTACAGATGACGAACCTGTCAACGATCTTCGCCTGCTTCATGTCGCTTTTCACGAGGGGATCGTCCTCCAGCCACTCCCTGAAGAGCGGTGCGAGCTCGGATACGTACTTTTCAATGTACTCGTCGGTAAGTCTGTAATTCACCCACTTTCCATCCTTCTCGTCCTGTATGAAGCCTGCGTCTCTGAGTAAGGCGAGATGATTGGAGACGGTCGACGTGGCAAGTTTGAGTATGCTTGTTATCTCGCACACCGCCATCGGCTTGACCTGTAAAATCTTCAGAATCCTGAGCCGGTTCGAATCGGAAAGAGCCTTGAATACCCTTTCTGCCGTCTTGATGTTTTTTGTTGTCATAGAGTCATTTCGTTAACAATCGAAATTAAGCATCCGCATTGTTATTGTCAAGCCGTTAAAGGTCTCTTGCGCCAACTGTCACTCGCCGGACCGGCCGGAACCGAAGAATGCGGCGCACAGAAATCCATGTTCGTTGGCGTCTGCCTGTGGCGGGATACTGTCAACATCAGTGCAGTTTGAA
>JAKASW010000310.1 GCA_021818875.1 Bacteroidota bacterium
CGGGTACCACAAAGTTACTTCGATTGTACCATCTTTGGGGTCTACAATTCGCGGCCCCATCTTCGGCATCGGTGACCACTGACCCGGTGTAGGATCGATCCTGACATCACCATTTGCTGCAACGCGTTCTCCAAACTGGACGATCGTAATGCCGCTCTGGTGGCCTTCCGGGTAGAAATCGTTGAAGACCATGACGTTGAGTCCGGGCATCTCGTAATAGCCTGCGGAATTGACAGCGAGTTTGGAGACTTCGCTATTCTCCTGACCAAAAAGCAACAGCGGAAAAAGCATCAATCCAATAAGACTGGCGCGGTAAATCAATTTTCTCATAGATTATCTCTTTGCATTCCCTCGTTTTTACTCATTTCAAAAGCATCATCTTGCGAGTCGCAACATAATCATCTGCCGTCAGCCTGAAGAAATAGACCCCGCTTGCCAGATTCGAGCCATTGAATCGAATAGAATGTGCACCGGCTGACTGTCGCTCGTTGTTCACGAGTGTAGCCACCATCCTTCCCAGCACATCATAGACTTGCACCTCTACCCTCGCGCTTCGCGGAAGGTCATACTGTATCGTGGTCGAGGGGTTGAACGGATTCGGGTAATTGCTGTACAGCTCGAACCGCCTGACAGAAGCGACAGGGCCGGTGGTCCTGATTCCATCGAGCAGCTCGGCGGGCAGCGAGATGCCTGTAATCTCAAGATTGTCGAATTCAAGATTCCCGGCAAACTCCGTCGTATCGTATGGCGGTGGATAATTGACCGCGACCCCAATTCGTGCCGGCTTGCTCGGATCAAACTCTCCAATCGAGGCAAGAGAATCCAATCCGTCGATCATCAATGTATCCCATCTGCCGACTGCCAATTGAATCCCCACCGTATCGACCACATAAACACTATCACCCGATCCATTCGCAACAAAAAAATCTACCGAAGCATTTGAAGGGAACTGCGATGGGAAGTAGACTCCGCACGAAATTGAAATGGCGTTTGAGTTTCTGAATGAATCGTACATAGGAACGGAATCCCTTACCACTTCAAAGACCGGATTGGCTGGCGAAAGATCAAGCGTAGCCTGAAGCATGTAGTTATGTGTTCTCCCAACCGACCAGTCATATCTTTGAACGGTGCCACTTGCATACGATGGTACATAGAATCCCTGTTTGCCATTTGTTCCAGCAGAGCTGAAATCGGCAGCATCCCAAACCAGATACGGATAAAGATTCTTCCGGTCATCCGTCAACGCTCGCTTTATGAATGCCCCCCACCATGGCGTCGGCGTATAATTCCAGTCGCTAATCAGATTGGGAGTTGCAGCAGGATGAAGACACCACGCAGCCCAGCTCATCCACTTCTGGTCGAGGTAGCTCAGTATTTCTGGCACCCAGGAATAAGCATTCGGATCAGTCTTGTCTGTCGCCGGGTCATTAGCCCCGAATTCGCCGACGAACACGGGATAATGATCTGAAATGTCGCCGGCATTTGTCGCCCAACCTGTTTTCCAGGGATAGATGTGCGAGCCGTAGATTATTCCGTATCCATCTGAATCCGATAGTGCGTATCCATTCAAAACGCCGCTCAAATCATAGCCCCAATTCAGGCCACCTGCAACAACAAGGTTTTTCGCACCTGTCGCGCGAATTGTGTCGAGCAAGTCCTGCAATCCCGGGGCATGATAGGTCAATGTCTGACCATTGCTGTTGACTTCACTCACCATCCCGCCGTCTCTCCAGATGCTCCATGATACATCATGAGGTTCATTGTAGAGGTCGAACCATACGCCGGGGTCATTCGCATATCTTGGCGCGACGCTTTTCCAGAACAGGACACTGTTGTCATCGGGCATGTAGTGCTGCCCGATGTTTTGCCCCCAAACGTTGCAGTCATTCCAATGCAGATCTAGAAGGATGTATGCACCTAAGTCATTCGCTTCATGAACGCATGAATCAACTATCTCTCTGTACTGTGCACCTCCATCTGTTTGGCCCGATGCCTTGCCGAACCACCTGTCTTCACAAAGAGGCAACCGAATGATGTCGGCATTCCAATTTTCAATTCCGATCTCCATAGATTGAAAGACGTTTTCTCCGGTATTAGTCCACTCAAGGCTCGGGACATTAACTCCCGTCAGGCGGACAATGTCTCCGGCCGGATTCTCAATGTATTTTCCCACCGTGTGAAGCTGAACGATCTGGACAGTTGTTGTCGAAGTCCCATTGTATCTCGAACGTGCGAACGACCTGGCACAGATACATAATGCAGGTATCCATAATGCCATTGCGAACCAATGTCGAATTCTAAATGCCATCGTTTTACTGTCCCAAATATTTCGAAAGAGTCTGAATTAGCTGCGGACCCATGAGCGGCTTCCCCATCGCGACAATTACTCCTTCCGGGTTGATAAGAAACGCTTTTGGAATTTCATAGGCCTTAAAGGCTTTGATTACCGGAGCATTCTTGTCTCGACCAAGGTACGCGTTGAGCCATGGCATCTTCCATTTATCTTTCCGGAACCGGGCAACGTCCGCGAATGAGCTGTCCACAGAAAGAGTAAGGATTTCGAAGTTCCTATCCTTGTAAGTCTGATAAGCAGAACTCAGGTATTTAATCTGATTGGCCGAAGCCGGATACTCAGCTGCCCAGAAAAACATCAGGTAATACTTGCCGCGCAGCGATCTGTCGGTAATGGTTCTCACCATGTTATCCATCGAAACGACAGAGAACGCCGGTACCAGACTTCCCTCAGCCAGGGTCATCCCTGGAGAGTAGTGTTTCGCCACCATCTCGCCTTCGGGCGTGTCTTTGAATTCCCTCGTGATCAAATCGTAAAAATAAACGCTCTCTCTTTTGTCCCCCTTTAATTTCGATGACATAAATTCGTCGTACAGAAGCGCTGATTTCACCCTCGTCACCGGATTCTCCTTAAGGACTCGATGGATATAGTCGTTCATCTTTTGAGTCGAGAAAGTCGAATGAAGCAGTGCGAAGGAAATATCATGAGGCTCCAGCGCCCAAATCATCGAAGACGGTGAAATCTCTTTGAGGACTTTCGTATAAAACGATGGATCACTCGCCTGGTTCATCACGTGGAGAGACAACAAGTCAAAATAGAGCTCGCTTCGCAAGACTGCATTTTTCTCTTTTCCGAGCTGCTTCTCAAGTGTTGAAATTGGGCCAGAAAAATCAAATGTAAACGCTTTGTGGGGTTGTCTCGCTCGCGAACTCATGTATTTCCTGAACTCCATCTTGAAATCGTCTTGATATTGCACGAGTTCGTTATATATCTCGTTGAACCTGATGGCGATCGGCGGAGCATCTACAAACATCGCCTTTGCCCGCTCTGATGATGTCTGCAGATCGCTTGGATTGAATACGATAATCGCTATGCCGTCTTTTGCAGGGATTGTGCTCTCGTATCCCATGAACCACTTGTATGTATATTCTGCAGCTTGGGTTCCCTCCACACTGCCGCCGTAACGGACATTTGAAAGCATGTATGAGATTGATGCCGCATTCGTCTTGATTCTTGCAACGTAGCTGCCATCACCTTGCCTCTTCAACGGGACAGATGCCAGATTGTACCAATTGTTGAAGCTCCCGAATGCTCTGACATTTTCGAAACTCTTCAAGTAAGTATACGCCGCCAATTTGACATCAACATGGATCGTAGTGCGACCGTCGACATAAAGCGCAACCGTGTAAGGTGCATGATGGACGCCGGTGAAAGTCAGAAACCAGATCCCGTTCCATGGTACATTAATTAGAAAGCCTCCATCCCGTGCGACATCTACCGCTCCGACGGTGGCAGTATCGAACGGTTGACGGAGAAAGGCATTTGCCAGGATCATTGGCTTGCCGTCAACGCCTGTTACTCTGCCGCTCACCGTCGTTTGCGACAAGGCAGCAGCGGTTAGTGCGCATAGAATGATTAGGGGGAGTATAATCTTGTGCATCTCTATCTCCTAAAGAGTATATCGAACACCGAGGTCCGCGGTTAAGCCATAGTATTGTTCCGAAGTAAATCCACCGATAGTCTCCTGGGCAGATATATCCGGCCTTTGATTGATGTTATTTACGTCAAGATAAATTTGAAATCCTCGCCACGGGAGTAGCTGCCTGATAGATGCATCCACTCTGAAATAATCCTGGGTGTAGCCGTCCTGTTCGACTCTCGCTCCTATGCTGCTAACCATGGAGCCCTGGTAAAGAAACGAGACTCTTCCCGAAAATCCTCCGAGGTCGTAGCCAATCGAGCCATTGAATATATCATCGGGCTGGTAAATTAACCTTCCGCCGCGAGAAGCTGCAATCAACGAGTCCACGGTCAGACGGGGGGTGATCTGAATTTTCTTGAGAATTATATAGGGGTACAATGTATTGGACCAGATATGAGTATAGTTCAAGCTCAGAACGATCCCGCTGAGCGGACCCGGCAGGTACCAGAGTCTCGTCTCGAGATCGGTCTCGACCCCTTTCAGATAAGCTTTGTACGGATTGTTGTAGAAGGTATTTAGTGAAGCTCCGTTCTGTGCACCAGGATACTGCGCCAGCGTATCGTAGCCAGGAAGAGTCCTGTTCGGCAGGAGCCAGTAGGATGTGAAATATGAGAAGTCCTTTACCGTCTTATAGAAGATTCCGACTGAAAACAATCCGACAGTATTACTGTGAACCGTGAACATCAGATCATGGTTGAACGATTGTGCCGGTTCCAAATTCGGATTGCCCGTATTCACACCTTGACCCGGCTGATCGATTGACCAGCCCGGATCTAAAGAAGTGAAATCAGGACGTGCCAGCGTCTTAGTGTAAGCGTACCTGAC
>JAKASW010000016.1 GCA_021818875.1 Bacteroidota bacterium
AAAGCGGACCGGGGGATTTACGTCGAAGAAAGATGGTACATCTGGCCGTATCCTGTTTTCGGATTTTGGGACAGAGACGTGAAGAAATTCTACGCCGGTGCCGGAATTGCCGATCTGAATCTGAGCGGTCTGGATGATCCACTATGGGCTACGGTTGCGTTTGGTTATAATCCGTTTGGCGGGATCACTTACACCAACCCGGCGGTCGGCAAAAACAAGAGGTATATGGTTACACTAAGCGCAAACTACTCCCACGGAATGGCATTCGGCAGTCAGTCGATCTATTCAAGTGGAGAGTTCAATGCCGTCTTTGGAAATCTCGGGATCGATGTCGGAAGAAGATTCGGCATCTATTCCTCCCTCACTCTGGGGCTTCGTTACAACTATGTTTCGGAAAGCTCGGACAGCGAGCATCTCGTTCTCTCGCCGACCGGAAAGGACAACTTTGCCTCCGCGGGCCTGGATTATGTCTACGATTCGCGGGACCTCAAAAGCTTTGCTACGCAGGGTGCGTACTTTGACATAGGAATCAGCAAGTATGGTTTCGGCGAGAGCAGCGTCGATTTCGGGAGAGCAAGATTCGATGCAAGATCCTACCTCCCGTTTTTCAATTCTTTGACATTCGCCTCGCGCGTCTACGGAAATTTCGCATGGGGTCCCGGCATTCCGATGTATGACAACGTGTTCATCGGGTATTACGAACGGATAAGAGGGATGTTCAACACCGTCTCGGAAGGACAGAGCATGCTTGGCGGAAATCTTGAGCTCCGTATCCCCATAATAAGGAGCTTTTATCTTGAGATCCCTGGCCTTCCAATCAAGCAGTTTGAGTCCAATAGGTTCGGATTATACTGGACTTTCTTTTTTGATGCGGGTGAAACGACGGACAAATATCTTCAGATGTCCGTGAAAAGTGCCCTTTGGGGCTACGGCGGCGGATTGAGTTTCATCCTCCCCTACAATATCGTGGTGCAGACCGACTACGCCCGCGGGAGCAGCGGACATTGGGAGTTCGACCTCGTCCTCGGTGAGTCGATATAATGGAACAGTTTATCTTCTCCGGCGACGACGTCACTACCGAGCCAGACGGAAGGAAACTGGTTGCCGTCGAAGGTTCCGAAAACTTTCATCTATTAAGGGTCTTGAGGTTGAGAATCGGCGACACGCTGCTGGCGACCGACGGGCAGGGAAGGACATTCTTGTGTGTTTTGAAGGAAGCCTCCAGGGAAAGATCTGTTTGCGAGGCGGTTCAGGAGTATCATGATCTAAACATTTCCGTCCGTGATTACTGCATCGGCCTGTCGATCTTGAAGCCGGTTTCAAAGGTTGAGCTTGCGATCGAGAAGTGTACGGAACTTGGTGCACGGCGTTTCTTGTTGTTTTATAGTGAGAGAAGTGAGAAGACAAAACTGAGAATGGACAGACTGCAAGCTGTCGTCAAGTCTGCAGTTAAACAGTCACTTCAGAGTAGAATCCCTGAGATCAGAGTTGCGAAGAATATCGACGAGGTGTCGGCACATGCCGCCGGTTACGAACAGAGATTTGTGCTCCATGAGAAGTCAAGTGAAAAATTCGAGGTACACTTGAGCGGTCTTAACGCCCCCCGTACCACGATGGCCTTGATTGGACCGGAGGGAGGGTTTGCCGACAGCGAAATAGAGCTTCTGACTGACAATGGATTCATGTCCTGCTCGCTTGGCAGTCCGAGGCTGCGGTCCGAGACGGCTGCGATAAAAGCCGCTTCCCTTCTTTCAGTTTATTGATTTGTGACATACGTAATTCGGTTAGGCCGACACCAAAAATGTCCCAAAGGAATCGAGGCTGTGTAAGAAGTCTCAAATTGTCATTCCCGCGTGCTCTAAGAGGGAATGACATGGTATGGTGGTTGTCACACACTCTCGGTCCCTTCGGGGAAACCGCCAGGAGCGCCGAGGTACACAAAGACTATTTACGATAGAATGCTTTACGCCTCTTTGCGATCTCAGCGGTTGGAATTTATTTTTCCTTTTGTTCTACGAATCTCACTTATGACGGCATAAATCATTTGATGGCACAGAACGATACATTGGTGAGTTACGAAAGTGCAAAGGACACGCCTCTGCACCGCGATATCCGCGAGCTCGGCGCAATTCTCGGAAGGGTGCTGATAGAACAGGAAGGGAGAGAGTTCTTCGATCTCGAAGAGCAGCTCCGCAGCCTGACGAAGTCTCTTCGATCTAATTTCTCCGAAGAGGCAAAAGAGGAGATAGAAAGGCTTATCCAATCCCTCGACACAGCCAGGGCCGCAAGGATCGTCCGGGCCTTCCTTTTTTATTCGCATCTCAGCAATACTGCGGACGAGATCCACCGAATCAGGCGTCAGCGTGCCCACGCCATCACTGACGGCACTCCTCAGCGCGGGTCGATGGAAGAAGCCATAATAGAATTATCGAGCAACGGCAAGGACAAGGAGTTTGTTCTCGACATTCTAAATTCGATGAAGGTGGTGCCGGTGTTCACCGCCCATCCTACTGAAGCCACTCGCCAGACCGTGATGAGGAAAATTCTGGACAGCAGCGAGCTTCTTCTTCGCCGGGAAACAACAAATCTTACTCCCGACGAGCTTGCAGGTTTGCGCGAGCAGCTTCACTCCGAGATTACGACTCTCTGGCAGACGAACGAAATCAGGGTAAACAGGGTTTCAGTCTACGACGAGATAAGGCGCGGCCTGTTCGTCTTCGGTGAAATTTTGTATGATACTGTCCCCATGCTTTACAGCAGACTGAACAGGACGATCTGGAACGCATTCAGAGAGAAAACGGAAGCGCCCGTAATTCTGAAATTCGGATCGTGGATCGGCGGGGACAGAGATGGCCATCCGTTCGTCACGCCGTAGGTAACAAAGAACGCGCTCGGCATTTACAAACGGCACATCCTCGGCCTGTACTTGAGAGATCTTGATATACTTCAGGAAACCATGAGTACCTCGACGCGGCTCGTGCCTGCCGGCGATCGTCTCATCAAATCGATAGAGGAGGATAAGCTGCAACTTTCAGACACCGTCAGGGAACAGGACCTGAAAGACCAGTCGGAGACGTACAGAGTCAAAGTGTTCCTGATGCAGCACAAACTCAAAAACACAATCGAGGGAAAAGGGTACAAATACAAGTCCGCCGAAGAGCTGATCCATGATCTCGATGTCATCTGTGACAGCTTGAAGTCAAACAAAGGAGAAGCGATAGCAGCGACGAGAGTCCTCCCGCTCATCTACAAGGCAAAGACATTCGGATTTCATCTTGTGTCGCTCGATCTCCGTCAAAACTCCTCCGTCCTGCGTAGTGCAGCATCGGGACTTCTCAGGGGAGCCGAAGTCGTAGATCATTTCGAGATGCTGGACGAAAAGAGCAAGGTGAATATTCTGACTCGCGAGATACTCAACACGAGACCGCTTCTCAACAGGGACATGGATCTTCCAGCCGATACTTCGGAAGTGCTCTCCGAGTTTCAGGTAATGCGGTTTGGCAAGGAAAACGCCGGCGAGGAAGCCTGCAACGATTACATCATCAGCATGAGCTCTTCGGTAAGCGATGTGCTCATTCCACTAATGTTTGCGAAAGAAGCGGGACTTGCGCGGGTGAAGGGAAACGAGATTGAAGAATCGAGACTGGACATCCTGCCGCTTTTCGAGACGATTGAGGATCTCAGGAATTCGCAGCAAGTACTTGCGGAGCTTTTCGAAAACGCGGCATACAGCCGGCACCTGGAGGGCCGCGGGATGGTGCAGAAGATAATGATCGGCTATTCGGACAGCAACAAAGACGGCGGGATTGTGACTTCCAATTTCGAGCTGATTAAAGCACAGATAAACCTGAAGCGCGTCTGCGATAGGTTCGGTGCGAAACTGGTCCTGTTTCACGGAAGAGGCGGAAGTGTATCGCGCGGAGGCGGTCCGCTGAACCAGGCTATCCTGGCACAGCCGACGGGCACGATCGGAGGACAGATCAAAATTACCGAGCAGGGTGAGATGATTTTTGCGAAGTACTCAATGCCTGAGATTGCACTGAGGCATATCGAGCTGACTGCATCCGCCGTACTGCTATCCACCGCCAGGTTCAAGTCCGGCGGGCAGAGCTATGACGATGATTACTTCGTCACCTTCGATAAAATTTCCTCGCTTGCACTCGATCATTACCGAAAACTGCTGGCACATCCGGGTTTCCCAGAATATTTCAGATGTGTCACGCCGATTGATGTTATTGAAAGGATCGAGATCGGATCGCGGCCGCCATCAAGAAATAATTCAAGCGACCACGGAGCCTGGGATTTGAAAGACCTCCGGGCCATTCCTTGGGTGTTCTCGTGGACGCAGAACCGCCAGCTCATTTCCGGCTGGTACGGCTATGGATATTCGCTTGAGACGGCAGTTGCAAACGGAATTGTCAACTGGGAGCAGCTTGGCGAGATGTACCGAAAGTGGGAATTCTTCAAAGCGCTGACGGACAATGTCGAGATGGTACTGACAAAAGCAGACATGATCACGGCGAGAGAATATTTGAGGCTGTGCCGGGGAGAAACGAACGCCGGTAACATTTTCGCCTGCATCGAAGAAGAATACGAGCGTTCACGGAATGCGGTACTCAAGATAACAGGTGAGAACGACTTGCTCGAATCTAATCCTTCGCTTCGCCGGTCGATACGCCTTCGCAATCCATACATCGACCCGATAAGTCTACTTCAGATCAGGTTCCTTCAAATGTACAGGGAGGCAAACCACGACGAGTCGCGTCAGCAGGAGATCCTAGATTTATTGAGATCGACCGTCAACGGTATCGCGGCGGGGATGAGGAATACGGGGTAGGGAAGAGGTCGTCACAAAAGAACGGAAACATCCCTAAATGTGTCATCCCCGCGTGCTCCAAGCGGGAATCCAGACGGTTTTGAAACGTGGATTCCCGATAAAAACATTCGGGAATGACGCCGGTGGAGTTTTTGGTCGGCCTCAACGGTATGATGGAATGGTGGAGTATTGGAAAGTTGGATTGATGGATGGTTGACTGATCGGGAAATGCAAGAAGGGTAATGTGGTACTCAGAAATGACAGACACCCGGCAGCAGGCGGAAAACCCTGAAGAGGTCATGATATGCTGGAGCCGCCTGTTTTTACGATTGGCAACCATACGCCATAACCGGCTGGGTGCGTCTGAAGTGTTCCGACAGACGGGTCTGCGACAAATTTGTAGGATGAAGGATGCCCATGATTTTCGAACCCACCTCTCTTTGTTCCCCCTTTCCTTTTTTCGATGAAAGAAAGGAGAGGGGAATTGAAAGGGGGTGAGTTCGGTTGGAGATGCTGAATTTCTTGAATGACAAGATCTGTTGGACATATATCCTTTTCAGAAGCCACCGGCTTTGCCGGTGGTAGTTCACATTCTTGTCGCACACCCCTGACGGACTTGACAATACGAGTTCAATACTTTACTTTTTCAGTGGCATAAGAGTCGGGCATTGAACTAAGGATACATGCTGATTCGCGATAGATGTGGTCCTACAGGCGATATTTCCAGAGCAGGCAACGGTTCCGCTGTGGCCGTAGGCGGCTTAAGCTTTCCGATCATGGCGTCAGATGCGGCGGCCAACGACTTAGACTTCATCGGGTACTACTCGGATGGAGTCGGCAATCATTCGGTTGCTCCCGGAAATGAGTCGTGCGTTACCGGGAATTGTTCGGGTGCTCCCGGCGATGAGTCGTGCGCCGTCGGGAACCGCTCGGCTGCTTCGGACAACGAGTCGGGTGTCGTCCGGAATCGCTCGGGCGGAGTCGACAGCGAGTCAGGTGGTCAAGTTGAATGCAATTTTTCTGCATTTGACAGCACTTCCGGTTTATATGGGCCGACCTATGAAACCTACTGCCTTTGGCAGCGGTGATGGAAAGGCAGCTTTGCTGGGTTCCGCCATTTAGCAGCCATCCCTTGAAATGTTTATCCCAGTGGGAGACGGCTGTCCGGATCGAAAATCCGCCGACGGCGGATTGCCGCTTTTTGCGAGGCGTCGGTTTTCAACCGATGCCTCTCAGAAGCCACCGGCTTTGACGGTGGTAGTTCAGTCACAAAAAACAGAGTCAGGAGGATTAAAAAGTGGAAGAACTTAATTATGAATCTCAGGATGGAACGGGGCTGTTGGGAGTATGCGGTAAGCATCCGGCATCCGACGGCACTCCGGGTATCAGTGCAGAATCGACAAAGAGACTAGCCGACGATCTCGCCGACGCGTCCGTGAAGGATACCGAGCAACAGAAGGCGGTGACTCATCTCAAGGATTGCACCGCGGCGCAGGATAACACTATGGCAAAGTGTGCCGCTCTGATCGGGACTTTCCGGGACGCGGTTCATTCCCAATACGAGGATGACGAGGCGATGAAGAAGAAATTCCACATCGGTGCAAGAATACCGAATTCCGTCGGTGGAATGAAGTCGGAGCTGAAGTACATCAGCAGTATTGCAGGAGATTACAAAGATATCCTGAAGAAGCATGGTGTCACGGATGAAGACTTTACGAGCCTCGACGCGTTCTCTGAAGAGTTGGACGAGGCGGATAAGGAGCAGGAGAATGCGAAGAAGGCCCAGAAGGAAGCGACGAAGGCGCGAGACTTAGCTTTGAAGACTCTTGTCAGGACGAAGGGTAGCATACGCCACGACGCGAAAATAATTTTTAAGAAGCAGCCGCTGGTATTGATAGAGTTCGAGAAGATGCCGCCTCCGCCTCCCGGCAGGAAGCCGAAACAGCCGCCCAGCGGTCAGACGACGCCGGAAAAATAGAGGAAGCGGAGCAAGCTTGTCAAGCAAGCTAAACCTTGTCAAGGGTGAAAAGGAACCTTGACAAGGTTGCCAGCTTTGAAGTGTTCCATCATGCAAAGGGCTCAGGAACACCTGAGCCCCTTTGATTGCATGGTGGATGATGGAACGGGTGAGTTATTTCACGAGCAGCATCTTCTTGATCAGCACATGCCCTGCAGCGTCGAGGCGGTAGAAATAAACGCCGCTGGCGAATTGTGAACCATTGAAGCTGACTTCATGATATCCGGTGGTCTCTTCACCATCCACGAGCGTAGCCACTATGCGGCCAAGAATGTCATAGACCTTTAGCGTCACATGGGCGTCTTTCGGAAGCTGGTAGTTGATCATGGTTGTCGGGTTGAATGGGTTAGGATAGTTTTGTGAGAGAGTATATTTCGTTGGAACGTCGAGTGTCATTACAAACAGATCATTCGATGAAGCCTGTGCAAGCGCCACATTGCTCTGTGCCGTACTCTTAACCAGGAGTATGTTTGAACGCAGCGCAATTCGGTGAGCAATTTCCGCTGCTATGGGGGCCGGCAAGGAATCATTTGCATTGAGACTTGTTGGCGCGGAGGTGGCGGGTATGTCCGTCGAAACAACGATCTTCACTCTCACGGTCTTTCCCGCCAGTCCGCTTGCATCGAGCAGGTACGAACCCGTTTTGAATGGATGAACGTTCGATGATGTTACGGAGTCGCTCTCTATCGTTCCAAGAACGCCGCCTGTCGTATTGTCTATCACTTCCACCTTGTAGTCGATGTAATCATTCTTGCCGAGCGCATTGACAGCCGCGGTTGAATCTCCAAATCCGGAACGCTGAGTGAAGACTACCTTGGAAGCGGCATTCACTTGAAAAGGCTGTGTAACGAGAGCGCTGTTCAAGACGTCGAGATTCCCATAGTCTGCAGTGTCGGGAGCACTCACAAAGCCGATGTTCTGCCCATCGACGTTCAGGTCTCCGAACCGGTAGATGAAGGACGCATTCCCTTTTGTTACGATGAATCCCCTCCCTTTGCTTAGCGAAGCGAGTGCACCGTATGTCGTGGATGTGTGTGGAGAGGTGAGTCGAAGTGCCTTGCTAAGAGGAGCGAGCGTTCCTGAAGTCTTGAATGTGTAGGGAGAGGTGAAAGGATAAAATGACGAGACGTACATATCCGAGTGATTCGGATTTGCCCCGTTACCGACTTCCACATATTCGCCCGATGTGCTCAATGTTTGGATGGTACTACTATTGGGCGAGCCATCCTGGAACAGCATAGAGCTGTTGGACCATGACCCGCTCGGGTTCGTGCTCCAGGCAACGAAGCCGCTGCTGCTCGTATCACTGCCGCCGATGTTAATTGAACACGACTGGGCGTCATCAGTACCGTAGTAATGGCGAACTTTCTCGCCAAGGTTCCAGAACACCAGTGTGTTGTATTCTAACCAGGTTGCAGCATATTCATCAGTATCCGACAGCGATACGATCGAAGGACTCATGTTAACATTAGCGTTATACGATATCATTCCGTCATTTGCCTGATAATACTGCCAGGAGCCATTATCTGTCAGACTTATGTAACCGCTGTATACCGTCCCTGCCGGAGAGCCTTCTTGCTTAATATAATTCACCTGTATGCCGGATGAATTATTATAGCCGGGATATTGCGACATTTGGAAACTTGTCGTATTGGCGTCTGTCCCGCTAACAGTGTCGTTTGATTGCGGTAATCCGAATGGTCCGTCCCATCCAGTGCCGCTGTCTTGTATATATCCGACCAGCCAGTTGATACCGGGCTGATAACTTCCGCTTGCACTCTTTTGATCGAAAGTTATAAAAAATGGTCCATCGGCACCTTGCGCTAATTCAAGATTGGGATCTGCATCAACGCTGTATCCATCGGAAGGCTGAGTGAAAATTGTGGTTGCAGGGAGTACGGGATGGGGAACGTCGGACGTTGCAATATCCTGGTTGAACATCTCTCCCATTATGGCATAGGTCGAGCCTGACGGCTGTTCCCAGACAACGCCGATGTAGTTGTAAGTAGAATTAGAAGTGAAGGCAATCGAAGGATCTTTTCCGCCGGCCGAGCCGTCCAGCGGCTGACCATTGTTCCCGAGTATCCAGCTACTCCCTCCATCGCTGGAATGCTCGATCCAGACATGACCATTATCCGTATAGACTTCGGTGAGCCAGATCTCTCCACCAGACGATGTCTCAATGAGCCTTCGCTGGCCGTTATTGGAGAAGGCAGATGCATCCGTCGAAGTCTGAAGCTCCTTGAAGTTCGCACCAGATGAGAAGTTGGTGGTTGGGTTTATGACACGCGGATTTGCGCCCGTTCCGTCTGTCCAACCGACACCCCAGCTTCGTGTATTTGGTGCGTGTGCCGTTATTGTCAAGTCGGCACCTTGCGCGAAGGAGCCGGTGAATGGCTGGTCTGCATTGCTGCTCTGAGAACCGAGAGAAGTTGTTAGAGTATAGTATGCGCCGCTGCCGGGATCCGTGTAAGTTGGAGCCGCAAGCGAGACCGTAACGTTATTCCAGTATATGGCCATATAGATCTCGTGACCTCCCTCCTCGACCGTCGACCAATAATCCTGTTCGTAATTCGTTCCTTCATATTCGTTCTCTAATCCGATAATCAAATCGTTGCTTGAAGTACCGTTGACTATACTTTGCAAGGAATGCGTCAGTGCGCTGAAAGACACAGTGCCGCCGGATGGAGATGTGAGAGAATATGTCCCGTTGGAGTTTTCAACGACATTGTAACTGATGGTCGCGGCCGCGCTTGCACTGCCTATATCGTTGTAGGTGCCGAGGTTATCAGTCGGGTTCACAGAAGAAAGGAATTTGAAGCCAATACCTGTGGAGAATGCCGGCCCATCATCGATTTGATCAAGCGGAATCACCTCATACAATACCACATTTTGGATGATGGTATGAGATGGAATGTATGCTCTTATACTGTCAGCATTCCATTTGACATAACTTCTATAAGTATCACCGCTGGGAGAGGTACCGGCGTCCAGTCCAAATGTTCCTCCGCCCTGGCTGTTTATAGCTTCCAAGCTGGTCCGATAAATTGTAACGTTCTGCGCATAAAGGTCAGCAATTGGACCAAGCACAAAACATGCAAGCAAAATCAGAGAGCGCTTCATTTCGGTCGCCTTTCATTTTTGGTTAACTGTTGGTTTTGTAAATTTGTGAGGAAATAAAAACTGGGGCCGCCGACTACAAAAGGCGAAGCCCGAAAATGGTAACCAGCCATGAGGTCTTTATTTCCGCTTAAAGGCGGAGTGTTCGCAGCACTCCGCCTGTTTCTTTAGTCTTCTTTTCCTCTCATCTTATTAACATGAACTTCTTTGTCTGGATGTAGGATCCCGCCCGCATACGATAGAAGTAAACTCCACTCGCAAGATTACTGGCATTGAATACAACCGTCTTTTCACCGGGACCTTCATCTTGGTTCACAAGAGTTTCCACCTTTCGTCCCAAGACGTCATACACCGTGATTGTCACATGGGTCGAAGGCTGGAATGGGATTGATACCTGGTACGGTATTGTAGTCGTCGGGTTGAAAGGGTTTGGATAATTTTGGCCGAGCTTTATTTCCAGTGGCAGCCACGCAGCGCCGAACGTTCCTGCAGAGACATGACTTTCGACTCCTTCACTGTCCACTGCACTCACCCAATAGGCGAATGCCAAGCCGCTTATGCCTATGGTGTCGGTGTAAGTAGTATCGTTTGCAGGCACGGAATCGATTACCGACGCTTTTGCCAGGTTGCCATATCCAGTCTGGAAAGGGCCGTCTCTATAGATTTTGTACATCTTCACATCTTTGCTTGAACTTGGGCGCCACGCGATCTTGATTACTCCCGGCAAACTTGGCCCTGTATAACAGCCGATCATCCATGGTACTGCAGGCGTCTCCCCTATATCTATTCCGTAAACTCTTGGTCCGTTTATCCCATTCATGTCAACCAGCCACAGGTAGTTTCGCGCGATTGTGAGACCGGAAATCAATGGGTCGAATTGATTCGTCGCCTTTTTTGGCAGTGGAAACTCATAGAGGATCCTCCCTGTCGTATCTATCTTGAAGACATAGTTCACGTTGTCGTCGTAGTACCAGAGATTGCCGTTGTGGTAGACAAGACCGTTAATGTTTCCTGATGGTGGAGGAAAAGAATCTATGACAGCTCCCGTTGCGGGATCAATTTTGTAGATCATGCTTTTCTGTCCCTTCGGGGAAGCGAAGCACACGTTTGTGCCATAATACAATTCTCTCCCATCCCAGGCGATACCCGACCAATAACATGAAGTAACCGCCGGAATATGTGTCATTAGACTCCCAGCCGGGGAGATCTTTAAAAGGCTTGTCGTGTGATCATTTGGATACTGACCTCTGACCCAAAGATCCGACCCATCCCATGCAATGCCGTCTGGGCCTCTCACTGGAGACGGTATACTGTCAACGACTTCGTGAGTCCAACTGTCGATTTTGTAAATGTATTGCGGCCCGTAATCTAAAGCCCTGTTCGGTATCCAAAAGTAACTTCCATCTGTGCATATCCCGTCAGGCTCCGGTATCGGTATCAGGAAGTTGTCAACTACAGTTCCTATCCTGGAGGTGTCGGTTTGTGCATGGGATGGAATAGCTGCCGTAAGGGCGGTGAGCAGCGAAAGGATTAGCGAGCCTCGCTTGATTCTACTAAAGCTCACGCGTGCTTCCCTTTCTTCCCGCGCCAGTCCCCGTTGCGAATTACCTGTAGCAAACCTTTCACGGTATGCTCCTCCCAGTTCGACCTTCAGCCTCGTATAGAGATCATCTAATGCTCGGCACGTTATGTTCTTCTTTATCACCTGACGGATCGGTTCCGTCGGCTCGACTCGCATTCCGTTTGATCTGCGAGCCTTCAGGTCATCCTATCGACAAATAAATCTTTCAAAAAACAAAAATAGAGTCATTAGCGTCAGCGTTATCTTGAGATTAATTCTCTTGTACCAAGGCATCTATCCAAACGACTCTCATATTTCACTACACAAGATATAAAGGTCGAGAGTGACGCGCAATCGCTGGAAATACTGATTTTTGGTACGGGGACAAATTTCGATTCAGGCTTGCTCCTACGGAAGCAAGTGGTCTCGATTAATTTTTCCGATCGCTGTGCTTGCGTTGTGTACGTCTAACTTGCGGTAAATCCTTTCGAAGTGAGTGTTAACAGTATGAATGCTAATCCGCAAGCCGTCTGCTATTTGTCCCCTTTTCAATCCATTCAGAAGTAGCTTCACAACGCATACCTCCCTTTGAGTAAAATTGTACTCCCATTCAAGCCGGTTCTTCGACAGCATGGGACGAGGTTTCAATCCGATTTCCTCCGAAATTGTTTCCCTATGAGTCAAGAGATCTTGTGTAACAATCGATATCTTGCTTAAACGTCCAGGTACAGATTCGATCTATATTCATGTTAGAAATCATCCTGGCCAACCGCGGCCCGAAGTATTTTGATTAAGAAAACACAATACCCGTGCCGAATCTCTTAAGAGCAAAAGAGTCAAATTTCTTGCAAATAAGACTTCGTGGGATGTGAGCAGTTATGGGGTGTGCGGTTCCGATACACAACTGTGCGCTTTTGATAGAGGCCGAACGCTCCTCATTTGTTATGGCCTACGTTGGGTTGGTTGCTTCTTTGTCCTTCTTCATCTCCCACAAGTACAGCAGAATCACCGGTACGTATTCAACGATCATCACAGCCGGGTAATCCTTCCATACTCCTGTCAATTGGTAGTTGAGCACCGTGAAGACGGTGAGGCTGGACGATGCGGCGAAAACAATTCCGCTCCATCGTGGTACAAGCGGGAGGAGAACCACCAGCCAGCCGACGTACCATGGATATACCACCGGTGAGAAAATGAAGAGCAGAAATATCGACATGTAGATCTTTGTCAGCAGATCTTTCTTGCTCAGGATAACCGGGAGACAAACCGCGATAAGGAGAACGCCGCACACGGCTCTCGTCTTCTGATTGTCATGGATGAGTGAAAAGAGAATATGAAACACCGGCCCGTTAAATGTCCAGTTTTCCGTATATGTCATCAACGACTGAAACGGCTTTCCGGTGAACACAAATGGCACGTATGAGAGTACAAAAACCGCGACTGGAATTATTAGAGCTTTGAGACGGTTGCCCGCTCCTCTCTCCATGAAGAACAGAATAGGAACCATAATCAATGCGAGAGGCTTGATGCACATCGATAAACCGAGAAGGATGTAACTTGCCGTCTTCCTGTCAGCGAGATAGAAGTAGATTGCAAATATCAGGAAGCCAAATCCGAAACTGTCAACATGTCCATCCAGGAAAAACTGGATCAGCGGAAGTGGGCACAGAGCATAAAGAAAGAGATATCTCCGATCCTGATTCAATTTGCCGAGCAAGAGAATTATACCAAGCATGGCGGCAAGATCGAAAATGAAAATCAGGATCTTGATTCCCACATAGCTTTCGCCTCCAATTACATGAGCGACATAGAAGAGGATTTCGCTCAACGGGGGATAGATCGTACGCATGTTCGGATATGTGACGAGGCGTGGGAGATCGTCGGTGTGAAGCGCCGCAAGTGCCGAGTCGTCCGGTGCATACTGGTACGGGTTTATTCCGTGTGCCTCGACACTTCCATCCCAGGCATACCGGTAATAATCCGGCGAACCGACAGGCTGCGCGAAGACAAATGCGAGCCGGAGAATTACAGCCGCAGATAGAAGCCAGAGGAAGGCTGACTTTGAGATTTCAATCCTCTTCAAGACAACCACTGTGATAAGATAAAGGGCGGATGAAGATAGGTAAGTGATCGTGTATGCAGTTATTGGTTGGATATGGAACGAAAGCAAAAGGAAGTAACCGAGAAATGACAGAAGGAGAAGGGCGAAGACCATCCGGTGCTTTAGTTTCATCGGAAAGAAAATAGGAGTGTTTGGAGAAAACTACAAACTCCCCCAGCTATGAGGCTGTTCCAAAAGTGCTGCTCCGTCACCCCGAACCCTGGACTGATACGTTACAGGTCAGGCTTGTTTCGGGGTCTCAAAACAAATGGAACTAGATGCTGAAACAAGTTCAGCATGACCGCTCTCGTTGTTTTGGGACAGCTTCATAGCTGGTTCACACCCTTTTGAAAGGTGGATTCCCGACAAAGGCACTCGGGAATGACGCCATTGGTTATTTAGGACAACCGCAACATGGGTAAGGAACCAATTGAAAAAGGAAGGCGTTGAACTTATCGATCTTACTTCTGCCCTATGACCAACTAGTTGATATCCAATATGGCAATCCACAAATCAAGAAACGCGCCGGGGGCCCGTTCGTCACAAGAACGCAACCTTAAGTTCAAGGAGGGATATGTTGTGGCTCTCTCCACCGTGCTTATCTTTTTCACTTTTGGGTTCATGTATGCAGTCTCTCCGCGAGAGCGCGGGATCAAAGTGGGCTTTGTAAATTCGGCGATCATTCTTGCACAATTCCGTCCCGCCCGGGCTGTCCAGGCCAGGCTCGATACGTTGATCCAGGATTGGTCGGACACCCTTAATGGGATGATAGCAGAATACCACGCCAAAGTTGACAACCTGACACTTCATCGAAACGCAATGAGCGCGCTTGCAAGGACCCACGCCCAGCACGAAGTTGACAGTCTTGAGCAGGCGATAATGGAGTATCGACAAGCCACAGTCGGACAGGGAGGCGACCTTGCTCAGACGCGCGCAAAGCTAATGAACCCGGTTCGTAAAGAGATTTACGGAGCCATATCCGGGATAGCGCGTGAGGACGGAATGCAGTTCGTCCTCGATGAAAATCCACAGACTGCAATCGTCCTGTATGCAGATCCCCGATATGACATTACCTACGAGGTACTCAATCGCCTGACGCGTGAAGGGTACAACTGATTATCTTGATCTGAATCTTTCAAGGAGCATATCGATCTCGGCGTCGGTATTATAGAAATGCGGGGAGACTCGTACCAGGCCTTGCCGGACTGCAACCTGGATCTTAGATTGTGCGAGCCTCGAAGCGTAAGCCTCCGGATCGGGAACTTTAGTCGAGATGATGCCAGCGCGCTGGCAGCGATCTCCTTCGATAGAAGCTCTTAGTCCGATATCCCTCAGCCCCTTGATCAGCCTGTCATTCAGATCGAGAACATGCTCTTTTATGTTCTCAATTCCGACTTCAAGCAACATCCCCAGAGACTCGTGGAGACTGGTTATACCGATGTAGTTCAGTGTACCGTTCTCATATCTCCGCGCCGTGTCGTCGAGATCGATCCGGTATTTTGTGAGCTCGCTGAAATAGTTCTTGATGCTTGTCCATCCTAAGTATGCCTGCTGCAATTTGTCCTGAGTCTCTTTCGAGAAGTAAGCAAATGCAATTCCCTGCGGCGCCAGCAGCCATTTTTGACCTCCGGCTGCGAGAAAATCTATCTTCATCTGGTTTACGTCGATTGGAATAACTCCTGCCGACTGGATCGCGTCGACTGAAAAGATGATGTCATGGCTTCGGCAGACCTCGCCAAGTGCCGGCAGATCAGATCTAAACCCGGTTAGAAACTGAACGTGACTTATCGAGAGGAGTCGAGTGCGTGGGGTGATCTTTGACTCAATATCCTCGATCAGGATTTTTCCATCCCGGTTCGCAACGAAGTCGATCTCGACGCCAAGCTGTTTGAGATTCAGGAAAGGATAAACATTTGCAGGAAACTCGATGTCGTCCAAAATAATTCTGTCGCCCTGCTTCCATGTCAGACCGGCCGCAAGGAGGTTTATAGCATTGGTTGTGTTCTCGAAGAAGGCAATCCTGTCGGGGGTAGCATTCAGCAGCCTCGACGCGTAGAGCCTCGTTTGATTCAGTACAGGTTGGAATAATTCGAAATTGTCGATGTGTGTTTCGCTTCGCTCGTGCAGGTATTTGTCCACAGCGGCCACGACTCTCGTCGATAGCGGACCGGTCGCCGCATGATTCAGATAGACTGTTCCCGTTTGTACGATAGGAAAGAGGCCACGATACTTGTTGATGTCATAGTTCAGCATTTTGTTCCTTATTCTTTTTCTTCCAATAGAAATAAATGGGAATACCCAATGAGATGAATGCGAGACCTGCGAACGACTGCAGCGGTGCGGTCACAAGCGTGTTTATGACAAACCAGGATGCGACCGCGACAAAGAAGAGAGTCGTGTACGGATACCCAAGAGTCTTGTAAGGACGATCCAGATCTTTCATTCTCCTTCTAAAGACGAAGACCGTCGCCGCGGTGAGTGCAAAGAAAATCCAATCGGCAAAGATGGCGTAAGTGATGAGTTGAAGGAAGTCACCTGAAAAAAGGAGGATGATAACCCATGCGGACTGAAAGATAATCGAGTATGTCGGCGTATGGTACCTCGGATGGATATATGCGGTCTTCCTGAAGAAGATGCCGTCTTCGGCCATGGCATAATATATCCGCGGCGCGCTTAGGGTATAGATGCCGGCGGTTCCAAATGTCGAGATGATGATCGCGATAGATATCAACATGGCGCCGGTGGAGCCGAGGAAAGTCCGGGCGGCATCGGCGGCCACTCGCGTCGTTGAAGATATGCTCCCGACCGGAAGAAGATGGAGGTATACGAGATTGATCGACACGTATGTCACCACGACGAGAAGTGTTCCCGCTATTATTGAAATCGGAAGACTCTTTCTCGGATCTCTTGCTTCGCCGGCAAGGAATGTTGCGTGCTGCCAGCCTCCGTAAGTCCAGAGCACTCCGACCATGGCTATTGTCAGTGCGCCTGTGAGATTGCCGTGTAAGCTCTTCGGTATCAACGGCAGAAACGAGCTTGCGTTCGAGGTGCCGAGCGCGAATCCAAAAATTACCAGCGCTGCTATTGCAGCTACTTTGAGAACCGTGAAGACGCTGGCAAATGTGCCGCCCATTTTGACGCCGAAATAGTTCACTCCGGTCAGGAAAAAAATTCCGAGCACGGCGACGATTTTTATCCCGACCGCTGATAGGTGGATAAAGTATCCGAGGTATGACGCATAGACGAGGGCAATCGCCGCGAGGCCGCCGGTGTTGACAACAACAAAATATGCCCAGCCGTACAGGAATCCCCAGAGGCCGCCGTAAGCCTTAGTAAGGTAAACGTAGACTCCTCCGGCATCGGGCATCATACCTCCGAGCTCTGCATAAGTAAGCGCGCCGCAAAGTGCTGTAACTCCACCGACCACCCAAACAAGAATTATCAGGGACGGTGAAGGGAGCACGCGAGCGATCGAGGAAGGCGTCATGAAAATGCCTGCACCGATAATCGAACCGATGACGATCATTGTCAGGTCGAAAGTGCTCAGACTTCTGACCAGGCCCGGAGTTGAAACACGAGGAGTGTCAGACATGGAGGGTCAATCCGATCTCATCATTTCTCCGGTGGAATGGCCGAAAGGTGAAACCACTAAGACACGAGGACACCAAGGTATTGCGATCATGGTTAGATCGATTGTTCTTTTTTGAGTCTTGGTGCCCTTGTGGTTAAATACATGGTTCCCGACCAGTCCTACGAAGGTGAATGCTTCCAAAGCTTCTTTTCGAAACTCACTTCTCGTTTGATCCCGATCCTTGCGATCCGGATCCAGATGACGCCTCTGAACCAATCGCCTTTTGCCCGATCATAGAATCTATGAATTCAGCCACGTCGGCCTTGAACTGGGGCAGCACTTTCGAATTGACATAGACCATGTGCCCCGACATGAAATACTTGAAGTGGACTCTCTTCAGCAAGTCAGGGATATTTGCGCCAAGGTGGTCCACGGTGTATTCGGTCGCAAAGAAAGGAGTTGCCAGATCGAAATACCCATTGAGCATAAGTATGTTCAGGTACGGATCTTTTTGCATGACATCGGCGAGGTCCGGCGCCACATTCGGATTACGGAAACCGAATCCATGTCTTCCTCTCTGGTTCCAGTCCCACTTGAAGCCTTTTGTGTTATAAGCATCGATGTGATAAACCTGATCCGTGGGATACTTCAAGTCGTTATGAAAATAGCTTAAGAAGTCGGTTATAAAGACGGGACTGATGGTAGTGCTCTGCGGGTCGTAATTTGAAAACTCACTCAGGAGATCTTCTGTCGGACCGGTGTATCTCGCATCCAGTCTTCCTACGGTCTCACCTTCCTTGCGCAGCAACTGGTCTGTAAACTGAGGCTCGCTTACCCGAAGATTTGCTTTTCGCCAGTATGATTCAGAAAGCCCGGTGTACTCGTGGAGCTTCGTGAGAACATCGTTGTACTTGGTGCTGTCAAGCGAAGCTCCTTTGAAAAGTGCCTCCTCGTACTCGCCCGACGCGAATTTGCGAACAGTGGCTAGAAAACTTACAAGGTCGGCAGGTTTTGAAGGTAGAGCATTGTGGTACCATGCAACGGCCGCGTAAGTCGGAAGGTAGAGGACATACGGGAGATCGTTTCCGGGTGCGAATGAGAGCGTCTCGAAGTTCCAAACGGTGGACAAGAATATTACGCCGTTGACCTCGATACCCATTCTTTCGTAGAGATAATCCGCGATACCTGCTGAGCGCGTTGTACCATAACTCTCCCCGAATAGAAACTTTGGCGAATTCCAGCGATCATTGTCCTGTATGTATTGGAAGATGAACCGGCTGAAAGATTTTATGTCCTGGTCCACTCCCCAGAAATCCGAGCCTTTTGCTTTCCCAACTGGCCGGCTGAGTCCGGTCCCAACCGCATCCATCATGACGAGGTCGCTCACATCCAAAATTGAATAAGGATTGTCCTCCATCTTGTATGGTGGGGGAGGCGTCGCCTCGGGATCATTAATGACCACTCTCTTCGGCCCGAGCGCACCCATCTGCAGCCAGATCGACGACGATCCCGGACCCCCATTGTACGCAAAAGTGATCGGCCGTGTGTTTACGTCGGCGTCATCTTTCGTATACGCCGTGAATCCGAAAAGAGCAATCGGCTTGTTGTTTTCGTCTTTCAATAACAAGGTCCCTGTCGTCGCAGTGTACTTGATTAGCTTTCCGTCTATTGTTATCGTATGATGTGTTACAATCTGGACAGGCTTTGGGATGGTTGACTCAGACGTATCGGACTCTTCGTGATGTTCTTGAGCTGAGAGTGAAGCAGTGGCTAAAAGAAATGAAAGTGCGACCAAAGCAATTAACCTTGACATGATAAATCTCCTTGTGTTTTGAAGCAGGTGAACCAGTTTACCAAAAAGGCTTTGTATTATCAATTGATGCCGGAAATTCGATGGTATTAAACCAAAGATACCGGCAAAGAGTCGAATCATATTGACTATTGATTTCCAATTATGGCTATTTATCTTTTAAGGAGAATCCCCATGGGGAGACTGAAGTTAGCGGGGGTGTCGGCTCTCGCCTTAGTATCATTAATGTTCAGCGGTTGCACGAGTATGCTTCTGGTGCAGAGTACGTGGAATGCCGGGCAAGTCAAGATAAACGGGAAGAGCGACGACTGGGGCGACACGATGTTCTACATCCCGGATGCCCAGATGACTGCCGGCGTTCGCAACGATGGCAAGTACCTTTACCTCATCCTGAAATCGACCGACCGGCGACAATCAATCCAAATCTTAGGTCTCGGTCTGACAGTATGGTTCAACCCGTCCGGCGGTTCGGGCAGAGCTTTTGGCATACATTTTCCGATGGGAAGGGTCGCTGATCGGGGAGAATTCCGAAGATCCGGAAATCAGGGGATGCAGATGTTCACCGACACGAGCGAAATGAACCAGGGATTTGCAATGCGGATGCCGAATGAAGTTGAGCTGTTTGGTGTCGATTCGAACGGGCCAGTAAGACTGTCGGTGGCCGAACTCAAAGGCATCGAGCTCCAGCTTCACACGGACAGGGAAGGGTTGGTCTATGAGCTGCGCGTCCCTCTTCATTCTTCTCCCGATGAGCCTTATGCCATCAACGCAAATGGTCCACAGATCGGAATCGGATTTGTCGGTGGGAAATTCCAGATGCCGACGATGAGAAGAGACCGTCAATTCAACGGCGGTGGAATGGGTGAAGGTGGCGGGTATCCCGGTGAAGGCGGAGGGTATCCCGGAGGTTACGGCGGAGAAGGGTACCCCGGCGAAGGTGGTGGTGGATATGGTCCCGAGGGAGGGCACAACATGCAGCGACGGCAGTTCCCGCAACCGAAGCAGATCAACTTCTGGCTGAAGGTAGACCTGGCGTCGAAATGAAACACTCGTTGCCTTGCGAAGGCAACTGAGAAAGAGTGTCGCGACCCTCGCAAGGAGGTTACAGAGCTACCATTTGCTCGCTTTGTCAAGCGCGCTAAGCGATGTGTTGTCGAGTTTCAATTCAGTTGCCTTGATCAATGCGTTCAGTTGCTCGACACTTGTCGCGCTTGCTATCGGCGCCGTGACGGAGGGCCTTGCTATCAGCCAGGCGATCGCCACTGAGGCCGGAGTTGTGTGATAATCTTTTGACACTCGATCCAGGGCTGCCAGAATTCTAAATCCACGATCGTCAAGATACATCTTGATGCCGCTGCCTCTGGCGTGACCCCTGAGGTCTGTCTCCGTACGATACTTCCCCGAAAGGAATCCTCTCGCAAGAGAGTAATAAGTTATCACTCCGAGATTTGCGTCGGCACATATTTTTTCCAATTCCTTCTCAAACGGCTCTCGCTCATAAAGATTGTAGAGCGGCTGAATCGATTCGTAGCGGGGAATCCCGTCTCGTTTGCTCGCGTCCAGAGATTCCTTCAATCTCTCAGGAATGAAATTCGAGGCACCGATCCATCTTACCTTTCCTTCCTTCACAAGTTGGGCATGTGCAGAGAGTGTCTCATCTACAGGAGTTGCCTCCACGTCCCAATGCGTTTGATACAGGTCGATGTAATCGGTCTGCAATCGTCGGAGTGAATCCTCCACAGCCGTCAGGATGTGTTTCTTTGAAATGTCTCTGTGTCCCTGTCCAACGTCGGACCCGACCTTGGTTGCGATGATGACCTTTGAACGATTGGCGCGCTTCTTTATCCAATTGCCTATCATGGTTTCCGATTCGCCGCCTTTGTTTCCCGGAACCCAGTGCGAGTATGAATTTGCAGTATCCACCATATCAAATCCCGCTCCGATGAATGAGTCAAGCAGTTGAAACGCCTTCGTCTCATCCACAGTCCAGCCAAACACATTTCCTCCGAATACGAGCGGGGCGATTCGAAGGGATGATTTTCCTAATTGTCTCTTTTCCATGATAAATTAAATAGAACATTTAAGCCCGAAAAGCAACCTTGTTTTTTGGTTTATTACTGTGGAATGTTATTTTCAACCGTACCGTGGTCGTGGAAGATCGGTTCAAGTATATCTATTCTTGCTGTTGTGTGAATCAAAATGTGTGAAGGCGAGGGAAAAGGAGCAATTGAAATTTGATGATTGATCGGATGAGGGAACGCTTGAGAATGAATGTCCTCCTCGAAGAGGTCACCGAGGAAGAGTTCAATGCCGTCCTGCCGAAGCTGCGAGAGAAGCGCTACCTGGCTGACGAAGTGATATTAGAGGAGGAAAGCGACGGGAGTGAACTTCATCTTATAGCGGAAGGGAGGATAAGAATAACGAGGCGGACAAGATTCGGCGACGAGTACAGAATTGCTCTTTTACATTCAGGAGATTTTTTTGGGGAGACTTCCCTCATCGACGGGCGTCCGCGAGTCGGCCAGGTGACGGCTGTGGATGACTGTGTGACTTACGTCCTCGGTAAGCAAGATTTCGATAGACTCCTTGAATCCAGTCATCCGTTTGCTGTTCGACTCTTGCTTGTCGTTTCGATCCGCCACAGGTCGCAGAACAACCATTTCATTCATGAGCTTGAGGGTGCCACGCGCCATCTTCTTACCGAGGTAAGAAGACTCGACAAGGTCATAGAGGCGTCGAAGATGATTAACTCCGCGCTCGATCTTGATCAGCTCCTCACGGCGATACTCGAGACAGCTCTCAAGATTGCCGATGCCGAAAAGGGAACGGTGTATCTGATCGATGAGAAAAAGAAGGAGCTCTGGTCGCGGGTGCTTCAGGCGGACAAGCCCTTCACCATCCGTCTTCCTATCGGAAAAGGGATTGCCGGGTACGTTGGTGCTACCGGAGATATTCTGAACATCCCCGACGCATACCTCGATGCCAGGTTCAATCCTGAAGTTGACAGGGAAACCGGACTCCGAACAAGGACGATACTCTGCGTGCCGATGACAAACAAAGACGGAAAGATTGTCGGAGTGGTCCAGCTTCTGAACAAGCGCGATGGTACGTTTACTACGGAAGACGAGGACGCGATAAAAGCTCTTTCGGTGCACGCCGCGCTTGCTGTGGAGAAGGAACGACTGTACAGGCAGGAGAAAGCAAAGTTAGTTTTGGAGAAGGAGCTTTCTGCCGCACACACTGTACAGGTGCAGCTATTGCCGAAGGAGGTTCCTGTCATCGACGGCTACGAGTTTTCGGGATGCTCGGTCCCGGCGAAGTCTGTTGCCGGAGATCTGTTCGATTTCATCCCGCTTGAAAACGGACGCCTTGGGTTTTCACTGGGTGATGTATCTGGTAAAGGAATGCCAGCCGCGCTTCTGATGGCAAACGTTCAGGCGACAATCAGAGCGTATGCACGCCTGACCCCGGAACCAAATGAGTGCCTCGGTAAAGCGAACAACCTACTCTTCAGTTCGACCAGTCCTGAGAAGTTCGTGACACTTTTTTATGGTATACTGGACACAAATTCGGGTACGGTTACGTACGCGAATGCCGGTCATGAAAGTCCGCTGGTTCGTCACGGCACCGAGCTCATATGTCTTACGGCGGGAGGACCGCCTCTCGGTGTGACGGATGGAATGGTGTATGGCAAAGAATCAATAGAACTCACTAGTGACGATGTTTTGATTGTGTACTCGGACGGGATAACCGACGCGGTCGATTCCAAAGGCGAGAGGTTCGGGATTGAGCGCCTTGAGGAAGCCGTCAGAACCCTGGATTCACTTTCGGCAGAAGAGATATCGGCAAAGATTCTTGCAATCGTTGAAAGGCACATAGGCGACGCTTCACAATTCGACGATATGACTTTACTGGTTCTCAAAAGAACAAAGTAGGAATACTTTGACGTTACCGATCAGCCGGCGCAAATGTTCTTGGGCTTAGGCCCCGAAAACTTTCTTACGCTAAAACTTGGGTCGTCAGGCGAAAAGGAGTCACGCTGGTGGCTGCTTCGCGATGTCCCTATCCTTCGAAAGAACTCGGTCTTCGTGCATGACATAATCATAGGCGGGACGAATTCTCCTATCGAGCAAGAAATACAGAATTGCGATGACGAGGATGACCGTCGTCCCGATTCCGGCTTCCGGCCCGTATTTTCCACCCGTCAGCCAATCGGGGCCGTAATCTGTTGGAATAAAAATCGTCCTGTTGGTCAGTAGCCCGCTCACTGGAAGCGATAGGAAAAAACTCTGTACCAGGTTCCAGGAAAAATGCATTCCGAATGGGAAGTAGAGAGTTCTCTTTTTCAAATAGGCGACGCTCAGCCATACTCCCGCGAGCATCGTATTCAGTGTAGAGAACAAACTTGCGTCAGGATTGGCGAGGTGAATTGCTCCGAATACTACCGCCATGATGATCGTGGCCCCTATCGCTCCCGTCCCTTGGATTAATGTCTGGTACGGATAGCCGCGAAAAAGCAATTCCTCTCCCATGGCAAAAAAACCGAAGAATATGAAACTCAGTAAGAAGTTCTTCAACAAGACGATGGCAGAGAGGTTGACTCTCATGTTGAGTTTTATTGCGCCCGCTGCCAGTTCTGTACCTCCCACCAGGCAAATCATCACGGCACCAATGCCAAATCCTAAGAGAATCTCTTTCAATATCTTTCCATGGTACGCAAAACCCACCGACGCAAGCTTTCGGCCGTCTACAAAATGCAGCATCAGAAAAGTGACAACGAGTATATCGATGTAGAAGAGAAAAAGAAGCGACTGAGGAGGGACACTGTGAGTCAGTTCGGCAATTTCCGCAGTCAAAATGTAGACAAGAAGAATCGCCAGCACGAAAATTAGAACCTTCCATCCGCTCCGGAGATGATGGCTGGAATCCAGCAACAGATTGTTAGTCGCGGCATTTTCATCGGAGGCGCGGCCGACCACCACGGAGAGTATGATCCCGATAACTCCAAGAAGCAAACCCATTATGAACCAGTTCCCCTGGTCTCTCCGTTTCGACCTTGCGATGGAGGCACAGACTGAAGCAGAGATCACCTCGTAGGCGAGGAGCACAATCCAGTACCTAAGCAGAAGCTCAGAAAGCTTCAATCATGCCTTTCTTCTTCATGACCGGCAGACTTGCGAGTCCAACTGTTCAATATACTCTTTGCCTCCCGGAGCACTTCATCCTCTTTACGTCTATCCTTTTCCTGTTCACGATACTCGCGATAAATAGCAATCCCTCCAAGCACCCAAATGAGCAATGGTACGGATATGAAAATGACCTTTGCCATCAGAGGCGCAACGGTCTGCAGAAGGACATAGAATGCAACAGCCATGAAGACAAGTGGTGCAAACCAGGCAAGAAAAATCGTGCGGCTCATAAGCTACTTCAACCCGGCGGCCATTTCATTTGCCGGCCGCCCAACAAATGCAGGTGAATATGGTCGACTGTTTGTCCACCTTCCTCCCTGCAATTCCAGACAAGGCGGAATCCGCGATCGGATAATGAGACCTTCTTTGCTACTTCAACCGCGGTCGAGACCATCTTCCCGACAAGCCCTCTATCGTCAGTTCCATCGAGATCCGTCAGCGAGGCTATGTGCTTTTGGGGAATAATAAGAATATGTATTGGTGCCATCGGATGAGCGTCTCGAACTGCGAACACATCGCCATCGTTCAACACAAAGTTGGCAGGGGATTTTCCTTCGGCTATTTTGCAGAAGATGCAATCCATCACTCACGCTTCCGGTTCGAATCTTTCGACTTCTGCGACAACCGCATCGACAATCTCTTCTTCTTTCACGCGTTTGACCACCTCGCCCTTTCGATACAAAATTCCGACTCCTTTGCCGCATGCAACCCCGATGTCGGCTTCGCTGGCTTCGCCGGGTCCGTTGACCACGCACCCGAGTATCGCAATCTTGACCGCTTTCTTGATACCCGACAACCGATCTTCCAACTGCTTTGTGATTGAGAAGAGATCCACGTCGAGCCGTCCGCAAGTCGGGCAGGCTATAAGCTCGACGTTTCTTGTCGCAAGGCCGAGAGATCGCAATATCTCTTTCCCGACTTCTACTTCTCTGGTCGGGTCATCTGTTAACGAGACTCTTATTGTGTCGCCTATCCCTTCGGCAAGAAGTGTCCCGATACCTATTGAAGATTTTATCGTGCCGATCTTCGTCGGACCCGCTTCAGTCACTCCGAGATGTAGCGGATAATCTGTCCGCTGTGCGATCAGCCTGTAGGCTTCGATCATCAGCCGGACGTCCGTGGACTTTACTGAGATGATGACGTCATGGAAATCGTTTTCTTCACAAATATTGGCGTGTCTCATCGCGCTTTCATACAAAGCTTCCGCTGTCGGGTAGCCATGTTTGTCAAGGATATCTTTTTCTAATGAACCCGAATTAACTCCGATTCTGATAGGAACTCGTCGCTCTTTCGCAGCCGCGAGGACTTCGCGAATCCTTTCAACTTTTCCGATATTCCCGGGGTTCAATCTTACTTTTGCAACGCCACCTTCGAGAGCTTTCAACGCGAAGATATGATTGAAGTGTATGTCTGCAACGACCGGTATCGGAGACTCTTTGACAATCTCTCCAATCGCCTGGGCAGCTTCTTTTTCGTTGACGGTGACCCTCACGATATCGCAACCGGCTTCTGCTGCATCGAGAATTTGCTTTACGGTCGCCTTCACATCAGACGTCTTTGTCTTTGTCATCGTTTGAACTGAGATCGGGGCCCCACCTCCGACCGGCACTTTGCCTATGTAAACCCTCCGCGAAACGCGCGGGGGATAATTTACTTGTGCCGCGACTTTTGGTGATTCGTCTTCGATTTGCCTTTTATCTGAAATGACGGGTAATTCAAACATAGTTCATTCCCTCGTGGTGTTTCGCCTTAATTTAATTTCCTGCTTGCCGTGAACAAAATATGTTTCTCCTCATCTGTAAGTGAATCGTAACCCGACGCGCTGATCTTGTCGAGAATCTCGTCCAGCTTTTCCTGGTTCACGTCTCCTTCAGATGTCCTGTTGTTCTTATGCTTTGGTTCCGATGGCACCTCGCTGAAGTTTGCATCGGTTATCACATTCTTGTTCCTGTAACTCTTTTTGAGTTGAAGGTTGTTCCGGACATTCTGAGCTTTCTGTGTGAAAAATCCCTTGGCTATGTCGAAGCCTGGAATCGACTTTCGCATCATTACGATATATATGAATCCAACCAGTGCACCGCCGAGGTGTGCAAAGTGCGCGATTCCTTGCTGGGTGCCCGTAATGCCGTAGACCAATTCGATCCCGATGAAGATCGCCACCAGGTACTTTGCCTTTATTGGAAACAAGAAAAAGAGGTATACGGGGGAATTGGGGAACAGTATGCCGAAAGCGATGAGGACGCCGTAGATTGCACCTGAAGCTCCGATGGTCGGTGCCGGTGGAGCAAAAAGAGGCCCGATAAAAATATTCGATATGCCCGCACCCACGCCGCAAAGAAAATAGTAATAAAGGAAGCGCCGCGTACCCCAGACATTCTCCAGCTCAATGCCGAAAAACCAAAGCGCCAGCATGTTGAAGAGAATGTGGAAGAAGCCTCCGTGCAGAAACAAGTAGCTCACGAGCTGCCAGACCATGAATCCCTGACCGAGCGGCCATAAAGCGAACAACTCCACAAATATGTCGTAAAGACGAACGTCAACTGCTTTCAATAACATCTGGAAGAGGAAGACGCCAGTTGTAAAAATCAGTAGAAACTTCATCCCCTTCGGGAAAAACCTGAAGCTTGATGGAGGTGTATAATAACCTGAATAGTTCGTGTAGTAACTCATAACTTCTTTATCTAATTGAACAACGACTGCACGCCTTCCGTTTCTCGGTGGTGGCCATAAATGAATATAAGACAATTTGCTCAATTCTGTCGATGACGGTCGAGCTTGGCGGGGAAGCGTTTAAAAAGAGTTGAAGAAACCGGTGAGGCTGCGCAACAAAGGTGGATACACCTGTGACTCGCTCGTTGGCGTCCGGTTGTTTGGGATTACCACCTCGTCAAAGTGAGTCGCAGTTTCTACTTTCGCAATGTCTCCGGTAGAGATGAAGAATAAAAGGAAGATTCCCCTCGGCGGGCTAAAGGTCAGTCAGAAGGGAATCTACTACTTTGTTGCTATTTGCTGTCCAGGGCGGCGACTCCCGGGAGTGTTTTCCCTTCCAGGAACTCCAGTGATGCACCTCCGCCGGTCGAAACATGCGAGACTCTGTCTTCAAGTCCGAACTTTGCAATTGCTGCGGCCGAATCGCCGCCACCGACAATCGTCGTTGCACCCTTCGCTGTCGCGCTTGCGAGAGCATCGGCAATTGCCTTTGTACCCGCTGTGAAGTTCGGCATCTCAAATACTCCCATCGGGCCGTTCCATACCACTGTTT
>JAKASW010000311.1 GCA_021818875.1 Bacteroidota bacterium
CCATGGTCTCGGGACAAATCAATGGGACATCCAAGTTGTCGCAGATAGCCTGCACGTCAAACCCGGAGCGACTTACAACTACTCTGTGTGGGCAAAGGCAGATAAGCCCGGTGCGCAAGTCAACTTTACGGTGGGCAACTATTCGTTCTCCGAATACAAGGTGATTCGCCCGGCTACCCTGACGACGCAGTGGGCGAAATATACTATGCAGTTCACTGTGAGCGATGGACAGTCTGTAATCCGGGCTCCCATTCACTTTAATTATCCTGCCGATACGAACAACGCAATCTACATAGACAACTTGCAGATTGCCGATGTCAACGCAGACAAAGAACCTGTGGTTGTTGAAGCTGAATCGGGCACACTTGGGAGCGGCCTTCTGGTGCAGGGCGACAGCTCAAATGCCTATATAACTCCTGATTCGAATTACACCGGTCTCGTCCCCGGCGATACGAGTCGGATAGCAACGTACCAGGTTACCTTCCCCGACTCAGGCTATTATGATCTTTTCGTCCGCGTCCAGGTCGGCCCTGCCGGTTACAATAGCGACAGTTTCTTCTATGGCAATGGATTTGGTGAAAAGGATGACACTGCGAGTGCAGATTGGGTATTCATAAACGGACTTGCCGGCGCAGGCTTCACAGATTCATCTAGCGTTGTTGACGGTCCTGGTACGGCCGGCACCGGAGTGTGGAAGTGGGTTAACGTTACCAAGAACAGTTATCAGGGAACACCCGGCGATTCATTCTATGTCAGCGGAGACAGCCTCACACAGACTTTTCAGTTAGCCAGCCGCGAATCCGGATTGGATATCGACAGGTTGGCGTTCGGAAAGTCAATCCTATATTTCACTGTCGGGGCACTGGATTACGGGCTGCCGGGCACCACCAAAAACCCCACGGATTCAAGCCTGTTTTACAAGGGTCCGCCGATTGCGGAAGGTCAAGGTAAGTTCTTGGGCTGCGCATACGGTGACGTCCCGGACAACGTTTTCGCAAATTACTGGACGCAGCTCACTCCAGGCAACGCAGGCAAATGGGGTTCCGTAGCATCTCCACAGGATACCACTAAATGGAATTGGAGCGGGCTGGATTACGCTTACAACTATGCCATGACACATCACGAGGTTTTTAAAGATCACAATTTAATCTGGGGCAACCAGCAGCCATCGTGGATCTCAAATCTCGACTCCGCCCAGCAAATCCGGTACATCACGACATGGTTCCGGATGGTCGGAGAGAGGTATCCCAACATCGATATGGTGGATGTCGTGAATGAACCCCTGCCCGGACACAATCCTCCGGACGGAAAGAACGGACATGCAAATTATGAGGGCGCTTTAGGAGGGACAGGTTCCACCGGATATGACTGGGTGATAAATGCTTTTGCGTTGGCGAGGCAATATTTGCCGAATGCGAAGTTGTTGATTAATGATTATGGCATTATCAATGACAACAGCGCTACGACTCAATATCTTCAGATTATCAATCTATTGAAGAGTAGAGGTCTGATCGATGGAATCGGCGTGCAATGTCATCGGTTTGAAATTGAGAGTTCAGATACCAATGTACTCGAGAGCAACCTAGCAAAGCTTGGTGATACTGGACTCCCCGTCTATATTTCAGAGATGGACCTCGGGAATACCGGGAATGGTGGAACGCCGAATGACAACATGCAGCTGCAGTTGTATCAAAAATATTTTCCGGTTCTCTGGAATAACCCGGCAGTAAAGGGGATCACCCTGTGGGGATACCTACAAGGTCAAATGTGGCAGACAACCTGTTACCTGGTGAATTCCGATGGCTCATCGAGGCCTGCACTTACATGGTTGACCCAGTATATCAAAGACCATCCGACCAATATTGAAAATGTCGGCTCAGTCCTTCCGACTGTATTCCGACTGGATCAGAACTACCCGAATCCTTTCAACCCGTCAACTAAGATCAGGTTTGAAGTTCCACGTTCAGGCTTCGTATCTCTGGAGGTTTATGACGTTCTTGGTAGATTGGTAGTCACTCTCGTTAAAGGAGTTCGAATGCCAGGTGCTTACGAAGCCAGTTTTGACGGTTCTCGGTATGCAAGCGGCGTGTACTTCTACCGATTCACCGCGCCAGGAGTAGAGATGGTGAAGAAGATGTTGATGATTAAGTAACGCTGCCGCACGACCAGTCCGGAAGGGATTCGCTGCGCGAAAAACCAGTCGATTCTTTCGAGGACTTCGTTCAAAATTAGGGCCATAAGACAGGAGGTTATGTGAAAAAACAGAACGCCAGCGCTTTCCGTGATCGGGGCGTTTCGCGTCGAGACTTCATTAAGACTGTCAGTACCGCAGCCGCAGGGTTGCTTGTTGTACCGTATTTAAGACCGTCCGGAGTTCTTGCCTACGGTCATAAACGAACTTCTTCTTACCTCGCATCGGTGGGAATTGCCGATACGACGAACACGCCTGCCGACAGCTACATCTATGATGATGCGGGCGGCGGAGTGAAGCAGAAAGTGAAATATCTTCTTGACTTGTTGGACCAGAATCAGTCCGGAAAGATCTCGGCTCTGTTCGGCAAAGGGAAGAAAGTCGCGCTAAAAATAAACATGACCGGCGGTTCGGGAAACGCGTGGAACCCGAAGCTGGGTTCTTATAAAATCACAGAAGCGATGTGGACGCATCCTGCGGTTCTTCAGGCTGTGGGTCAATATGTTCTCGACGCGGGTGTGAATCCGTCCGATCTTTACATCGTGGATTCATTTTGGGACACGAACTGGCAATCCGCCGGTTCCACAGCTCCGTTCGGGTCGAAAGATGCATTCGGTTATAAAGATGTCTGGACAGCTTTAGGCTGCAACGTGATCGATCTGAATGACACGACCGCGGCGAACATTACGACAGTGCCGACGGGTAGCGGTTACTTCAACTTTGCATCGTTCACCATGAACAAGATTCTGCAAAACGTGGACGTTTACGTCTCCATTCCCAAATTGAAACAGCATTCTGCCGCCGGTTTAACATGTTCACTCAAGAACCAGGTCGGGGCAGTTCCGCAATCGTTGTATACAATACAGAACGACAACAACCGCAGGGGAGCGCTCCATCATCCGACGAATACAGCGGCGGAATGGAATTACCTGCCGGAATCCGTTTGCGATCTAAACGCGGCGAGACCCGTCCATCTTGCAGTCGTCGACGGTATCAAGAGTGCGACAGGCGGTGAAGGCGCGTGGTGTAAAAACTTTGCACCGTGCTCCAAGCACGCCCTGTTCGCCGGGCTGGATCCCGTTGCGACCGATAGCGTTGGTGCGAAAATCATGGGACTTGACCCTGGTGCAAAATCTCTACCGCTTCCCCTACCACTGACCGATGGCACGTCAACTTCCTCAATAACCGATAACTACCTCTACCTTCTGAACGGAAAAGGCGTCGGTACGAACCAACTGGATGAGATCCAGCTTATCGGAGATGGTACGGATCTGGTTACGGCAATCCGACAGGTTTCCGAAGCGGTGTCACCTTCTAATTTCGAGCTTTGCGCAAACTTCCCGAACCCGTTCAACCCATCGACCATCATAGTTTTCTACCTGCCGCGAAATGAATACATCACGGTGAAGATCTATGACATCACGGGCAGGGAAATCGAAACTCTCATCGATGGTGAAGTTCCTGCCGGCGAGCATCGTCTGCAGTGGAGCGCCGAAGGCCTTGCCAGCGGGGTCTATTTGTGCCGCATGGCCGCAGGATCCCGCTCCGGAGAAGGAAAGACTTTCTCCCAGACGATAAAGATGCTTTATGAAAAATGAACGCCGTACGCTTCTTACAGGTAAACTCTGTCTTGAGCCGCGCCAATGACTCTCATGAGGCGAACTGTAGAACAAAGCTCAAATAGCTTATGCTCAGGATCGGGATCGTCCGACAGGGAGGAATTGGGCGAATGACAAACAAGTACGATAACAACGCGATCGGTGGTCAAATGTTAAAAGAGGAAGTCTCTCAGAAATATGGAGAATCCCCGCGTGCCGCATATTATCAGTCGTGTTAGGGCTAAGGAGGTTTGCTTTCTCGAAGGTCGAACTTTAACATTCAATTCAATCGGAGGATGACCATGAAAAAGCTCTTACTTTTGATCTTTCTTTTGGTTCCGTTGACCGCCTCGGCGCAAACGGCCAGCATTACAATCGATACCGCTAGAGTCGTAAGCAAAATCGATCCTATGATCTACGGCATCTTCATGGAGCCGATAGGCTTCAGCGGCAGACAGGCGGCGATGAACGGCCGGTCGTTCAACACCATGTATGGGACCGTGTACGATCCGGGATCACCTTACGCGAATAAGGACGGCTTCGATACGCGCTACATAGATGCGGCAAAGGAGCTCGAAATAACCCAGATGCGGTGGCCGGGCGGAAACTATACCGCCGATTATCACTGGATGGACGGGATCGGCCCAAAAGATTTGCGTCCAACGCTCAAAGATCTTGCATGGGGGTACATCGACAGCAACAAGGTCGGAACCGACGAATGGGTGGAGCTGAACAAGGCAATCGGGTCTCAGAACGTCGTCTGCATCAACGCAGGAACAGGCACACTCGATGAGGCAGCGCACTGGGTTGAATACTGCGACCTGCCGCCCGACAGCTACTACCCTGACCTCCGTGCGAAGTACGGACACCCGAAACCATACGACATCAAGATCTGGGACCTTGGCAACGAAGTCGATGGCGAGCCGTGGATTATCGGCCATAAGGATGCAAAGGATTACATCAATTTCGCGAGAGAAGCGGCAAAGATCATGAGGGACGCCTATGACAGTCTTAC
>JAKASW010000312.1 GCA_021818875.1 Bacteroidota bacterium
AGAATCTGCGAATTGTAAACGCAATTGAAATTGGGCACATTTTCAAGTTAGGAACAAAGTACTCAGTTGCGTTGAATGCGAATTATCTTGATGATAGTGGCAATGAGAAACCGATCGTCATGGGAATCTATGGGATCGGTGTCGAGATAATAATTGCCTGTCACATAGAACAGAACCATGACGACAACGGAATAATCTGGGATAAATCGATTGCGCCTTTCATGGTACACCTGACTTCTGTAAACATGGACAACAAGGAGGTCGTCGAAGTTGCAGATGATCTTTACCGAAAATTCGCAGACTCAGAAATTGCGGCTCTGTATGATGATAGAAATGGCGTGAGCCCGGGTTTCAAGTTCAAAGATGCTGATCTGCTTGGTATGCCTGTTCAGGTGATTGTCGGGGAAAGGAATCTCAAGCAAGGGAAGGTTGAGCTGAAATTTCGAAAGAGCGGTGAAAGAAAAGTTGTCGCCACCGGTGAAGTAGTCGGAGAAGTCGAGAAGTACTTAAGCGTTTAGAAATTGATTCTGTGCAATAAAAGTAAAGAGTTTTGTATCCCGCAGATTTCGGTGATCCGGGCAGATAAAAATTTGTCCGGAAAATCCTGTCTATCGGACAGGCAGGTCTGCCCGGTCTGCCGGAGACTTTTTGGATGCGGCGACGCCACGGTACGGGCACAATAGTGAAGTACAAACTGTTGGTTAACGGGAAATGGATCGAGACGAAAGTGATCTCGTCCGTGCTGAATCCGTATGACGGATCAGTGGTGGGCGAGGTCTATCAAGCAGGAGACGTTGAGGTTGAAGCGGCAATTGTCGCCGCTGAAGAATCGTTCGAGACCACCCGCAAGCTTCCGTCTTACAAGCGGGCGGACATACTTGTCCGGGTCGCGGATGGACTGAAGGCACGGAAAGGAGAACTCGCGCGGGTCATGACCTTCGAGTCAGGTAAGCCGATTCAGTACACTCGAAGTGAAGTTGATAGAGCAGTCTTGACATTTACGGTGGCGGCTGAAGAATCAAAAAGAATATCGGGAGAAGTCATCCCTCTCGACCTTGCAAACGGCTCTGAGAAACGGTGGGGAATTGTGAGGCGATATCCCGTTGGCCCGGTCACGAGCATTACCCCGTTCAATTTTCCGTTGAACCTTGTGGCACACAAGATCGCGCCAGCTATCGCGGCAGGGAATACCGTGGTACACAAGGCTCCTCCGCAGACTCCGATTACTTCGGCGCTTCTGGGAGAGATCCTGATGGGTGCCGGTGCGCTTGAAGGATCGGTGAATATCGTGTCCTGTACGAATGATGTCGCAGAGAAGCTGGTTACTGATTCCCGTATGAAGATAATCAGTTTCACGGGAAGTCCACGCGTGGGCTGGTATCTCAAGTCGAAGGCCGTCAAGAAAAAAGTCGTTCTTGAATTGGGAGGAAATGCGGCCGTGATCGTTGAACCTGATGCCGATATCATGGTGGTCGCGCAAAGACTTGCGGCAGGTGCGTTCTCCAATGCCGGCCAGATTTGCATCTCTGTCCAGAGAATATATGTGAACGAAAAGATATATGACGACTTCAAATCTGCATTTGTGGAATCGACAAGAGGCCTGAAGGTCGGAAATCCGCTCGACGAAGATACCGTTGTCGGACCGATGATAAATTCCTCAGAGGCTGACAGGGCCTTCAAATGGATCGAAGAGGCGTTGGCTGCGGGTGCTAGAGCGCTCACTGGAGGAAGACGAACCGGAAACATGATCGAGCCGACCGTTCTTGAAAATGTCTCTCCTGATTCGAATCTCTACTGCGAAGAGGCATTTGCACCCGTTGCTATACTGGAGCCTTACTCTGATTTTTCGGAGGCAATCCGGAAAGTCAATGACACTCGTTTCGGGCTCCAGGCTGGCGTTTTCACAAATGATGCAAGGAAAATATTCGAAGCGTTCGATGAGCTTCAGGTCGGCGGCGTTATTATGAATGATTATCCGACATATAGGATTGACAATATGCCTTACGGTGGAATCAAGGATTCCGGTTTTGGCCGCGAGGGTTTGCGATACGCAATCGAAGAAATGACAGAACCAAGACTCCTGGCGATGAATTTTGCTTGACTTAATTTGCTTCGTGGATTGAGCACAGAAAAAGATGAAAGCAGTGTCCTTGCTATTAGCGTTTTCTTTTTCCTCATGCGCCCTGTTGAAGCCGACGGCGACCGTCCGTCTTACCAGGGTTTCGGATCTCACTTCGCTGGTTGCCGGCGATTCAACGGAAACTATGTTCGAGATTGATTCGGGTATTCATACAGAGTTTGATCTGAATGGTTCAAACCGCGTGTCGATCGATCCGGGAAGCTGGAACTATATAGCAAAAGGCATCGAGCCGGGTTGGCACTATATCGATCTTATCGATAATACTGTCTGGCTTCGGGGTGTCCCGGTATGGCTGAGAGGCGCCGATAGCATCTCGATTAGCTTCGGTGATAACTATCTCATTTTGAACAACCGGCCCGTCTTCGAGGTCTATCAGTATAAGAATATTAACTACCCATTTACGCCTGCTTTCTCTTTACGTTGTTACGGCTGTAACTGGAATCCTGTCATTAAACTTGACGGGAGCCGGATAAATTATGTGCCGCCCCCGAATAACAGCATTTCGGGGCAGGCATGGATGGCCGTCGATGCCGGCTGGCACACAATCGAAATCGACAGCCCGCTCGACAATGTCCATCTTTATTATCGTACCCTTTTTGACAATTACACGGAAACCGAGTTCAGTTTGTACCCGGTCCAGATGAATTGAATATGCCTGAGTTCGTACATCTTCATAATCACTCCCATTACAGTATGCTCGATGCTGCACAGCAAATCGAGGACATGCTTGCCCTTGCCGTGGAGTACAAGATGTCCTCGCTCGCCTTGACGGATCATGGCGTTATGTTCGGGGCCATTGAGTTCTACAAAGCCGCAAAGAAAGCCGGCATCAAGCCGATAATAGGCTGCGAGATGTACATCTCGAAAGGCAAGATGTCCGAGAAAAACGATTACAATCATCTTACGGTTCTTGCGAAGAATTATGACGGATACAGAAACCTGGTCAAGCTCGTTTCGCTGGCTCATCTTAACGGCTATTATTACAAACCGAGAGTCGATTTCGAGCTTCTTGAAAAACACCACGAGGGCTTGGTTGTCCTGAGCGGATGTCTCAGTGGCCCGGTTTCGGAACCATTAGTGAACGGCGATGTCGAAGGGGCGCGTAAGGCGGCAAGAAAGTATAGAGATCTTTTCGGAGAAGATTATTATCTCGAGGTCGCCAGTCACGGTCTCGAAGATCAGAAACCCGTACTCGCGAAGATGCCGGCGATTGCCAGGGAGATCGGCGCTAAGATGGTTGCAGTGAATGACAACCACTACCTGAAGAAGGAGCATGCCGTCCCGCACAATATCCTGCTCAATATCTCCCAGACAAACGACGGGACTAAAGATCTGACCCAACTGAGGTACAAAGTTGCGGAATTCTATTTCAAGAGTTCGGGGGAAATGGAGAAAGCGTTTGCCGGTTATGAGTTCGGGCCGAGCGCAATCGAGAACTCCCTTGAGGTCGCCGACAAGTGTGATTTAAAACTTCAGTTGAAACAGGACCTCATGCCGCGGTTCCCGATTCCAGAAGATGCCGGAGTTGCGGACGCTGAAGGGTATTTCGAAAAACTCGCGCGGCAGGGACTTGAGAAGAGATATAGGGAGATAACGCCGGAAATTCAGAAACGGTTTGACCACGAAGTATCGGTTATCAAGAAAATGGGATTCGCTGGGTACTTCCTCGTCGTCCAGGATTTCATCAACAGCGCTCGAAACATGGGTGTTCCTGTCGGTCCGGGCAGAGGAAGTGCGGCCGGGAGCATCGTGTCATACTCACTCGGAATTACGAACATCGATCCGATCCAGTATAGTCTTCTCTTCGAACGGTTTCTGAACCCCGATCGCGTTTCGATGCCGGATATAGACGTTGACTTTGCCGACAACAAGCGTGACAAAGTCATCACATACGTAAAACAGAAGTACGGCGAGGACTCGGTCTGCCAGATTGTTACCTTCGGTACACTCTCTTCGCGGGCAGTCCTGAAAGATGTCGGAAGGGTGCTCGGCATTTCTCTTTCCACAATCGACTCGATTACCAAACAAATTCCGGTGGTATTCGGCCGCGTGACTCCGTTGGCGGAAGCGATCGAAACGATTCCAGATCTGCAATGGATCAAGGACAGCAACGACCCGAAGATACAGCAGCTCATCGAGTACTCTCTTGCTCTGGAGGGCACGAACCGAAGCGTCGGCACGCATGCGGCAGGCGTCGTGATTGCACCGAGCGCTATCATGGAACACGTCCCGCTCTACAAAACCCCATCAACGGATGTCGTAACTCAATACGAGTACAAGAGCCTCGAGGAAATCGGGCTACTTAAGATGGACTTCCTCGGACTCAGAACCTTAACGGTGCTCGAGGATGCACTGCGCCTTATCAAAGAAAATCACGGGGTAGAAATCGATCTCGACAAGATCCCGTACGACGACCCGAAGGTTTTCGAACTTTTCGCTGCCGGGCAGACGGTTGCCGTGTTCCAGTTTGAAAGTTCCAAGATGCAGGAGTATCTCAAGAAGCTGAAGCCGACCACCATCGACGACATCATTGCAATGAACGCTCTCTACCGTCCGGGACCGATGGAAATGATACCGGATTTTCTTGGCGGGAAAACCGGAGAGAAGAAGGTGGAATATCTCCATCCGAAAATGGAGCCGATCCTTCGTCCG
>JAKASW010000017.1 GCA_021818875.1 Bacteroidota bacterium
GAAAGCGATGGCCTCGAAGAGGTAGGTCTTCCAATCCATCTCTTGATCGGAATCTATTCGGCAGATTTTATAAAACGATCTCTCGAGTCCGCCGAAGACGGGCGTAAGGAAATTCCTTTCACCGCTAAACACTTTCGCCATGAAAGCACCGAGCGGCGGCGTCAGCAGAATCAGCGCGAGAAGGAACACACCGATCTGGATGGCATCATGGGTGCCGAAGATTCCGAATGTTGCGATGAGCATTTAGAATTTCTCCGGCTTTATCAGCGTATAAACCAGATAAATCAAAAGGGCGATAGAAATTACGAGTCCTATTATCATATCAAGCTGCGACCTCTTTTATCGGGGACAAATATGGCAGGAACGGAGCGCAGCCGCAATTAAGGAGTAGTAAAAAGGCTGGCATCCGGCGTAAAGAAAACATAAAAGGTCATCAAATTCTTCCTTTTTGAGAGCTCGGATGAGTTGGCATCCAATTTCGGTAAGGATGACTTTCTAAATCGGTCCGATCCAATGTCCCGGAACTACGGTACCGTGGACTACCTGTCGCGGTACTCATTGCCGGCCACGATGTCAGTCGGGTGGATATAGAGCAGAAAGAATGCTGCAGGTTTTCCGGGCACATATCTATCAATAGCGTGGAAGTCCATAATGAAAGACTCCAATCTGGCCGCGGCCCGTCGCTACTAAGCGTCAACTCCGCTGCCGTGGACGGACAAATCTCCGTATAGTTTAGTCCAGCACTCGGGGCAAACGCTATGCGTGATGGCGGGACCGCCGCTCTCCCTCAGATATTTCTCGATGGGTAACCAATGTCCATCTTCGGTCCGATACTTCTTGCAACTTGCACAAATCGGAAGGAGCTTCTCAAGATCAGTGATGAGTTTCTCTTCCGTCTTCTCAAATCTGACGATATTGAGAAACCCATAAATGAGAATAGAAATACCGATGACATCGGCAATATTGCCCGTGACTGCGAATATCAAATGGAGCGAATTGGAAGAAAGGCCAAAAAGCTCAGAGTGAATCAGGTTGGGCCGTTCGACAAGCATATCACCTATGCGGCCAACTGCGATGAACACAGTGGCCGGTATCAACGGGACCAAAGTTCGGAAGTGCCTCCTCTGCCTCCAAACAACGTACCCTGCCACAATGAGGAGAAGCATACTGATGAAATCGGTAATAAAAGCCGGGCTCATTATCAATCGTCTAAATGGTTTGTTTGTCTCACAGCTTAATCTGGACTACCAATTGACGCCTCAATGCTTTGATTAGTTTGATCAAACCGAACGCATAAATCTGACCATAGCTTTGCAGAGGAAATGATTCATGTTTGCACTGTTGGAATTTAGTAAGCAGTCGCGAGAATAAAACGCGATCACCACTCGATCTCATCCGACACCGTGGTAGAACGCACAATCACAAAAACAGAAGGATGTGCCATCTTGTTCCACAATTTAGTTTCTGCCAGATTCACAAGACCGGCGGTCATTGGGAAAGATGGAACAATCGCAACAAATCTTCAATGCTCATCGAACTCATGCTTCGAAAGGCGGTTATGGTTTCAGCGTTTGAGAGCCTAAGGGTCGATAGAAAAGAGGCGCCAGCCTGCAAATTCGGTGATGTTTGCCCGTAGTCGGCCGTCCACGCTGAAAGAAATATCGCCAGCCCTCTCAGGGCAAAGATGATTGCAGGCGTCGCCCATATTCAGGTCTCCGGATTTTCCATCGATCTAACAATATTGTTCGCACTCAAAACGCTGCAACGGCTCCCAGCAGCAACGTCGGCTGCAACGATTTCGCCGGAAGCAACGAACCGGACGAAATGAATGCATCACCATTAGCAAAGTCTTTGCGGCCTTCGAGCATCAATATAAGGTGACTCCATGGACGGTATTCGTACGTGGCGGTGATTTCTTTGAACGTCGCTTTCCGGAACGTTACTCCGGTGGTGAAGCCCTGCGGGTCATAATAGACTTCACCGCGGAGTGCGATGTCGGACTCTCTGTTCAAATTGTACCTGGCATAAAGTGCGATACCCTTCCAAATATCCAGTACGCCTTCCACGCGCTCTCTCCCGTAGACTGCATCAGCCGCAAACGAAAGATCGTTGCCTGCTCGTTGCGTGACAATCAGCTCGCCGACATCTGTCTTCCCGTATGGCACACCGGCAGGCTGTTCGAAGCCGGTCATACCGTTCAACGTGATGGCCGTTGCAGACGACAGCGAATAGTCTATCCCTAATCCGACAGTCTTGGAATTATTCTGCTCGACAACGTTGTTCCATCCGTTGACGACGTAAAGAGATGTTGTCAATCTTGAGCTGAAAGGATATATCAGTCTGATCCCTGTGTGGTAGTAAGGGACCGCCCACGAAAAGAGGAGCGACCGGCTGTAGTTCCAATTCCTGTTTGTCTCAATATCTTCATATCCCATCAGAGTTGCGAACTTGCCAACATTGACAGTAAGTCCTGAACCGATTGGGATAATCGCCGATAAATAAGCCTGCTCGACCAAATCAAGCGTGCTTGTCATCGGAGACGTTTGCCCCGTCAAAGGATTAAGAAGACCCTGCACGATGTCATTGGCCGTTCCGAAACCAAGGTCCAGATGGAATCCGACCGGCTGTGGCTGCTCCCTTAATGAAAGTTGTGCCAGATTCAAACCGAGCTGGTTCTCATACACATCAAAATTCCTGAGCTGGTTCATCCGGTTAGATGGGTTGTTGAAGTTCCTGCTATAGTAGACATCGACGAAGCCGGACCATGATATATCCGGTGAAGTTGTGGTCGAATCGGCGGCTTTTACTTGCGGACCATGGAACAGGACAACGAAAGCCGCGAGCAAGAAAAGGAGAGCATTCTTCATAGCGGAAAAAATATGGCAATTCATGGCACGATGCACAATTAACACAGCATAAGAAATCACAGAGATTCCGTAAAGAAATCATAATTGCGCATTTCCATTCGTGCTAAACAGGTGATGGGGTTTCATGGGACAGTTATGAAAGATTTGATCAAAAGAAATTCAGAGACTGACGTCAATAATAACGGAAGATACAGGGTAACAGCATACCTCCTCTCTCAAATGCGAGTAGTGAACTTAGTGGTTCTCCACGATGTTGTAATACTATACTTGAAGGTTGTCATATTTGAAACATGTCTAGAAGTGGACTTGAAATGCTCCGTGCTTTGCAGCACGCCGCTGTGCTACTTCTGTTTCTCAGTACTACGGCCGCTATGGCATACGGGCATTGCACTTGCACCATCGAACAAAGCGGCCAGTGTCCCTGCGACTACTGCAAGACTCACCCCAGCCATCCTTCCAACTCACAGGATTTGGAAACTGAGGTTAACCCATTCCAATGTATTTTGCCCGCGTCTGCGCTAGGCGAAGAGCAGGTTCATTCGGATTTGCTTGAGTCATTTTCATCAATCGGGCAGCCTTTGGACGGTTTTCGTCACTGCCTTCTCAAGCCCCCCCGCAACTCCTCCATCATCTGATTTACACAAAGCAATTGAACAATAACCGGTAAAGGCTGTCGGGCCTGGTAGTTCTGCAGCCAATGTAAAACGAGCGTACCACCAGCTTTTTGTGGCGCGATGTCTTCATGATCAGAGTATGAACATCGCGAAATACCACAATGCCCGCAATTTCTGCCGACACTACGAGGAGAATTATGAATCGAGTTTTGAAGATATATGTCTGCACGGTCGCGGCTGCAGCGCTTTCCTTAATACAACCTATCGGGGCAAATGCATTTTCGTGTCAGGCCCATTCTGGAGACGACCCACCGAAAGATCCAACTCTCGTTATGAGGAAAGGCGTGGATTACAAAGTAACCGTCTACGACGAAGAAACGAAGGCTCCTATTTCGCTTGCGCTCGTTACTTTGCGGCAATACGGCAATCTCGTCGGAGAAAAAGAAACCGGGCCGAGTGGAGTCGCCGAATTCAAGTATATTGCAAAAGGCAATTATGAGCTCAGTGTCCATTCTGTCGGATTTAATGACGTGTTTCAAAATGTAATCATCGACAAGGCACACCTGACGAAATCCATTTATATGACTATTCTAACCTTCAAGGAGCAGGTAGTGACTGGAAAAAGGATAACTCCTGTGACGACTTTCAACATGATGACGGACAACCAGGTGTTCTCCGCGGGGACATATCATGCTCCTCCAACCGCCGGATTAGTAACATTGGTTCAGCAGAATCTCATGGGAGCGGCCCGCGGAACGACCGGCGCAATGCACATCCGTGGCCAGCATGGAGAATACACTTACTACATCGACGGAATCCCGATTTCACTCGGCGTGATGGGAAGCTTGAACAGCATAGTGAACACAAAAGTAGTTAACAGGGCGACTTTCATGGACGGTGCATGGCCGGCAGAATACGGCGGACAATTGGCAGCTGTCATCAACTTGCAGAACCGTGTGCCGCCCGGAGGATTCCATCTCGACTTCTCAACTTACGGTGGGAGTCTTTACGCTCCTAATTCGAACGACACGCTTGGATCCAGAGTAGGCGCATTTAAGTCACTCAATTCTAATGGTCAAAGCCTCGCCCTCAGTGACCACTTTGGAAGTCTGGGCGTTTTTGTTTCCGGGTCTCGCCAGGAAACGTTCAGCCGCATCGAACCGCCGGTGCCGCAGATTTTTCACGATCATGGCTTTGACTATTTCCTGTACGGCAAAATAGACTATTTGTTCGATGACGGTGATTATCTGACATCCAACCTGAACTGGAGCAACACAGTAACTCAAATACCGTACAGCCCGCTCGGCGCTGTTACCAATGATATCCAGAATACGACAAACGCTTTCCAGACGCTTTCATACTACCACACTTTTTCTTCGGAAGAAAACAGGGAAAGTAAACTATTCGCTGGAGCTTACCTGCGCGAAGGCGGGTTGCTTTACACTCCGGGCCCTGGCGATTCTTCCGATTTCCAATACGCCAACAATCCAACGAATTATGTGCTCGGCGAAAACCGTGGATTCACGACCTTAGGCACAAGAATAGTTTATGACCAGCGCTTGTCGTCGGCGGTCAAGTACGTCACCGGCCTCGACTTTAATAACGTGTGGGGAAAGGAAGACTATTCCACTACGACCACAACCGGAATCCCCGGTCCATCGGACGACACCAATTTCCAGGGATCCAATTTTGGGATTTTCGCACAGACAACATGGAGCCCCCTCGATTGGTCATCCTTCGACATCGGCCTGAGGTATGACCAGCAAGTCCAGCCTAACACTGCACTGCAGAATCAGGTCAGCCCGCGTATCAAATGGAATATTCTCTTTGATCCTGCGAACACGGTTTATCTTTATTATGGCAGAGTATTCATGCCGATTCTAATCGAAGGGTTACATGCAATTGCTTCGAGTGCCGCTTATTCAGGATTGGCGACATTGCCGCAGAGGTCCGACTGGTACGAAGCAGGATACCTGCATGACTTCGGGTTTGGGCTTCGCATGAAAGCAGATGCATATTATGAATACGCAAGTCCCGGGCTCAACGATGAAACACTCGGCAGTACTGCGATAGACGCCGAGGTCAATGTACAGACTGTCCACACGACCGGGATAGAACTCGGACTTTCTTTTGAAAATCCATCAACTCCATTTTCAGGATATATAAATACGGCTTTGAGCCATGCTTATGGTTCGGGTCTTGTGACGGGTGGATTTCTGCCGATCAGCTCGATGGGATCGGTGACAGACATGGACCATGACCAACGTCTGTCTATAGTAGCATCTTTGAACTACCAGCCGTTCAATTGGTTCGTCAACCTGACGGGTATTTATGGTTCTGGAATGTCAAACGGGAACACTTCGGGCATTCCGTACCAGGCCGGTCTGTTCGACTTCAATGTGGCAAACAAGGTAGCGCCTGCATGGATATTCAATCTGTCCGGTGGTTATTCTTTCTATATCGGTCATGGCGAAACTCTGGAGCCATCGTTATACGTCACGAACCTTCTTGACCACATTCACTTTGTCAAGGGCGCATACACGACCGGCGCATATTGGGAACTACCGAGACAAGTGGTCTTGAAGCTCTCAGTTCATTTGTGAAAATTCCACAATACGTGAGAATCGCAGCTGGAAAGCCACATGAAAAGACTTTAACCGCAAAGGTCGCAGAGAGATAGCACAAAGGACGCAAAGAAAGAATGTTTGACCAACTAATTCCATCGCCCCCTTCCGAAAAAACTTCGTGCCCTTTGTGGTTGAGCTTTTCGGCAAGGCATCTGGAAACTCATAGAAATACTTGGAAGTTGAGAATAGCTTCTCTTGCTGTTCTGATCCTAACATTCGCCTCGACATCATTCGCGCAGGTTGAGGCATCTCCACAAGACTATGGAATACCACCGGGTTCGGTCAGTCCCCCGCCGCCATCGCTTGCACTGCAACATTCTTATGATGTTCTGAACTACCATCTCTACATGGACTGGTACAACGTTCTTGCAAACAAGTCGCTCAGGTACGACGGAATTATGCAGATCACATTTCGACCCGACCTGGTGAGTCCGCTGGATTCGATTCGGCTTAGTCCCGGAGCACCATACCTTACTGTCGATTCAGTCACGTCCGGCGGACGATCTCTAAACTTCACTTCCGATACCGCCGGAATATATATTATTCTTGATAAACCCCTTGCTTCTTCTGACACAGCCGTCGTCTCTTTGTATTATCACGTGGACAATGCCGGACCATCGGGCTATGCGAACCAGCGCGGGTTCTACCTTTATTACGGTGGTGAAAAAATGTCAGGTGGATATGTCGTCCCACAGACAGTCGCCTACACGATGAGCGAGCCGAGCGATGCCAGGTACTGGATGCCATGTTATGACGAGCCTTCCGACAAGGCGCTCTCAGAAATATCGGTGAGAGTCCCGGATGCTTACACTGCCGCTTCAAATGGAAAGCTGGAATCGGTTGTGAACAATGGAGACGGAAGCAGGACGTTCAACTGGGTGGAGCATTTTCCGATTGCAACTTATCTGATGTGTGCCACTGCCTCCATTTTCTCCGTGGTCACGGCGGATTACATAAGGGCGCCGGGAGATACCGTGCCTGTGCAATATTATGTGTATCCGGAAGATTCCGTCGCTGCGGCAACAAATCCTGTGTGTAACGTCGATTCTGTCGTGTCGATGATGAAATTCTACTCGTCCATTTACGGACAGTACCCGTTCGAGAAATATGCCATGGCGTGCATCGAACCCTTCCAGTATGGCGGCATGGAACATACTACGATGACCACATTGAACAGGAAGTATGAATTCAGCAGATACGATGTGGCGCATGAACTGGCACACCACTGGTTCGGAGATAATATTACTCTTGGAACGTGGAAAGACATCTGGTTGAATGAAGGCTTTGCAACTTACTCAGAAGCTATGCAGCTGCAGCACGTATCGCAACCGGGTTTCACCGCTGAAATGAATTATGAGGAAAATGAATATTTCATGGAGTACGATACAGCGAAGTACGCCATTTATGCTCCTCCGCCAGCACTGATTTTCGGCCTTGCTGAGTATTATAAAGCCGCCTGGGTATTGAACATGCTCAGAAATATCGAAGGTGACTCCGTCTTCTTCGACATTCTGAGAACGTATCTTGCAGACTTCCGGTTCGGGACTGCAGTGACGTCCAACTTCATCAATGTTGCCAGCCAGGTTACCCACACTAACATGGATTGGTTTTTTGACGAATGGATTTACGGACAGGGTTACCCGATCTACAGCTTCACGTATAAGACTTTTCCGGGTTCGTTCACGTTCTACTTGAAGCAGAACCAAATCAATGCACCTATTTTCCGAATGCCTGTGGACGTCGGAGTCTATTCAGGCGGCCAGGAAACGACATTCAATTTCGTCGATTCGCTTAACCTTCAGACTGTAAGATTCTCTTACCCGGGGACAATAGACAGCGTCGTATTCGACCCCGGTGACAAGATTTTCAAGCAGGTCACAGCATGGACAGATACCACACTTCCCACGCTTGGCTCTCCCCCGTCAATACAGGTTTACCCGAATCCATTCAACGGAGTTGCACAGATTCAGTATTCTCTCGGTGTCGACTCGCAGGTGACGATCGACGTGTACGATATAATCGGCAGGAAGGTCGAGTCATTGAACGAAGGATCCCAGCAGGCCGGTGCGTACCAAGTAAGCGTCAGCAACCACAATCTCGCAAGCGGGGTTTACTTCTTCAGGTTGCACACAGATTCGGGGAACAGCGTGACAAAGGCATTGCTGCTCAAGTGAGACTCGAGTTCACGCGTGCGAACATAATGGTTTTATTTGCGAGAATGAAACTTCCTCCATCTAAAATTGTTATCTACTTAACAATGAACCGGACAAAACTTACTTAGCCCTACATGCCCTCACCGATTCTTCTAGTCAATTTTAGGTCGTAACCAATGTCATTCGAGTCTCTACTCGGTATTTCCGTCGTAGCCGGCTTCGTCGGCGCGATGAGCGGAATGGGCGGCGGTATCGTTCTCATTCCTGCGCTGACGCTTCTCGGGATGGATATCAAACACGCGATAGCAATCAGCATAATCTCGGTGATTGCGACTTCTTCAGGTTCCGCTTCCGCTTACGTCCGTGATGGAATCACGAACCTTAAGGTAGGGATGTTTCTTGAGATGTTTACGATAGTCGGTGCGATAGTCGGTGCGGCCATCACCCTGGTATCTGCGCAGGCGCCGCTGTTCATAATGTTCGGAGTGGTCCTCCTTGGATCATGGCTCACCCTCCTCCTGCGCCACAGCGAGGGGTGGCGACCTGTCGTCAACCAGGACGGCTTCACGAAGTGGCTCCAGCTTGAAGGGCAGTATTACGACAAGGCATCGAACGAGACAATTTCCTACAAGGCGAAGCGCGCTTACTTCGGCGGACCGCTGATGTTCGGTGCAGGATTGATTGCAGGTCTCCTCGGAATCGGTGCCGGTGCACTCAAGGTACTGATCCATGATTTAGTCATGGGTTTGCCGCCGAAAGTTTCGACAACGACTAGCAACCTGATTATTGGGGTGACTGCACTTGCCGGCACGAGTGTCTATCTTGCGGCAGGCATGATCGATCCGGCACTCGCTGCACCGGTCATCATCGGAATAGTAGTCGGCGCATTCTTAGGGACCAGACTTCTAGTCAGACTGACAAACAGGTCCGTCAGTCTTTTTTTCCTTATTATCCTCGGAATACTCGGGATAGAAATGATTGCGAGAGGAATTGGGTGGATCAAATAGGAGGAAGAGCGGAACAATGGAATCTTGGAACGATGGATTAATGGGTTGTTGGAGTAGTAGATTGGCGAAGAGGCATAATAAGCCTGTTGCTGAGAAAAAGGTCAGTCCTCCTGAGCGAAGTCAAGCTGAAAGCGTGACGAGTCGAAGGATGGTGCCTCTTCGACTTGCAACGCTAAGAGGGCCACTCGCTCAGGGTAACTTTTTCATTAACGACGAACAGCATTCTCATCATGGCTGAGCAGAACACGAAGCTAAATACAAGTCCCAGGAACGATAACTTGGCAGCGAAGACACGATCTGAATCTCGGATGGAGACACTGGTCGGGTACATCCTCCTAGTCGGGGTACTTGCCAGCGTTATCCTCACTGCAATCGGAGTTGTCTGGCGATATGCTGCGACGGGGCAACTCGGCCTTGAATACTCCATATCGGGGATGAACCTGTTCCATTTCATAGTCCACGACTTTGCTAAGGCGACACATCCGCCGTTTCGGCCACGACTATTCGTCAACATCGGGATAGCAGTTCTAATGCTTACTCCGTACGTGCGCGTGCTCGCGTCGATGCTTTACTTTGCATTCGCAGAGAAGAATGGGAGGTACACTGTATTCACCGCCCTGGTGTTCAGCGTGCTGACGTACAGCTTGTTCCTGAGGTAGGAATTCTTTCCATATAGATAGTGCAGTGGCAGCAATTTGATTACACTGCCCCCACTGCACTGTGACTCTTCGGATGCTTGTTCTATCCGGTTACTTTAGCAGCAATAGTTTCTTCGTGGCCGAGTATGTGCCCGCTTGCATGTGGTAGAAATAGACTCCACTCGGCAGGCCTGATCCATTCATTGTCACACTATGTGAGCCTGCCGGCTCCTGACCATTGACCAGCGTCGCTATCACTCTACCCAGAACATCATAGATCTTCAACGTTACATGACTGCTCGCGGGCAATTCATAGTTGATGACTGTGGATGGGTTGAAAGGATTCGGATAGTTCTGATTTAAATCGAATCTGTTGACGACTGTCCCATTATCAGTGTTGCGGACATCTGTGACCAATTGTGAAAGCGGTCTGAACCAAACACCGAAGTCCGGAGTCCCCGCAAATAGGCTCGAATCGACAACACTCAAGCAATTGATTATCGTGCCTGCCGGCAGGCCAGCATTGGCAGCATTCCATGTTGCGCCGTAATTCGCAGAAAAATATACACCGTCTCCATCCGTTCCGGCATACAGGTTTTTATTGCTGGAAGCGATGGCTTGAATCGGCACAGGCGGGAGCCCCTGTGATTGCGCAACCCAGCTCTTGCCTTCATCCGTACTTACTAAGATACCTCTATCGGTCGCTGCGAAAACGTCGGAAGAGTCCACTGAGAACGCAAAGATGTGGCTATCTCCTGGAATTCCGACTTTTGCTGCTGTCCAGTCCGTGCCATCGTCTGTCGAAATAAATACCCCAGCAGTATCGGTTCCCGCAAGGAATGACTGACCAATAAATGCGAGAGTCGTTATATCAAGATCGGTCAGGCCTGAGTTTGTCTGATTGAAGGTTGCTCCATTGTCGGTAGAGACGTAGACTCCACCACCATTAGTCCCTGCATAAATCTGAGATGGAGAGATTACGATTGAATTCACTTGGTAGAAGAACCCCTTACTTACAGTCCATTTGCTGCCATTGTTTGTGGATTCGACAACACCACCGTAGCTCCCGATGTAAATTGTAGAATCATTTGCGCAAAGAGCAGAGGCCGAGTAAGTGTAAAAGCTCATGCCCGGTAACCAACCCAGATCCAGCAGGCTTGTCCAATCTGTTCCGCCATTTGGTGATTCGAAAACGCCGCTTGTTCCTGTTGCCACAAGGAGTTGACCACCAGCCGAAGCTATCGACCGAGGAACAGTTCCGCTAAGCCCATTACTTGCCTGTGTCCAATGCAGTCCGTCATCTGTCGAGCGGAAAACCCCTCTTGAAAATCCGCCTGCAAAAACATCTGAGCCATTTGTGACAAGTGAAACAACTGTGGAGTCAGTGAGTCCGTTATTCCGAATTTGCCAGTTGTCCCCGTTGTCAGTGGAAATCATCACGGCACCCGCTCTGTCATTGCCGGCGAAAATATCAGTGCTATCAACTGCAATTGCGGTGATTCCTTGAGGATCAGGAGAATCCAACGACCAGTTATTTCCTCCGTCGCTTGAGCGGTACAGGACCCCACCGAATGAAATAAACAGGTATGTATTGTTGGCGGCCATCAAGTTGACAGGTATCTGGAATGGCTCAGAAAGTTGATCCCAGCTTGCACCATGATCAGTCGATCGGAAGAAATATGTCAAGTCGGGAGGAATTGAGCCTCCGGCGCTAGGGAATGAAGAACCTGCGAAGATAGTATCTCCTTTAACAAGTAGTGAGTGAACGTTTGGGTTCGTTAAGCCGGAGCTATCTGACTCCCACGTAGCACCATTGTCCGAGGATCGAAAGACACCGCCGCTAGTGCCGGCAAAAAGAAAACTGTCATCGCTCGCGAGCGCGTTGACCTGTAAATTTGTCAGACCTGCGTTCGACAAATTCCAGGAGGAACCCGCATTTGTCGAGACAAACACGCCGGAGCTAGTGCCTGCATAGACTTTCGATCCGTCAGCAGAAAGAGCTTGGATCGAAAGGTCACTTAGGCCATTGTCAATTGGAGTCCAATTCGCGCTGTTATCGGTGGACAAGAAGACGCCTGCACCTGGTGTGCCTGCAAACAGATCCGTACCGTCCACGCATAGACTCGTAACCTCTGAACCATAGGGACCGTTGGTTTGTATCCATTGAGCAAATGACGGTTTTACGATACCTAATCCGAGTGAAATTATCGAGAGAATCCTAATCGCCGCTTTCATATATGTTGCCTTCCCTTGCTGAGATGAAACTTACTTGACAACAATTAGCTTCTTAACCGCGGTGTAATTTCCTGCAGTCAAGCTGTAGAAATACACGCCGCTCGAATACCTGTTTGCATCGAAGGTTACGCTGTAGCTTCCTGCAATTTCGTTACCATTGACGAGCGTAGCCACTCTTTGTCCGAGGGTGTTGTAGACGATTAGCGTAACATAGCTGGCTTTCGGTAGATCATACTCAATTGTCGTGGATGGATTGAATGGATTCGGATAGTTTTGAGAAAGGGAGAATGACATGATTTTACTTTCTGATTTTTCGATACCATCCGACGAAAGGAATGCACCGGTTTTTCCGCTCACAAAAACCGTAGAGCCGTTATTAAGGAATACTTCCAGATCTTTCCACCCGTCGCTATTCATATCCCCAACAACATAAATGCTTTGCACTGGTGCAGGAATGCTGTCGTTGTACCACACCTGTGTTCCCTGCGGACCATTCCCATCATAGGGTGGCGCCTGCCCATTGATGTTATTACCCTCAAGAAGGAAGAGCACATTCAATCCTCCCAGATCGTTGTTATAGCTCCCCGCAACTATTTCTTTCACTCCATCGTTGTTCAAGTCCGAAATTACCAGCGTGCTGTCTGTCATCTGTCCATATCCGGGGTTCCAGTAATCTCCAATCAGAGATCCGGTCGGGCTCAATACACACAGACGCTGAGGATACCATGGCGATTGCTGTGACCATGCGACGACTTCGTTCTTACCGTTCCCATCCAGGTCGGCTACCTTGATCACATGCACGTTAAAAGTGCTATCCGGCCAGTACACGCCGGTAGCCCCGGTCTGGAATTGCCACACCTCCTGGCCTGTGCTGTCAAGCATAATAACCAACCCAAACGAATTCTGATCCGTACCGATCAAGACTTCTTTGTGGCCGTTCCCGTATGCATCTGCAATATCGCTGCACAAAACACTGCTCGGAGCAATATACTGCCAGAGAGTATTTCCGAATGCATCTTTTGCCGTAACAAGAGAGTCGTCTAATTGAATTGTAGATATTACTCCAGTCACCGACACGTGTGGATTCGTAGTGATCGTACCATTCGTCACTGCCGCGGTATCTGTGTTGAAAAAGAAGGTCTGGCCTGATGCTCCGGTAGTTGTGAGAGCGGTTGTACCAGGATTTCTGAAGAGCACATTTATTTTGAGAAGTGCACCGGAGCCGGAAAGCGGATTCGCGCTTGCCCATGCTACAGACAGCATTCCATCCGCAGTGTCTGCGAAGACTGTCGGACTATTGCTGGCACTGAGCGTCCCTGTGTTGTCGACTCCGGTGAGATAGACTATGTTTTTGTTGTAATATATCCTGAACTGGAAGGCTGTTACGTTTGAACCTGTTAAACTTCCCACATTTAGGGAAGCAAGAGTTGAGTCCCCGGGTGAGCCTGAGACAGTCGGCAGAGTAACCGGGATCTGTGCCATGGCCATCCCTGGAATCAATCCGCACAACATGACGATCACTGCGGGCAAAAAAAGAAATCGAGCTGACTGACTATTCATTTTGTAACCTTTATGTGATTGAAAAGTGATTCGATACAATTGTTTTTATCAGGTAACGATTCCCAACGGCCCAAAGCTGGAAATATATCATGGCTCATTTGTGTGTCTCATTTCGATGTGCTCTGGCGCTTGGCAGCCGGATTAGATCCGAGCATGCTTCGCGAAGAGGACGGCCATGTCCCATAGACAACGTAATGGAGGATCCAGGAAGCGTCATACGCGCTTACCACTCCGTCTCCATTCACGTCTGCGGCAGCGAGCTGGGCAGCGGTCAGCGTCTTGAGCCCGACAACGTATTGTAATATTAGCGAGGCATCCGCTGCTTGAACCAAGCCATTGCCATCGACATCTCCCAAAAGAAAGGTAGGCGATGATGATCTCATACCCTTTCCGGTTAGGAATGGCGGCCCAACCATTGCTAGCACGCCTCCCACTGAGTACGATACATTGCCGGAATATTGTCCCGTGTCCACTGGGTCAAACACGACCCTGACAGTAGAGGAAATCGATCCATTAATTGGCGTAATGGTCAATGAACTCCCGTAGCTGAGGAGCAACGGTTGCCAAATCTCAAATCCAGACGGCGCAGTCAATGTAAGGCTCGATTTGACATTGTTCACAAGCAGCACAAAGCTCTGAGGCAAAGACGTTGAATCGACTTCAACGCTATCAAAATTCAGAGTGCCGGGTGTCACTTGGATTTCTATGGAAGAAGAGTTCGAAGCTGTGTCTGTGAACGACAGCGGGCTTCCGATCAGACCTGCCGAAGTTGCCGTTACGATGTAGGTACCAGTTCTGTTTCCGAGTGTCAGCGTCGTACTCGCCTGTCCGTTCGAACCTGTCGTCGCAGTCGGTGCCGATACTGTCTGCCCGGTGGCTCCGCTCGGTGTCGAGGTAATAGCAAACGTTACAGTTGTCCCTGATACTGGATTCCCTGATGCGTCAGTGACTGTTACTACCAATGGCTGTGGCAGTGTACTCGAAATCAGCCCGGACTGATTGTCTCCGCTCGTCTTCGATATCGACTTAGCAACCGGTGGCGGATTTGTTGCCGTTTCATTGAATGTTACTGGACTTCCTGTCAGTCCTGCCGATGTCGCAGTTACTGTGTACGTCCCCTGCACATTCCCTAACGTCAATGTTGCACTCGCCTGTCCGTTCGAACCTGTCGTTGCAGTAGGTGTCGATAGTCCCTGCCCTGTAGCTCCGCTTGGTGTCGATGTAATAGCGAACGCTACCGTTATCCCTGATACCGGATTACCTGATGCATCCGTCACCGTCACTACCAATGGCTGTGGCAGTGTACTCGAAATCAGCCCTGACTGGTTGTCTCCACTCGTCTTCGATATCGACTTAGCAACCGGTGGCGGAGTAGTTCCCGTTCCTGTCACTGACACACTCTGTGTCGCAGCGCCCCCGCCTGACACCTGTACACTCTCATTATACGACGTTGCCGACGTCGGGGTGAATACAACGTATATCGTCTGATTTATAGATCCGCCACTCGGTGTAACAGGAACACTCCCCTGATAAGGTCCACCTGACGACGTCGAAACCATGAACCCTGAAGGCGCCGTCACCGTCACATTCGCCGTAAGGTTACTACCACTCAGCGTGAAGCTCTGTGGTGACGAAGTTGTGTTCACCTGAACATTACCAAAACTTAGACTGCCCTGGGACACTGAAATGGTTGGTCCCACTGTTTCGAATTTCCATATTGGTGACCAGGTCCCACTTGCTGGGTTTAACGTTTGGACGTGCCAATAGTATTGAGTACCATTCTGCAAACTGAGTGCAGAATAGAATGGGGAGGACACCGTAGTATTGACTATGTAGTTTGACTGGACCTGTGGGTCAGTCGAAACTTGAAGCTGGTAGGTCGTCGCTGAACCCGGAGATCCTGACCAGCTCAAAGAGGTGTTGGTTTGGACATTCGATGCCCCATCGGAAGGCGATGGGTTCGTTGGAACAGGAGGGGGTAAGTAGCCGGTTTCCGGTTTCGCACCAGTTGTGCCAGTCAAGTTGTAATAGGAAAGACTTCTAGGATCGAACACGTAGCTATTTAGGGATGGCGTTACTGTTCCTGACCAGCCGCTTGGTGGCCAGGCATTATATTGCCCGTTTGAAGAGGTTCTAACCAGGTAGGGAAATCCGTTCATGGTCACTCCAGACAAGCGATTGCCATAATTATCTTGGACGACGCCTGAAACAAATGAAGTGTTTACGGTGAAGTTCTGATTCAAATAAGACTTCGTGACGATTCCCAATTGGTCGTTTGAAGGAGAGAACGTGTACCCGTTCATTGAGGGCGTAATCGTAACATTCGTTCCATACGGAACAATCGCAGCGAAGTCTCCGTTCGCGTCGGTGACCGGACTGCCGGGCAAGCCGTTCAGAGTCACTCCAGCCATCGGCTGAGCCCCGATACTTGTGAGGACTTGACCTTGAACTGCGTAGGTCTTCATTGTGCCGGTGAAATTGTAAGTAAGCTGCGATGTGACTGCAGGGGTGGCCTGTGAGGATGGATTAAAGATATAGGCCGCATATGTGGGTACAAACGTATAGCTCTGGCCGTACGTCACATTTACAGAGTAATTTCCCGAACTATTAGTCGTAGGATTACCTGGTAACCCCTGCATCACTACATTTGGAATCGGGGTACCGTTGTTGTCCAGCACAGTGCCGTTGACAGATGGAGGAACAATTGTGAATGTACCGCTAGTCGCGGAATCGACGACAATTCCGCTGAAGATTGCCTTCAAGCGTAGCTGACAATTGGTGGACGTCGAGAATGCACTCGTATTCCAAGGCAAAGAGTTATCGGTCATTGGATAAGTAGTGCCCAGCTGACCGAATGCACCACCATTAATCGAAATAAATATCTCCACGTCGACCTGATTCCCCGACCCATAGTAACTCCACGAGATATTTTGAGGAGACCCTGCAACCAAAGTCTGGCCCCCTTTTGGAGAAGTAACATTAAACTCAATAACGGGACCGATTGAGAACATACCACTCGTTACCTTAGCTTGAACGGGATTTAAAGGCTCCCAAGCCCTTACTTGAAGCATACAATAAGGATAATAGCCAAATGGTAAATTCTGCCAAACCCAGGTGCCGGAAGCGGTGGATAAAGGGGAGCTATTTAAAGGGTTGCTACTCCAAGTTGTTCCTCCGTCCGACGAGAAGTAGATATCGCACTGTGAGTAGCTACTTGGAATTCCAGTCCAATTAATCTCATAATTATCGCCATAATAAACTTGTTGACCTGCGCTCGGGCTCAGTATTTGGCCGTAGTAGGTTTGGGCGTGCAATGGACTGCTAGCTTGAAGGCAAACACCCAAGACGATAACCCAACTCGGTAAGCCCCAGGCCGCCTTTTTCACATATGTCATTACTAATCTCGACAAATAAGCAGGTATAGACCTTTTCATACAGCACTCCAAGTTTAAGGTTCTGTGACGTTTAGAGTCTTAAAACAGTCTTGAGAACTCGGGCTCTAATATGTTTCCTTGCAGGCTTCTCCCCGTGCTGAAAAAAATTCCAAGAAAGATTTTCGTCGCCGATCCGGCTTTGGCGTACGGATGCTCCCTGTTCTATCTCCACCTTTGAAATTATAGTACCGACCGCGAACCGAGACGAGTATATCTACTCAGGAGAAGAATACCCGTACCCCACTGGCACCGTTCACTCTCGCCTTACCTCCGAGTCGGACCGGATCAAGTCAGCCTTGCGCCGGCCCCGGGCATCGACGAGAGAACATCTCAAAGTTGAATCCTTTGAGGGGTCAGATTCATGTCTTTGATGACAGATCTATCCGCAATCGCGCGACTCGTCGATGTACCACTATACCCCGATCCGCGGCTGAAAGCGTCCCTATAGAATATCCTCAGGCCGGATACTCAAATTCCAATCTAAAAGTCGCCCATGGCATCTTGCTGGTCCTGAAGCACGGGTTACGTTGAACCATCCGGCGGTCTCGTACCACAGAAAGGTTGCCTCCCGTTATCCAGCAAATCCCCGAAGCCTTTTTCCTGCTTCCCAGCGCAGCCATGCGTAGTGTTCGTAAGGTGTCATCATCTTTAAAGCAAATTCTATTGCATTCGTCCGACGCGTCATCGGTATGCGACGGATATCGTACATGTCGCCTCCGAATTTGGGCGGACCTGAATAGACTCCGCATCCATAACTATACCCAGCCGCTTCGACAATCTTTTTCACGAAGTCGTTTGTGGCACCGTGCGGATAGGCGAAGGTCGTCACTTCTTCCTGAACCAAATTCTCCAGCAAGGATTTTGAATCGCGAATTTCCTTCTCCGCAAGCTCAGTTGAAACCTCGGTTAGAACCGGATGGGTCATCGAATGTGAACCGACCTCGTAACCTGCATTATGCATCTCGATCAACTTATGGTCCTCAATAAGATTCATTCTGTCGAATCCCCTCTTGTGATCCCAATTGTTAATCCCTAAGGAGCGATCTCCAAGAACAAAAAAAGTGGCTTTGGCTCCGAATTCCATCAATAGAGTCAATGCATTTTGATACATCTCATCAGAGCCATCATCGAAAGTCAGGATCACACATCGGTTCGGCAACACGGTCGCTCCGCCAGTGTAAGCAGAGTAATCCTTGAATGATATGGTCTTGAATCCCCATTCGCGGAGGAGCTCAAGATGCCTCCGCAATTGTTATACTTGTACAGCCCACGGGTAATCCCCATGATAGCTGTCGCCCGACACTATTTGGTGATACACAAGGATTTTTAATTTCAATTTCAAGCCGCATGAGGAAATCAGTAAAGGTTCCTTGCATTTGGCTGACGCTGCTGGAAGATAAGGTGCAGCAGCGGAACCGTCATAGTTGCCTAATTTCCCGCTACCCCCGTCGCCTCCTTCACCCACTCCTTCCCGTTCCAGTACCTGACTCCGTTTTTCAGATTTTCCAAATATTGCTCATCGAATGTTCCGTGTACTTTCCCTTCTTTCTTAAGCGCTGCAAAAGTCTGCTGCGTGGGATTTGCAAATTTCACCTGCTGCACCTTCATATCCTTCAAATTAAAGATGAAGTCGAATTCCCAGTCGCCGGGACTGTTGTCCATGAAATCCCGGCCAATCGAAACATATAGTGTACTGTCGTTGCTGTCCCTCAAAATTCTTTGCTCAGGTCCGATTCCCTGAGCTCTTTGAATATCCGTGATCGGCAGCCTGATATAATACAACTCTGCATTTGAGGCCGGGAATCCGAATCCTCTGGTTACGGACGATTCTTTGTTGCCGATTATCTTCGAGGGATCCAGAATTGCAACAAAATCAAAAGCGCTATCGGACATGTCGCTAATATCGTCTTCTCCTGTTATAGCAACCTCCCGAACACCATCATGGTACGAATCAATCGGGTATGCCTTGAAATTTCCATAGTGCCAGTACTTGCCCATGATTTTCATGTCTCCTGTCAGTCGCGCAAGAATAGTTGGAGACCTACCATCGCTGGAGGAAACAAGTAAATCTTTCCTCCCATCGGGCATCTGCTCGACTAAGAACTGGCCGGGATCGAACCGTGTATCGTAGGGTATGCCTCTGAAATTCACTGACCGGCTATCGAAGGAAAAAGACCTTAGTAATTTCCCTCTGAAGTCATAAACCCTTATGTTCCCCGAGAACTGGTTACTTCGGGGTGCAACAGCCGTTATTACTTCATTTCTACCATTGTTGTACAGGTCTGAAATCTGCGTTTCATGGACGTTGAATAGATCTTCATCCCGAATGCAACCTGCGAGGTCATACGCTGGCATGGCCCACAAAAGCTTATTCGATGCACTATATATCTGAACGTCATTCGCTTCTGTATTATAGAAATAATAAGATGGCTGTGGTTGTGGTTTTACTATCGAACTCCAGGAGAATGCAATCAGCGCCGCAAGCATCAATCCAAATGATGAACTTACTACCGGGTGCGCCCTGGCTTGATTTCCGATGCGCCGCCAAAGTGTTGGAGTGTTGATTTCTTCATATGGCCTGACTTTCCAATCTGAATGGCGGAAATAGGGTTCCAGCTCGTTCCTTTTCCTGGCAATTGAAGCCCGCTCTACAGGCTGCACGGCATCGGCGATTTTTTCCATCTCCACCCTGACTTCCACGTAGTACGATCTTATCTCATCATACAAGCTGGCACACCCGGCACATGCGCCAAGGTGCTCGGTGATAGTCTTCGCATCCTCAATCGTCTTCTTGTCACCGAGGATAAACAGCTCCAGCGTATGTTCATCTATATGCTTCACTATCTGTATATTCCTATCAATCTGGTCGCCCTGCTGAAAATTATCTCTTTTTCAACATTCCAGCAACCTCCTTGCCGGTAAGCCTTGACAAGTACTCCAATCTATTCTTGTGTGTGCTCCTGTATTCATCCTCCGTTAAATTATCTAAACGTTTTCTCAAGAGTTCACGGAGACCTTTCTCATGTCCATCACCAGAAAAAGTGAGCACCAGCCGTTCCTCTATAACACTGAAGTAAGTCGCAAGAAGTGACACCTCTATTCGATTCATAGTTGAATACCGGTCGACCATTTTTGTACGGATCTTCTCAACCGCTTCCTTGATAACCATTGTAAGACCTGCTTCATCTAATCCTTGTGGCACCGCTTCCGATTGCTCGGGGCCCTCCATCGGCATCAGGTAAATGTTCTTGAAGGCTATGCCTACCGACATCAATGATACGACACGAGAACATTCGAATTGCTCCAGCAAAAAGAGCGCAACTTTGCCGAGCATGACCGGAATATTCTCCGAACCATGGAGATATCTCCGCAGGTTGATTTCCAATTCTTCTGTGGTGAACTGGTTAAGATCTACCAGCCTGTCTCCTTCTGATGGAGCAAGGCATGGTTCGCCAAAGCGTTCAACAATCGTCAGGCTCTTGAAATGTTCCAGCGCCAGCTTGATGTTGCGGAGGATTTTACCAAGGTTCGGATCAACCTCGTTATACAACCTGAAGATTCCGTGATTCGCACGCGAGAAGACCAGCCTGCGCAAGTGAGCCAGGATTTCTTCTTCACTCAATGATTCGATAGGATAAGCGGCGAAGTAGGCATGGAAATGTGGCAGCTTACCATCTTCAGTCACGGCAAAAAGGTCAGCTACACAATCATACGCGAGATCGCTCGGACTCAGGTGAAGGACGGACCTCAAAACTCGGTCTGCGGTGAGCCTCTTTCTTACATAGGGAATGGCAAGCGAGTGACAGACTCGAACGAGTCGGTCTATGTCCCGTGTGTCGGCAGAGCCCGAAAGTACGCCTATCAGCGCGGTTCCTACTTTTTCACCTCGAACAGGATAGACCCCTTGTACTCCAGCTTCACCGCTCACTTCCGACCTATATGGTTCTTCGTTATCTCATGTTAGTTTCTGAACGGACGCCCTGGAACAGTTCCAGTTTATTGCAATTGTGTCGAAAAAGCAAATTTGAGTGATCCATGTCGCATCCATTTCATGGGATTGACAAATTCAGGCAGGAATGTTAATCACTTTTGTAGATGTCAAACACCTGATGTCCGGAACACAAAACAGGGAACCACCTTATGTCAAAGGATCCGTTCGAAGAAAAAAATGATGAACCGTGGGACGAATTCACGTGGGAAGAATTCCTCTGGGAAAACGATGAACGCGCAGACAAGCTCGGGCGTATTATCGAGCGATTCGGTGACGATCCAAATCTTGACGATATAATTGCACAAGAGATGGGATGGGATAAATACCTTAAACCGGGGGATACCAAAAACGAGGATCAGGAAGGATCGGCTTTCTTCTTCGATGGAGAAGACGATGATGGAGGAGAGGAATGGAAAACTGCGGCAGGGATCCGGCAGGACGAAGATGAAGGCCGTGGCGTGAACACCGATGAACTCTATGTGAAGGCATTCAGCCTGTCGATTGAAGCCCATGATTGGGCAAAGTCCTTGCCCGGTAGACTTCGGGGTCTTTCAAAGGCGGCTGATATGGTTTCGAACCTTGCGATCCCGGCGGCGAAGTGCGCTGCAGCTTTCGGAGACGAAGTTCTATAAGCGCCGCCGAAAACGCTCCATCTAACCACGAAGTCACCAACCTGCCTGCCGGCAGGCAGGGGCACGAAGTGTTTTACCACGACACCAATACCAAACATTTTTCTTTGAGCCTTTGAGTCTTTGTGGTTTTCAAAGGGGTTCTCGGCCGGGTCTCTAGGAATCACGATGGCCGACGGCAGACTCCGCGTTCGGCAGAAGTGGCCCATCGCCCACTGATGATGGTCAACGCTTACCTTTGTATCCTTGCCGACCCACCTTTGGCAAACGCCCTGACTTGATCAACCGTTGCCATTGTCGTGTCACCGGGAAAAGTTGTCAACAGAGCACCGTGAGCCCAACCCAACTTCACCGCTTCTTCCGGTGCCTCACCGGCGAGCAAACCATAGAAGAACCCCGAGGCAAACCCGTCACCGCCGCCGACGCGGTCGAGGACATGCAAGTCGACAGTTGGTGAAACATAGCTTTTGCCGCTAATCCACGCGACGGCTCCCCAACCATGACGGTTCGTCGAGTGCACTTCGCGAAGTGTGGTCGCCACAACTTTGACATTCGGGTATTTCGCGACAACATTATCGATCATTCCGAAGAATGTACTCGGATCGAGTTTTGACTTTGCGGCCACCTCCGGGCCGGGAACTCCAAGTCCTTTTTGGAGATCTTCTTCGTTCCCGACCAGTACATCCACGTTCTCAGCGATACGGTGGATTACCTCAACTGCCTTCTTTTGCCCGCCCCAGATGTTCCAGAGCTTCTCGCGGAAGTTGAGGTCGAAGCTTATTACCGCACCTGCCTTCTTCGCTGCCTTCATCCCCTCGATAATTACTTCGCCGGTCGTTTCAGAAAGCGCAGCAAATATTCCACCGCTGTGAAACCACCGTACTCCGCCTGCGAAGATCGAGTTCCAGTCGAAGTCGCCCGGCTTGAGCTGGGCGGCAGCTTCGTTACTCCTATTGTAAAACACGACAGGCGCTCTTACTCCGAAACCCTGGTCGCTGTAGACAGTCGCCATGTTCGGGCCGTTAACACTGTTGTGCTTGAAGTGCTTGTAGAAAGGCCTCACACCCATCGCCTTAACCCGCTCTGCGATCATATCGCCGATCGGGTAATCGACTAAGGCAGTGGCAATCCCGGTGTTCATCTGAAAGCAATCCGATAGATTTGCGGCTACGTTGTACTCCCCGCCGCTGACGTGGATTTTGCATTCTGTTGCTTTACGAAACGGCACAATACCAGGATCGAGCCGGTGAACCAGTGCCCCGATGGAAACAAAATCCAGGGCACCATGAGATGGTACAGAAAGATCGCTTTTCATTCTTTAACCCTATAGTAAAGTTTGTTCAATAGAAGTAGAATTGTTTGATCACGACGGATAGCTCCAACCTCCAAATACCAAGTTACAAGCAAGTTCCAAATCACAACATCCAAATCTCAAAACGTCATTTTGTAATTATCTTCTTGAAACTTGGAGCCCGTTTGGAATTCTAAAAATGAATTTTGGAACTTGTCCACTTTCATTACCGCCAAGTCACATCAAGCATCTTAGTCACACCAGGTAAGTCGATGATGCCGTATCTCCTCCACGACCCGTCCAGTTAGTGTGGAAGAATTTTCCGCGCGGATTATCGACTCTCTCATACTGGTGCGCACCAAAATAATCACGTTGTGCCTGAAGCAAGTTCGCCGGCAACCGAGAATTCCGGTAACCATCGAAGTAGTTTAGAGCTGTGGACATTGCCGGAGCCCAAATGCCATTAAGTACGGCTGTGGAAATGACCCTGCGCCATGGCTGCTGAGAAGATTCCATTTTTTCCCTGAAGAATGGATCGAGCAGGAGGTTGCTAAGGTCAGAATTCTTGTCGAATGCCTCTTTGATTTTCCCAAGGAAGATGCTCCTTATGATACATCCGCCTCTCCACAGAAGTGCAATCGAGCCATAGTTCAGGTTCCATTTGTATTCCTCCGCCGCTGCACGAAGCAATGTGAATCCCTGGGCATAAGAAACTATCTTTGAAGCATAAAGAGCTTTCTCAAGATCCTTCAGGAACGCCTCCTTATCGCCTAAAAATGAGGGTTTCGGGCCATTGAGGACTTTGGAGGCTTCGACTCTTTCTTCTTTCATTGCCGAAAGACATCGGCCGTACACTGCCTCACTGATCAGCGTCAGAGGTATGCCGAGGTCGAGAGAAGTCTCGCTCGTCCACTTTCCTGTTCCCTTCTGGCCTGCCGTATCAAGAATCTTGTCGACAAGTGACTTACCGTCATCATCCTTGAAGGCGAGAATGTCTCTCGTAATTTCGATCAGGTAGCTGTTGAGGTCGCCGGTGTTCCACTTCTTGAACACCTCATGCATCTCTTCAGCACTCATTCCCAGCAACTCTTTCATGATCTGATATGCCTCGGTGATGAGCTGCATATCGCCGTACTCGATTCCGTTGTGTACCATCTTTACAAAATGTCCTGCACCGTCGCTTCCAACCCAATCGCAGCACGGGGTTCCATCTTCAACCTTCGCGGCAATCGACTGGAAGACCGGTTTCACTTCCGGCCACGCACCGGGCGAACCCCCGGGCATGATTGAAGGCCCACGAAGCGCTCCCTCTTCGCCACCTGAAACGCCGGTACCGATAAACTGTAAACCTTTGCTCTCTAAATATCTTGTCCTGCGGATCGTGTCGGGGTAGTGCGAGTTGCCGCCGTCGATAATGATATCGCCCTTTCCAAGATGAGGAATTAGAAGCTCGATGAACTCATCGACGGGTTTGCCCGCCTTGACCATCAGCATAACTTTGCGGGGAGTCTTGAGTGATGAGACCAGCTCCCCTACACTGTGCGCGCCGATTACTTTCTTTCCCTTTGCCCGGCCCTCGACAAAATGATCCACTTTTTCGACTGTGCGGTTGAACACCGCGACTGTGAACCCACGGCTTTCGACATTCAGCACCAGGTTTTCTCCCATGACTGCCAGGCCGATCAAACCGAAATCTGCTTTCTGAGACATTCTTTTTTCCTCTAGTTAATATTCTGATTTCTTGATTATCATAGAAAACTATTCATCAAAATTATCCGCCGAACTCATCTAAAGCGATCCTTATGTGCCCACAGTCCGAGAGCCGGATTTGAAATGTAAAAGACTTCCTCGCCGCCTTGCATAGTGTTGAATCCGTCTCTCATTTTCCCGGGATCATATACCTTCATCATCAGATCCGGATCGGCATATTTGAAATTCACACTCTCGATTTCTTTTTTCGAGAGATGACCGGGACAATAAGTAATCGAAAATCTTCCTTCCGAGGACCCGTGTATAAGATGTGCCGCTGCACCCAAACTATTCTTGAGGTCGTCATTCCTTTTGACCAGGTCCAGCACTTTCGGAGTGCCGACATAACCGTACTTCCGTATTATTGCGTCGTTGCCCGGATCTTCGCCGAATTCCTTCAGCCCTGGTGCGAGAACGATGAGCTCGCCGCCGTCGGCAATTGCCATCCTGGTACGGTAGACCGATTTGTTTCCGAGCCACGTGGACTTGAACTCGGTTGGATCGAGATACACCACAACCTTCTTCAACGGCTTTTCAACCATGAAGAAATTTACTTTCAACGACAACTCAGCAGCGAGGTTGAAACATTCCAGGTCGTCACCGATGAAGAGTCCTCTAACGGCATTCTTGCCTGACTCATCTTTATCAATCACGGTCAGTACGTAGACTATGGGCAGATAACTCGCAAAATGTTCCGCCCCATAATTGAGGACTCTTTTCACCGGCGTGTCTGACCTACCCATTATTCTCTCGAGTCCGAAGGCAGCTCCAAGGAAATGAGTCTTGTTGATCCCTTCCCTTCCGCCTGTTCCAATGAACACATTCTTGTTGTGGTTTGCCATGCCGATTACTTCGTGCGGGACGACCTGGCCGATAGACAGGATGAGATCATGGCCGCCATCAGCGACAAGCTTATCCACCTGGAACGGTATCGAATAGTCGACAGCACCCTCTGATACCATCCTGACATAATCTGACGGGACATCACCGAGTGTCACGAACCCATTTCGCCAGTCGTGGATGCGAAATAAACTCTTCGGAGTCTTTCCGTACATCATTTCGATTTCCACACCGGTCATCGGAACATGTGTGCCGATCGACGGAAGGATGTCAGTAAGTTTTTCTCCATAGTACTCCCTGGTAAACTCGGTGACTATGCCAGCCTGAGAATGGAGGCGCGTTATGTCGGGAGGAATAGCAAGGACCCTGTTTCTTACCCCGATTTTGTCGAGCGCTGAGTAGAGTGCCTCTTTCAACTGATCCCGCGAGATCGAATCGCTGCGAGAGCCTCTGCTATAATAGAGCATATCTAACATCCACTTTCACTGACGGCGTCCGCGAGGAGAGTCTTACCCGAAGCAAATAAGCGAGAACCGATTCCAACAAACCTGTCATATTGGAAGAATAGCTTATTTTCATCTGAATTTAAAGGTATGCCCTAAATAGTTATCGATGACTTTATCGGTAATTAAGATGGTGAATCAAGAACAAATTATCAAGCCTGTTCATGTGCAGTGGTCCAATTTCGGAGAGAATATCTCGCAATGCCTTTTCGCAAAAGACTATTTTGAATTGCTTACCGTAGTGTGCTTTGTACCTTTGCAGGAAAGAGCAAGCGTGAAACGAGGATCATGTGTTTGCACGTTGAATTAATTCACCGGACAATTCTATATTATGAAAAAGGAAGTTGAAGAATATGGCAAGAGCGATCAAAAACAGGCGCGCAGAAAGAGATCGGCAACGGAAATCCAAGATGCACGGTGAATTGCCGCTCAACAAAACAAACTATCTGATCATCGCAGGCGGCGCGCTGCTTATCATAGCAACTTACATTCTACTTGCCGCAAATAATACTGTGTATGGGTTCATCCCGCTCGACGTTGTGCCCATACTTCTCTTCATAGGTTACATAATCATAGTTCCGATCGGCATCATGTACAGGGGGAAGAAGTCGAAGATGACAACTTCAGGGAAACAGGAAAACCAAACTCAGCCTGCGGCAAAGTGAGATCGGCAAAGTGCAAAGTGCCGTTGCGGCGCGCGGCCTAGTGCAAGCGCAGCCGAAAAGTGTAACCACTGCCAAAGGCATCACTTCGTGACAAGTCACCAACCTGCCGGCAGGCAGGGGCACTAAGTGTTGGACAACGACACCAATACCAAACATTTTTCTTTGAGCCTTTGAGTCTTTGTGGTTTCCAGAGGGGTTCTCGGCCTGGCCTCTAGAAAGAGACAAGCTAGTTACTCTTTCTTCCTACCTGCTTCAGTATCCAATCTGAGATTGTTGCAAGTGCCTTCGGAGAAATCGACTCTTTAATACTCCCATACTCCGTCGGTAACCCTGTCTTCGCATCCTGGAACAAATGATTCAGCCCGGGGATCTCGATTAGTTTGATGTCATGGTTGCCGCCAACCT
>JAKASW010000313.1 GCA_021818875.1 Bacteroidota bacterium
ATCTGCGTCGTCGGGTATCCGGCGATGTCCTCTTCGACGATATCTCTCGAATCCTCTTCAGCACTGATGCTTCCATTTATCAGACGAGACCACTCGGGGTTGTAATCCCTAAGACAATCGACGATGTGGTCTCGGTAGTCCGGTATTGCAGTTCTAACCACATTCCGATAACGAGCCGTGGAGCGGGGACAAGCCTTGCCGGGCAATCGATCGGAAGCGGAATTCTCCTCGTCTTCAATAAATACTTCTGCGACATCCTGGGAACAAACCAAGAAGAAAAAACGGTTCGTGTCCAGCCTGGCGTTGTACTGGATAATCTTAACCGGACGCTCCGCAGCTCGACAGTTGATTCCGGGATTCCATCATTCCAGAAATCCATCACTCCGTCGGTACACCACTTCTCCCAACCCGGCCTCATGTTTGGTCCCGACCCTTCGACCGGTAAGCAGTGCGTCATCGGCGGGATGATCGGAACGAATGCTGCCGGACCTCACACTATCAAGTACGGCGCGACAAAGGATAACATAATCGAACTGACCGTTGTCACCGCCGATGGAGAACTTCGGCGGATTTCGAATAGCAAATCGAATAAAGATGATTTTACAAGGACAGTTTCACAAGTTCTTCTTCCTCATCGACAATTAATAAATGAAAAGTCTCCAAAGACGTCAAAGAACTCTTCCGGGTACAATCTCAAGGATGCACTCGCGGATGGAAGCGTCGACCTGACAAAGCTCTTTTGTGGTAGCGAAGGAACTCTCGGCGTTGTGGTCGAGGCAAAGCTGAAGCTTATTCCTGTCTCCAGGGCGAAAAGAAATCTCGTAGCTTATTTCCGATCTTATGAATCGTGCGCGAATGCCGCGAAAGAATCTTTACAATTTGGGCCTGCGGCAGTCGAGATGCTGGACAAGACATTTTCGAATGCGGCTCTCGGTATCGACCCCGCAATTGACGAAGTCCTGGAGAAAAATTTCGTCGCCATCCTGATCTTTGAGTTCGAGGAAGATGACGGAAAGATCGCGGATGAAAAGGTCGCAAAACTCTCCAACTATCTGAAGGCGCAATCGCTCTCGACCGATCAATTACTTCCACGAGACGGGGCTGAGGTTGCCAGACTCTGGCGCGTTCGAAAGGAAGCGTCTGCAATTTTCTACAAAATAGAAAAGCCCGGGAAGAAAACTTCATTCGTCGAGGACGTTGCTGTGCCCGTCGAGAATCTACCGGCATACCTTGATGCTGCGCAGGATGTCTTCAAACGACACGACTTGAAATACGCTCTTTACGGCCACGCCGGTAACGGCAACATACATACCATCCTTCTCACTGATCAAAAAGACAAAGGCTATCTGACAAAGATGGACCTCGTTGCAAACGAGATTTACAATCTTGCCATCGGTCTTGGAGGTACGTTGAGCGGCGAGCATGGTGATGGACTCCTTCGAACGCCATTCCTATCTCGGCTGTATGGAGAGGAAGTATATTCACTTTTCAAGAAGGTGAAAGAGATCTTCGACCCGGCTGGAATAATGAATCCAGGGAAGATCGTGGGAGATCAGAACAAATCGATAGTGCATGACCTGAGGTACGGAGAGAAGTACAGTCGCGTCGACACCGGCACAACTCTAAATAATGAACGAATCGCTCATGAAATCGAAAAGTGTCACGGCTGTGGTGTCTGTTTGAGTTATTGCCCCACCGCGCTCGTGACGTTCGACGAGAGGGCCACACCACGTGCGAAGGGAAACTTGCTTAGAGGTGTTCTAAGTGGAAACCTCTCTGCCGATCTTTTACAGGACAGAGAGTTCAAAGACGTGTTGGACTACTGTTTCAACTGCAAGCTTTGCCTGACCGAATGCCCTACACAAATCGACATACCGGGCATCGTTATCGAAGCAAAGTCGATCTTCATAGAAAAGACTGAGAAGACGAGGCAAGACAGATTTATCAATAAGCTTCCCATTCTCACCGCCGCAGCAAGTGTTTCTCCGCGCCTCTCGACCCTGACTTCCGCAATCCCTATGGTCCGAATGGTTCTCGAGAAATTCACAGGCATAGACCGACGAAGGAATATGCCACGGTTCCAGAAGCCTCTTTATAAGCGAGCGAGATTGAACAAAACCACGCCCGATACACAGAGGAAAGCGATATATTTCTCCGGGTGTTTCGCCAATTATAACGACGTATCGGGAGAAGGACTGGCTGCAATTGAAGTTCTCCGACGCAACCGTGTCGATGTCCGCACGCTTGACAGTCTGAGATGTTGCGGCATTGCAAAAATAACGACAGGCAGCAGAAAAGAAGCGATCCCCGATGCATCATGGAACGTCGAACAGTTGTATAGATATGTTGAACGGGGATTCGACATTGTCTTTTCTGCTCCCAGCTGTGCCCTGGCAGTGAAAGAAGATTATCCGTCGCTAATCGGCAATGAGTCGGCGAAGTCAGTGTCCGAACATGTTTATGAGCTTTCAGATTATCTTGTGCAGCTCTATGATAGCGGCGCATTGAATACGGATTTTGGCCCGGTCGAAAGAAGAGTTACGTATCACAACCCGTGTCACTCGATCCCACTCGGAGTACGCAGTCAACCTGTTGACCTGATGAGAATGATTCCGGATCTCGACGTTGTGGAACTTTCTGAAGACACATGCTGCGGTATGGCAGGCACTTTCGGTTTGAAGAAACAATTCTACGACCTTTCGATGAAGTCAGGCTCAAATCTCTTTTCACAGATCGACAGCGCAAAAGTAGATTCGGTTGTTACAACGTGCGGCACATGCAACATGCAGATCGGACAGGCAACCGGTTTGAGAGTAGAACATCTCGCGGGAATCTTATTCGAGAGTTACCTGAATTTCCGGCGCAATCGGCCGCGTTCAACGATCTCACGTCTCCATGATACAACCTCCTATGAAGACACATCTGCGAGCTCAGACATGGTGATCGAATAAAAGTGGAGAACTCCAGCCCCTTCCCTCATCTTGACGTACTGTATGTGATCGGCAAAGACGGCTCGAAGGAGTTGAGGCCGCGGATAGTTTTTCTGATGGCATTTGCATGCGCTATCAGCGTTGCAAACCTGTACTGGGTCCAGCCGCTGCTCGACACAATAGCACACGATTTCGGAGCAAGCACAACTACCGCCGGTCTCTCAGTGACATTCACGCAATTTGGATACGTACTCGGGCTCGTATTCATTGTTCCTCTTGGCGACCTTCTGGAGAGAAAGAGACTCATCATCTCGATTTCAATCCTTACTACGATAGCATTGATCGTGGCGGCCGTTTCGCCGACAATACACTTCTTTCTGGGTGCATTGATGCTGGTGGGATTAGCGTCTGTGGTGGTACAAATTCTCGTCCCATTCGCTGCCACTCTTGCAGGCGACCACGAGCGCGGGAAAGTTGTCGGGCAGGTAATGGGCGGGCTTCTTCTCGGTATCTTGTTCGCACGAACGCTTTCAGGATTCATCGCAGACCTGGCAGGCTGGCGTGCAGTCTTCGGCTCCGCCGCGGTTCTTATGCTCATCGTCACCCTCGTCCTTGCCAAATCACTCCCACGGTACAAACACAACCTGAGCCTGTCTTACCACCGCCTCCTCTTGTCCGTCCTGGATCTCATTAGGAAGGAGCGGTCTCTACGGATTAGATCAATATATGGCGGACTGGTTTTTGCAAATTTCGGAGTATTCTGGACCAGCATAACTTTCCTGCTGGCAGGTCCGCCGTTCCATTACTCGGACGCGTTAATCGGGCTGTTCGGGTTGGTAGGTGCGGCAGGTGCCCTCAGCGCCACCATCGCTGGCAGACTTACCGACAGAGGTTTTGCCAGCACCACAACAATCATCTTCGTCCTTCTCAATCTCATTTCTTTTTTACTTATGCTGCCGGGAAGCAATGCCGTAGTCTTCATAATCGTCGGCGACGTCTTGCTGGACGCCGGCGTACAGGGAACTCACATAACCAACCAAAGCATAATCTATCGCCTGAGTCCGGAAGCAAGAAGCAGGATTACCACTGCATACATGACGGCTTATTTTATTGGCGGTACAATCGGATCGGCGCTTTCGGCCGCACTCTATCCGTCGTATGGTTGGACTGGGGTGTGCTTCCTGGGGATCGTCTTCTCAGTACTGGCAGTCGGCCTCTGGGTTTACGAGAAGTTTATTCTATGAAGCCTTTCAAGCGGTCAGCATGAGTTCAGCAGCAACGCAGAGGAGAACCATACCCAGGACCTGTTTTACTCGATATGCCTTCGCGTTCGTCGCCATGAATCGACTACCAGGTGAGGTGCCCGGGAAGACAGCCAGGACCAGTATTACCGACAAATTCAGATCGGAATATCCCTGTGCCGCATGTGCGACAAAACCAGAACGCGATGAAAGCAGCACGCTATGGTCGAAGTCGCCACCGCTTTCTTAGTGACGTAACCCATCCACATTAGAAGTGGAGACATCAGGAAACCGCCGCCGACTGCGAGGAGACCGGCAATGAAGCCGAACAAAATACCCGGTAAGCTGCATATCATGGCACACCTCTTAAAGTGAACTACCACCGGCAAAGCCGGTGGCTTCTGAAAAGGATATATGTCCAACAGATCTTGTCATTCAAGAAATTCAGCATCTCCAACCGAACTCACCCCCGTCCCCTCTCTTTCGAAAAAGAGAG
>JAKASW010000314.1 GCA_021818875.1 Bacteroidota bacterium
CCAGCACGAGGCACTTGCGTGGGGGGAAAAGTTTAGGAAGAATCTTGCTTCAAGAGTTTATCCTATCGGAACGCGGAATTATATGGCGACAATCAGCGTTGCCGTTTTGAACGTTGATGGAAAGAATGATTCTTCCGATTTGATTATCACCGCTCAGAAGGTCCTCCAAAGGGCTCATTCGAGCGGGGGAAATGTAGTTAAGATCTTATAGAAAAGGAGAAGACAAAATGGCTAAAACCACAAGCTTTGCGGAAAAGGCCGCTAAGGCAATGGCCGGGAAAAAAGGCTCCGAATGTCCAAAATGCGGAGAGCCTCTTCAGAACGTACTCGTAATTACTTCGGAAAAGAATGACAAACACGGCTACAAATACAACGAGCGCTTCATCAAGGTGTGCAAATGCAATGAAAAGGAAGTGTACGCTTGATTGGGAGCAAAATCAGCCGGTTCTTTGTTGATATAGGTGAAACGTTTAGAATGCCCGATCATCTAAAGATTGGCGAAGAGTCGAATACCCCCTTTGTCAACCAAACGAGGTGAGATAATTCAAGATGATAAAAGTCGGTAAACAATATCCTTCCCGCGAAAATCAGACGATCGACAAATACCTCCAGGAAATTGGGAAAGTCGATTTGTTGACCCCTGAGGAGGAAATTGAGCTGGCGATAAAAGTAAGAGACAATGATCAAAAGGCGCTTGAGAAACTTATCAAAGCCAATCTGAGATTTGTTGTTAGTGTCGCAAAGCAGTATCAGAACCAGGGACTTTCTCTCGGTGACCTTATCAACGAAGGAAACCTTGGACTGATCAAGGCGGCGAAGCGATTCGACCCGACTCGCGGCTTCAAGTTTATTTCTTACGCAGTATGGTGGATCAGGCAATCGATCCTCCAGGCGCTGGCGGAACAGTCGCGAATTGTCCGCCTCCCACTCAACCGTGTCGGTGCACTCAACAAGATCGGGAAGAAGTTTAGCGAACTCGAACAGGAATTTGAGCGCGAACCGAGTCCTTCAGAGATTGCCGAGCAGCTCGACATGAGTCTCTACGAAGTGGATAAAACACTCCAGATTTCCGGTCGGCATCTTTCCGTCGATCAGCCGTTTGTTCAGGGAGAGGATAATAAACTTCTCGATGTCATGGCTGATGACAACCAGCTTCCTCCTGACTACGTACTGATGAAAGAGTCATTGCGAACGGAAGTCGAACGCGCTCTGAAGTCCCTGACGGACAGAGAGGCTGAAGTGATCAGACTCTATTTCGGAATCGAAAGGGAACACCCTCTGACGCTTGAAGAAATCGGCGAAAAGTTCAACCTGACGCGAGAGCGGGTGAGGCAGATAAAGGAGAAAGCAATCAGGCGACTGCGCCATGCTACACGCAGCAAAGCTCTGAGAGCTTATCTAGGATAGACTTCAAGGTGACCGGCTTCCTCGTAAGCGTCGTGTTAGGAGGAAGCGGTCATCGACTTTCCCGGGCAATCGAGAGGGCTTTTTGAAAACCAGCATTACTTGGTTATCTTTTTCGTCATGATCTCACAATCCGACAAATGAACAGGAACCTTCACGAAACTTCCGTATTGATTCTTGAAGACTCTGCGGAGCTTAGAGAACAACTCTCACGTGTATTGGCTTCTGCCGGACAGGGATTCAAAGTCGAAGCGATGCCGAGCTCTGGGACTGTAATGAGGAAACTCACGATGGGGAAGTACCATCTTCTGGTTGTCGACTACGACCTCGCTGTTGGCACCGCTGCATCCGTGGTCAGGGCGGCCAGCGAAACGGATCCGCATCTCCCGGTTATTGTGATCTCTCGCGGCTTTGACGACACCATCTACTCGGAAGTGGCGCGAATAGGAGCGGATTCCTATGTACCGATAACCGGCGCTTCTATACGAATGCTGCCGGATATTGTTCAGAGAAGGATCGAAACCCGCATTGCTATCACCGAAGCAGTGGAGTCAAAGCAGCAGTCGAATTTGAAATCGCAAGAGCTTGAGATAATAGCCTCGCTGGTGCGCAAGATGGTGGAAACAAGCGATCTGAAATCAGTCATGCAGGAAATGGCCGAGCAGATGGTGAAGCGACTCAACATGAAGGTCGTCGGCCTGCAAAGATTTTTCCTGAACCGAAATGGATTTACCACATTCGGAATTTATCCACGAGGCAAGTTAGTGGAGTTTGCCGAATCGGTTTTCGGCATTTCTTTGGACTCGTTTGTTTTTCCATTCGACCCCGAGAACTGTATCGTGGATCGTTACACTGCGGAAAGAAGACCGTGGGTCGGTAACGACTTTGCCGAGGTATTTGGTCCTGCGATGCCCGCAAGGGCCGCGAGGATGATTCAGAAGTTTGCAGGTGTAAAGTCGATTTACAACGCTCCGTTTTATGCGAAGGATAGGTTGCTAGGTGGAATAATCGTAGGCAACGTTCGAAGTGGATTCACAGAAGTGGAAATGGAAGCCTTCGATGCTATTGTTCATGTAAGCTCGCTCCTCTTCGAATACAACGACAGCAACAAGTCCCAAACTGTGCAGTCAGAAAAACTAAAGACAATCCGCGAAGCGGTATCGCTCCTTCAGAGAGATTACGAAAAAGATGGTGAATCAATGCCACCGGGTAAACTCCTGGAAATGGTTCATCGCAAACTGATGTCCATTGTTCCTGCGCAGGCATTTGCGCTCTTCATCCATGATCATGCGCAGAGAGCCCTCCTGAGGAAAAAAGTGTTTACAAAAAGCGGAAAGGTATTAAGCTATTTGCCTTCGTTTATACCCCTCAATTCAGGCAAGATCGGGAAAGCCGTCTCTGCAGGCAAATCGCTCCTTGAGAACGACTTCAGGTTTGATTCGGCGTCGCGGCGGGATGGCAGGAAGCAAGGTCTCGTCAGCTTGCTTGCCGTTCCGCTATGCAAAAAGCAAGAGACTAAAGGCATGATCCTGTTAATGCGCTCAACTGAGAATCCTTTCGTGGACTCCGACCGCGAGATAGTGGAGCTCTTTGCCTCTCAGTTTGACGCAGAGATCATCGAAGCACGCCGGTAAGGTTTTCGGAGACTCAAGTCTGTCAAGATCTGGCACGGATTCAACCCCAGGCAAAAATCGGCCGACTCTAAAAAATCCGGTTAGTTTTCGGCAGACCCCTGCAACTGCAACGAATATATGTTGTATGCGCGAAGGTGATGGTGCAGAACAATCGAGACCGGGAAAAGTAAGTGGAATCCCGGAAGAGGATAGCAGCCCGGTGGGCGGCGTGTTGCCTGGACTGAAAGTCCTGGTGTACCATAAAGTGGCTCTCGGTACACCGGACAAGGACTATCTCTGGGCGGTGTCGCAATCCCGGTTGCGTCAGCATCTTCGATTCCTTATGCGTTCAGGTTACTCGACCGTGACACTGAGGAATGTATCTGATTTTCTGGACGGTCGGGCCGAATTGCCCCCAAAGCCGGTACTTATCACATTTGATGATGGATTTGGAGAAACTGGGGAGATTATTCTTTCAACCTTCAACGAGTTCGGCTCAAAGGCAACTGTCTTTGTGCTTGGAGCATTCGAGCCGCCGGAATGGGAACGAGTCAGAGAGTTCAAGAGAGAGGAAATGATGGATCGCGAACAGATTAGAAAGCTTCACTCAGCCGGCTTTGAAATTGGTTCCCATTCAATGACCCATTCTGATTTGCGAAGTTTGCCAAATGATGAAGTCAGGAAAGAGATGTCTGATTCCAAGAGAGCCCTTGAGAACCTGTTACAAGACGAGATAATTTCTTTTGCTTATCCCTACGGTGCGGTAAATGAAACGATCGAACGGCTGGCGAGCGAAACGGGGTACAGATATGGATGTGGTGTGTACTCCGGCCCACCGAAGTTTGGGACCGACATCTACGACATTAGGAGAATTCCCGTTACCCTTGGCACTACCAGTAGGCATTTGGCAATCAAGATGACTATGCCTTATGAGTACTATGCCTGGCTGCGGTTCAAGATTGGCCGAACACTCGGGAGGTGATCCCCCGGAGGGTAAGAAGCCTTTGGAGGGTTACTGCTGATATGGCTTCAACTCCACCGCGCTATCGTTGCCAGCAGCTTCTGTATCGACAGTGGCGCACTTCCTTCAAGACGGTTGTTGAAGTTCGCGTAGACATCGAATTTTCTTGGAAGGCGCTCCTTAATAAGCTCGGATGTCTGGTTGATCGTTCCATCTTGGGGATCGACGATCTCGGTCCAATGTTTCCGTGTCTTCTTCTCGATTCCATATCTGTCTGCACCTAAGAGCCGTACCACTACGGTGTCTGTCGGCAGCGAATCGTCTCCGAATTCTTCCCACACGCTGTATGCGGGCGGCATGTAATACCCGTGGCTGTCCCAAAAGTGTAGTTCCGTCACCCCGAACCCTGGACTGATACGCTCCAGGTCAGGCTTGTTTCGGGGTCTCAAAACAAATGGAATTAGATGCTGAAACAAGTCCAGCATGACCGCTCTCGTTGTTTTGAGACGGCCTCGTAATACCCGTCTTCGAAGATATTGCCAATTCCGAGGGACTTGAGGGAATCGAAATATCCCTTTTTTAGTTAGCGGCAGAAACCCACTGCCTATGGCAGTGGTGATGTGAAGATGGCTTCGCCAGTCGAACTCACCCCTTTCTCCCCTCTCTTTTTCGAAAG
>JAKASW010000315.1 GCA_021818875.1 Bacteroidota bacterium
ATACTTGCTGTACTCACCCGCGTTGCCGGTAATTAGAATGATTTCATTCAATGTCCCCGACAGGTTCTTTATATCGTTGAAATAGCCGGTAACATCGATTGCGAGGTCATTTGTCAACTGCTGCTCGACCCCCAGCTCGCCTTTTGTCGTTTCTTCCGGATTCATATTCGGATTTCCGATTATGCCGAGAAATGTGCTACCTGCGAGTTGAAGTTTGTAACCCGGACTCTGGTAAAGCTGGTCGAAGGTCGGCATCTGGAAAAACAGTCCGTATGAGAAATGGATAACGCCGCGATCTGTTATCGGAAATGCAACACCTAATCTTGGACTGAACTGGTATTTGTCGGTCGCATTCTTGTACCAGAAAGCCATCCTTCTCTGAAGGGCAATCTGAGACTGATTGGCAGGCGTGATTCCGTTGCCAAGCGGTGCGATGACACTATCCTGGTACTGCGGCTCAAGAGGTGAGTATACGTCGGGGTCCGCAGGATTTGCCAGCACCTGTCCGTCCGGACGAAACCAATCGAACCTGACGCCGAGATTAACAATAAGAGACTTGTATTCCATTTTGTCCTGGACATAAGCAGAGAACTGCTGCGGCTGATGGAGATACATGTTGTTATATGGCCCCTGCAAGCTTGGCATCACGAAAGGCACCGTGAGGTATGGAGTAGTTCCGTCAGTCGCAGGGTCTCGCCCGATATCTTGCGGTCCGATAGCATATTGCAGATTTATGTCGTGAAGGAACAAGCTGTACTGAGTAAACTGAACTCCGGCTTTTATCATGTGGTGGTCAGTCACCTGGCTGGTTATGTCGAACTTTGCGAGGTAGGTGTCTGTACTATGCACGTTATTGTTCATGTTCATGCCGCCGGAGTAAAAAGTGCCTTCAGGCTGCTGAAGGACTATCGGCAGGACATATTGCTGATAATTCATAGGATCCTGTCTCGTAAAGAGATCCGATAAGGTGAACGGGTTCGGATCGTAATATTCGCGATAGTCATGGAAATCATACGAAAGATCCAGAGTGAAGTATGTCCTGCTGCTGATGGCATCTGTCAAAGAAAGCATGCTCAGGTATCCCTTTGTGAAATTGCTGAGCTCCCCATTCGGATCGTATTTGAAATTCCAATCGAAATCCTTGCCCCGTGAATTATCGAGAATGAAGTTATATGCGAGATAGACTTCGGGAGAAATCTTGTATGTCAACTTTCCCTGGATGTACGCTTCGAGACGCGGATCGAGCGGCGCAATCTTACCGTTCCCAGTTTCCTGGATACTCCAGAGAGCGGGGGTGGGGTTCGTTGTGTTTGTAACATCGCCCACATTGAACTTGTTGAACCCGAAATAGTCACCGCCAGAGTAGTAGTACCGCGCGTCTGCATAAAAGAAGAGTTTGTTCTTAACAATCGGTCCATCGAGTGAGCCTTCGAGCCAACTGTCGTTAAGGGGGTTAATTGTCTGAAGCCCGTTGAAGATACTGGCATTCGAAGTGGCATACCCCCCCGAGTATGCGGTAATGCTTCCATGAAAATGGTTGCCGCCTGTCTTGGTGGCGATATTGACGATGCCGCTCATCGCCTGGCCGTACTCCGCATTGAATGCGCCTGTAACCAGCTGCATCTGCTGAATCGCATTCGTGTTGACACCGATGACATCTGAACCATCATAGGGATCGGTTACCGGAACGCCGTCGATCATATAAGTCACTTCGCCGCCGCGCCCGCCCCTGGCATGTAAGGTTCCGTTCGGACCAGTATATATTCCCGCCTGCAAGTTGAGGACATCTTTGAAATTTGTCACCGGTAGCGACTCTATCTGCCTGCTGTTGACAATAGCCGTGGTTGCCGTCATATCCTTCTGTACCAGCGGCCGTCGTGCAGTAACGACAACGGCCTTTGTGGTTACTGCAGATTGATTCAGGCCGAAATTGACATCGGTCGTCAGGTCAATTGAGACCGCGTTATTTTTTATTTCCTCTGTCTGGTAACCCACAGCGCTTGCCCGCAGAGTGTACGTACCGGGGTGGACATCGAGTATGACATACCTTCCGTTAATGTCAGTCGCAGCACCCATCGATGTCCCGACGATGAGGACGTTCGCACCAATCAAAGGTTGTTTAGTCGAGGCATCGATCACCCTCCCGGAAATTTTCCCGGTATCTCCCGCGTAAACCTTTCCCTGAGAGAAGGACAACCAGAACAACAATGTGAAAAGGAGTGAAAGAGTAGCAATTCTCTGCATGCTTCTACCTCAGTTTTGATTTCATCGAAGGGAACCTTCTGAAGAAGGTGTTACTCTGGGAGAGGGTTCTCTTGTGCCGTCAGAATTCCTCAGTGCCCCGCAGCTTTCCCTCACGATGAGAGTAGGGGAAAAAGTTGTGTGAAGAATTTCCAGATTCGTATTTGACATTCTTGTCACTACGCGATCGACTGCCAGTATCCCCATCTGGTACATCGGCTGCCGCATCGTGGTCAATTTCAGATGACGGGCGAGCTCGATGTCATCGAAGCCTACAATGGCAATGTCATCCGGAACTCTCAATTCGTTTTCGGACAATGCTGCGATTGCACCCATTGCCTGGATATCGGATGAGATAAAGAATGCCTTCGGCATATTTTCGCCCATCTTGATAAAATCTACCATGGCCTCGTAACCGGCCTCGCGATTGAAACCGTCTTGTTTGGTGCTGTAACCTGTCTTGACCAGGTCGTCCGAATACTCCACGCCGTGAGTTTCAAGTGCGTGCTTGTAACCTTGTAGTCTCTCGACCGCAGGTGTGCTGACCAGCGGCGCGTTAACCATTCCGACGGGAAGCCGTCCCAACTCGATAAGATGCGTTGTCGCCGCGTATGCCCCATCGAAATTCGCGACTGATATTGAATCAAAATAGGGAGAGATGGTATCGACCAGCACAACCGGGACGTTGGTTTCTTTCAGCCGGAGGATTACCTTTTCCGGCAGCTTCATTGAGAACAACAGTATCCCGTCCACTCTCCCACGCTGGAGGGCTCGCGAGACATACCCCTCAACCTGGTCAAGGTTGTTGACACCATACAAGACGAGATCGTACCCAAGCTGGCTTATCCTGTCCTGTACACCCTGGAGGATTTCGATAAAGAAGTAATTGGTGAAGAAAGGAATGATTGCAGAGATTGTTTCCGATTGCCGCTTTGCGAGCCTTTGGGCGTAGGTATGAGGCTGGTAGTTCAGGCGAGCTGCAACATCAAGAACTCGCTGCCGGGTTTGAGGGGTTACACTGGGATGATTATTGAGAACCCTTGATACGGTCCCGACCCCAACATTTGCTTCCCTAGCAACATCATAGATGGTAAGTTTGTGCGTCGCAATCTCCTTTTTTGGAACCACTTCCAGATCGTATCGTACAATCTACATTTGTGCTTCATAAACCCAGCTTTGGAAGTGCTTCCAAAAGATGCACAAGAAATCTCTTATTGTCAAGCACTAAGAGAGAAATTTTGCAGGAAAAATGGAACCGGTTCTTGACGGGTGAATTTTAGCTCCTTGAAACCTGATCAATTGTCAAGCGTCAGAAAACGACCGGGTCACGTAACCTCGTCTACTCTTTCTTGTCTTAGCAAGGTAACTTGCTTATTTTGCCAAAGCTATCCTCATCGTCATGAAGTACATACCGGTCTGTAACCGCAGAAGTACACACCACTCGCAAGCTTTGAGCCGTCAGGTTGAACTCTGTACATGCCCGGCGTTTGCTTCTCGTTCACCAGAGTCGCGACTTCGCGACCCAACACATCGTAAACCTTCGACGAGACATATCCTCCGCCAGAGGCAGATCCACCTTTGGCGGAGAAATTCGCAACTCGATATTCGTCGTCGGGTTGAAAGGATTCGTATAGCTCTGACTTGGAACCAAGGTACCATGGTATCCCTCATCCTCTTCGATGACAAGAGTGGAAGCAGCGCTTCGCTTGAGGGTCAGTGCCGGATCACCAAGATACGTGAAGCGTTGGTAGAGATTCCCCCACCAGGGCATAGAATTTTCATACGCCACACCGATTGGCTCTTCTGGGTGAGTGATAATTGACTGAACCTTTGTCACGTAGAATGTCAGGGTCGTATATTCATCAACGAGTCCTTCACATGCCGCGACTGCAACTTCATCGCCGCCCTGATGTTCCAGAAGGTGGGAATTGAAACTGGCTGGCGCGCATCGAAAGTCAGATCGCATCCTCCAAGTAGACAGATAGGAAGACGATGGTCGTTCGTCGATGAATTTATGCTCGAAGCTAAGAAATAATGGCTCACGGAGAGGTTGATCGGGCTTGCATGTCCAAAGTAGGTGACCAAGCCAGCACCATGGTCCCACAGACTCACAAAGTCTCCAGGTTCAAGATGGTCGGGTGAACTGGCACGTATGCCAACTGAAATAGTGTCAGGCCAAAGAGACGAGATGTACTTCCGAATTCCGCGATAGTGAACTTCAAAGAGACTGCCGTCGGCAGCATTGCAATCTGAGAGACAGATGGCGCGGTCACACCAACTTGAAGTGCTATCGTGTCCGTAATCGATAATTTTGTCCGCCATAATCGAGAGGCTTGCCGAATCCCATGCTGGCGATCGGCCGATGCAAGCGAGCGTTGACGAAATACC
>JAKASW010000316.1 GCA_021818875.1 Bacteroidota bacterium
GGCGGCCTTGGTATTGAGCCGCTCGCCCGGCGCGTCGGCACGCGCCGCAGATTTCAGGGAGGCCATGGGCGGGCCGCTCAGCGCCGGCCCGCGCCGGGCGCTGCGCTCGCCGGTGCACGGCTCTGCCCACCGCGCCGCGGCGCGAATCGCGCTGTCAATGCCCTGCTCATCTGCTCCGCCTGCCGATGGATCGGTATGCGCCGAGCGACGGCGCGGTGGCGTGAAGAATAACGGCGGGCGAGACGTCGAGATCCCGGTTGCGCAGTCCGTTCCGCCTTTGGAGTCGAATAAGAATTATCTTCAGCAGGCTTTCCTGAATCTTCTCATCAATGCAAAAGATGCAATGCCAACCGGAGGGACTATGACCATTTCGACGGAGCTGCGAGACGGCAGAGCACTTATTGTTTTTTCCGATACCGGCTCAGGAATCAAAAGTGCAGATCTACCTAAGATTTTTGAGCCGTTCTTCACAACGAAAGAGCCCGGAAAAGGAACAGGGCTCGGACTCCCGATAACCAGGGGCATTATCAGGAAATTCGGCGGGGACATTACGGTCCAGAGTCAAGAAAACCGCGGGACCACATTTACCATCATTCTTCCGACGAGGCTAAACCGAAACTCTCAGGATGGAGAACATTTATGATTCCGGCTCTTATCTTATTCTTTCTTTCAGACTCGACTTCGGCAAAACTTCCTGATTCTTCTTCTGTAAATCTGCCCGATTCGACTTCGGTAAGTCTCCCGGATTCGTCTTCAGTCAATATCAGGGCGCTCGTTTCGGAGGACATGAACCGGGCAGCCCTCCACAGCCATGCTTTTCAACAGAAAAGTATCATACATCAGCTCTTCGGGCTATCACATCTTATGATGGTGGCAGAGCTTGGTCTCATTTTCATGATGGCAGTCTTGTTCGTGATGTTAGTGGTCCATTTCAGGAAAGCATTTAGGATGCAGCGAGAGAAGATGGTACTCGAGAAGGACTCGGCTTTAAGAGAGCAACAGGTGATTTCGAGGTCCGAAATTGAAAGGATTCTTAATCAGATAGCGACTGAGAAAAGCGGCATTGGTGCAGTTTCGCGCGAAAGCATATTTGTTACTCATGAAGGAAAACTCGATTCGAAAGCAGTCATCAACGAGCTCGCGAGGAGCCACGGGTTGGAGTCTGAGCGTCTGAACTTCGCTATCTCATTTGCCTCTCAGTATCAACGAAAGGATGGCTCAAGGTTCAAAGATGCCTTTGCTCTGGTCAACGAGGGAAGCGATCTGAATGTGCTGGCTCGGCAGCTCAACATGGGAAAAGGCGAACTGGAGCTGATACTCGCGCTGAAGAAGACCAAGGTTGCAAACTCCAGACGGTCACTGGGGGCGAAAGGAGGAAATGCAAAATGATAAAAGGTATATACACGAGTGCATTGGGTTTGATTCCGCTGGAGAAGAGGCTTGAAGTGATTGCGAACAATCTCGCGAATGTGGATACGACGGCATTCAAGAGAGATGACGCATTTTCAAACCAGCTGATTTCGGCAACCGAACTCTTCAAAAACGGCTCACCTGACCCAACGGAGCAAGATTTAAACCAACAAACTTACACCGATTTTTCTCAGGGACCTATGGAGCAGACCGGCAATCCACTTGATGTCGGCATCAATGGACAGGGTTTTTTCGTGGTACAGACCAGCGGCGGCACAATGCTGACACGCGACGGCTCGTTCACGCTGTCTCAAGATGGTACACTGGAGACATGTGATGGCGCCCCGGTTATGGGAACGAATGGTCCGATAAGAATCGACGATGTCCAGCAATTGCAGAAAAGCCAACTGGTCATTCAGCCGGATGGAACGGTAAAGGCCGGCGACAAAATCTACGGCCAGCTGCAGGTTGTAATACCCGGCAGCTACAGCCAGCTCTCTAAAGCCGGAGGAAACCTTTACCAGTTGAAACAGGGCGGCATAATTCAACAGGTGACCAATTCATCTTTGGATATCAAACAGGGCTACCTGGAAGGATCAAACGTCAATGCAATCGATGAGATGGTCGCAATGATCCAGCTTCAAACTGAATTCCAGGCAGGGCAGAAATCGATACAGAGTCAGGATCAGTCTCTAAGTGAGGCAAACCAGGTTGGCCAGGTGCAATAGAGCGGAAATACCAGAAAATGAAAAAGTATAGAATCGGAGGTATAAATGTACAGAGCACTTAAAACGGCTGCTACCGGCATGTACGCGCAACAGTTGAACGTGGATGCCATAGCCAACAACATCGCGAACGTAAACACTACTTCGTTCAAGGAGACAAACGTCGAGTTCCAGGATCTAATGTATCAGACGATACGTGCAACCGGGACGCCGGACCAGCAAGGTGGTACACCGCCGGCGGAGCTGCAGGTCGGTGACGGCACGATCCCGTCCGCTACGACAAAAGACTTCGGACAAGGAGCTTTGACTCCTACCCAGAACCAGCTCGACTTCGGAATTCAGGGGGACGGCTTTTTCATGGTCAGGATGCCCGACGGCTCGGAAGCTTACACTCGCGACGGCTCGTTCCAGGTTTCTGCGAACGGAAATCTTGTGACATCGGATGGCTACATAGTGGAACCCGGACTGACTATACCACAGAACACGACGGCCATCCAGGTGGGGACGGACGGAACAGTCCAAGCGACCGTCGCGGGACAAACAAATCCTGTCACGCTCGGCCAGCTTCAGCTTGCAAAATTCGTCAATCCCGGCGGTCTGTCTGCAACCGGGAACAACCTGTATGCCGAGACACCCGCCTCCGGAACGCCAATCCTCGGCAACGCTGCTTCCACGGGGTTCGGACAAATCGAGCAGGGTTACCTGGAATCTTCGAACGTGTCCATCGTGAATGAGATGGTAAAAATGATAGAAGCTGAGCGGGCGTACGAGCTCAATTCGAAAACTATTCAAACCGCGGATACCATGATTCAGCTCGCGGATAACTTGAAGCAATAATAACTATTGAAGAGTTTTATGAAACATCTGGGATATTTCGTTGCACTTTCGCTGATGGCTCTCACCACAGCAATATGTTCAGCACAGACGGTAAGCGGCAGCGCAGTCAAAGATGCAATTGCTGATTACATTAACAAGTCTATCCCGGCTTCAGTTGAAACAGTTGTAGACTTTCAGAACATGCAGCCCGGGTATACTGTCGGTTACAAGAAATACCGACTGACTGTAACCTCTGTAAATTCAGTGGTGCTGAAGGGACTTGTGACTTTCCTGGTCAAGGCCAGTGAAGTCGGTAGAGAACAAGGTTATGAGCAGGCAATCCCGGTTACGGTCAGAATCCGGACGTTCCAAAATGTGCTGGTGAGTTCGCAGACAATCCAGCCGCATGCTCTGATCACTCCAGACGAAGTGACTTCTGTGAAAACTGAAACGACCGATATCCTGAATCCAGTTACGAGCTTAAGCCAGTTGGAGGGGAAATGGACATCGAGATGGATACAGAGCGGGAAACCGCTCACATTCAATATGTTTCACGATGTCCCGGTCGTAAAACGCGGCGACAACGTAACCATCATCTACCGGGCGAACAACATAGTGGTACAGGAACAGGGAAGCGCCGTGCAGGACGGCCGCATGAACCAAATCATAAATGTTACGAACGGGTACCGAGACTACCTGCGTGGGAAGGTGATCGGCAAGGGTGAAGTCCTTTTGGTGAATTGAAGAAATCTGGAGATTTGAAATGAAATTGCTAATTGCTTTTTTATTGTTTTCGACTGCCGCTTATGCGCAAGTGATGCAGAACCCGGACAACTCACTCTTTTCCGACTACAAGGCGTCAAAAGTCGGAGATGCAGTCACCGTCATCGTGACGGAACAAACGTCAGCCTCAAAATCGGCATCGACAAGCACAAGCAGGCAGAGCACTGTCAGCGGCAGCTTAATGCCGACCGTCGGAACAACGACTCTTCCAACCGGAGGTATGCAGCTTGGGACCACCAACCAGTTCCAGGGAAACGGGTCGGCTAGCGAAGACGGGAACGTGCAAACAATCATAAGCGCTCGCGTTGTAAATGTGGATCAGTACGGCAACCTTGATATTCAGGGAAGCAGGTTGATCTCAATCAACGGACAAAGCCAGACGTTGCAGCTAAGCGGCTATGTCCGACCATCGGACATCCAGCCCGACAACACCGTATACTCGTACCAAATTGCAGATGCGAAAATAGTGTTCAAGGGATCGGGTTCAATCGAAGATTCTCAGAGTCCTAGCTTGCTTATGAAAATATTTCACTGGCTCTTTTGAGGTGTGAAATGAAAAAGACATTTTTGGTGCTCCTCAGCTTTGTCTCGCTTGCATACGCTACCCGGATAAAAGATATCGCCTATGTCAAGGGCGTGAACGACTACCAGGTTATAGGCTACGGGCTTGTGGTGGGTCTCAACGGGACCGGCGATTCTCAAATGTCGATATTCACACAGCAATCGGTAGCAAGTATGCTGAAGAGATTCGGTATTACCGTAAACGAGCAGCAGGTAAGGATGAGGAACGTTGCTGCCGTAATGGTCATTGCATCTGTTCCACCCTTCGCGAGCAAGGGTGCTTATATCGATGTAACCAGATC
>JAKASW010000018.1 GCA_021818875.1 Bacteroidota bacterium
ACTCCGTCGCTCTCCCAGAAGTTGCTGAAAGACCTGGCGTTGGGCACTGACGTAAGAGGTCTAATTGCATGCGACGCGGCAAAGAAAGGCGTTGCTGATGCCGGGATCGAAATCGAAGCAGACGATGGAATAGTGACCATAAGCGGAACGGTGGCCTCGCTGGAAGAATCGGACAGAATAAAAGAGATGATCAATTCGGTCCCGGGTGTCAGGGGGGTCAACTCGAAAATCGAAGTCTGGCCGCATTGGTGAGGGATGTGTGAAAAAACACCGAATAGGTTTAGATCTCCTTGAACTCAGATTCGTTTAGGGCCTCTTGCGTACCATGAAACTGATCCTTTCAGAGGTTCCAAACCCGAACAGGGAGAGGTTAAGTCATGTTTAGCGTACCTGTTCTGATAGTGATATCCACTTTCGTTGGAATTATCGGGGCTCTCACCGGACTGGGTGGGGCCAGCATTCTCGTCCCAATCTTAGTTCTATTCGGAATACCGATGAAAGAAGCAGTCGCGTCCACCATGGCAACCATCATAGCGACTTCGTCGAGCTCGAGTGTATTCAACCTCACGGAAAAGATCGCAAACGTCAGGATAGCTCTATATCTGGAGATATTTACGGTCACAGGCGCGATCCTTGGAGCCACAATAACAAAAGTTATTTCCCCGGTGTACCTCTATTTCTTTTTCGCTGCATTTTTGCTTACATCATTCATGCGGGTGGGAATATTCCGGAGGATTTTTCTGGAACGGATCCTGTCCTCGTCAAAAGACCGCGACGGAGTAGCCCGGTACCTTGATCTGTGCGGCGCCTATCGTGACGGGATAAGGAAGGAGAAAGTATCCTACAGGGCAAGAAATGGAATTTTGGGAGGATGCGGTATGTTCATTGCCGGGCTCGCCGCCGGAATGCTTGGAATCGGAGCTGGCGCCTTCAAAGTTACGGTACAGGAGAACATCCTCGGGTTGCCACCGAAAGTGTCGAGCTCCACCAGCAATCTGATAATCGGAATGACTGCACTGGCGGCGACGAGCGTGTACCTTTCCTGCGGTTTCCTCAACCTGATGCTTATGGCCCCCATGGTTGTCGGCACCGCGATCGGCGGAATTGTCGGTGGCCGGCTCCTCAACAGGCTTTCGGACTCGTTCCTGAGAATCCTTTTCTTCACGGTTGTGACGGTGCTCATTGTCCAAATGCTGAGCAAGGGAGTGATGTCGGTATGGCCTTGATTCAACCTGAAGCAGATGAGGCAACGCTTGAAAGAGCGATGGTTTACATATTTGGGCTCGGGGTTGTTTTCGCATCACTGCTTGTGTTGGTAGGGATAATACTTGCGTATCACTCACGCGGCAACATCGACCTTTCGCAGTCGCGTTCTGCCTTCATCCACAAATCGAATTTCTTCCGTTTGTTGAACGCCCTGATAAAAGGAAAAAACATTCCGACGGGGCCTTTCCTTTTTGTGACCCTCGGCATGGTAGCTCTCGTTCTGACTCCTCTGGGAGCGGTGGCCGCGTGCTGTGTTTATTTTGCCATGACAAAGAATGTGAGATTCATGCTGATCACTTTAGTTGTCCTAACAATATTGACTGTGAGTTTGGCGGTCCACTGAGATCCTCAGTTGAAACGATATGATAACGACTAGATTGAGCCTGTCCATGATAGTGCCATCGCCCGGTTTACTGTGGACGAATCTTGCTGAAGCGGACGAGAAAGATAACGGACAGTGTTTTGATCTCACGAAGCAGACTCCAGAGACTACAATCGGGAATGATCCCGATTCATCGGTGATGGCGCCCGCCTCTTCACAGGAAGATCAAGACTCCGTGGGCCTTCCGTTCCTTTCCGGAAAGAAAATGGTATTGAGCGGCTATATACAGTTGAGGCTACAGTTCTTTCGGCCTGAGACAGGGAAGGTCAGCGGCGCGGACATCAGACGAATCAGAAGAACGACAATGGGGTGCAGACACAATTGCAATCTATTTATCGAAATTATCCACCTCCCAGCTGGCAAATGTATTATAGAGACCTTCGGTGAACGAGCACCTGGTTGACGCTGCAGAAGAGTGTCGGAAGTCGAAAGAGAATCGAGTCTCTTTCTTCTCATCAAATCCCAACTGGAGATGGTTTATACTAACGACGGTGCTTATTGGCGCTGCCATGTCTGCGCTTGACGTCAGCATAGAAAATATCGCACTGCCGACATTGAGGAAGTACTATCACGTTTCTCTTTCCCTCGATGAGTGGGTGGCCATGGCATACATGCTCACCTTAACAATCTTTCTACCGCTATTCGGAAGGCTTGCTGACATCTTTGGCCGAACGAAGATGTACAACGTCGGGTTTGTAATCTTCACGATTGGCTCCGCTCTCTGCGGGTTAGCACCCACCATGGAGTTCATGATAATTTCCAGAGTGATACAGGCAGTCGGCGGGGGACTGCTTCAGGCAAACTCGGTGGCAATCATAACACAGACTTTTCCGCGAAAAGAGCTCGGCAAGGCAATCGGTATCCAGGGAGCAGTGCAGGCGATCTCAATGGCAATCGGGCCGTTCCTCGGCGGACTCCTCATAAATTTGAATTTATTCGGAACACAGTGGCGCTCGATCTTTTACGTCAACGTTCCAATTGGCATACTCGGGACACTGGCTGCTTTCTATGTATTGCCGAGAGACAAAAAATCTAAGGTGAAGGAGAAGATGGATTATGTGGGGTGCATTTCCTTTGCCGCGGGTCTTCTATTCCTGGTGCTTGCTCTTAACGAGGGGAGGAAATTAGGATGGGAGTCGGACACCATACTTGCGTATTTCTTGCTGTTCGTAGTCTTCTTCGCCTTCTTCATAATAGCAGAGTTGAAGTTCTCGTTCCCAATGATAGACTTCCAGTTATTCAAGATTTACGATTTTTGGGCAGGGAACGTGACGGGATTTTTCTCTTACTATGTCCTGTTCGGGATCCTTTTCATTATGCCTTTCTATCTCGAAAATATCGCAGGGTATTCTGCTTTCACCGCGGGTGCGCTCATAACTCCAATTCCTATAACCATGTCGCTTGTCGCTCCGGTGGCAGGATCGCTTTCGGATAGGTATGGCCCTGCAATCATGACATCGATTGGGATGTTTGTTTGTGCCGCGGCGTGTTTTTTCATGATCTTCTCGGGCCGGAGTCCGGAGATTGCGGTTCTGATCGTGGAATTTACAATGTTAGGTTTGGGTATGGGATTGTTCACGCCGCCGAACAACAGTGCTGTGATGAGCTGCGTGCCGGAGGAAAGACTCGGAAGTGCCGGGGGAATTTTGAACATGATGAGAGCAAGCGGAAGAATATTCGGTATCGATCTGTCAGGACTGATAATCACCACGATAACCGCCGCCTATCTCGGGGGAATGGGCTTTCGCCACATCAATTTGCCGACGGTACCACATCAGCTCAGGGAAAATGGTTTCATGCAAGGGTTCGTGATTGTGGTTATCTCATTTACACTGCTTAACATTGCATCCGCAATCCTGTCGGTAACCAAGAAGGGGCGCACTAAGATGGCGGTCGAGCACTTCCTTTCGGAATGATCACAATCAGAGTATCACATCATCGTTGATGTAGTACTCTGCGCAACTGCAATCTATTTTTCTCACCCCAGGAATTGCTGAAACGATGGTCTTTATTCTATCGGCGTCCTCCGTGTTCTTAACACGGCCGCTGATTCGGACATTTCCGTTTTCAACCGCAACTTTCAACAAGTAGTCTTTAGTGGCTTTATCGGAAGCAAGCCGGGCTTTAATCTGGCTTTCCAGTGTCAGGTTGGCAATTGCCAGTCTTGATTTCTCGGTGAACTGGAATTCGGGCGCCAATGTCATGTTACTGATGACTTGGCAGGCAGTGTCAATTGTAGTGTCCCTCAGGTTAATAATCAGATCATAGAGCGACGGATCATTCCAGTCGATCCCGTAGAGGAACTTAGTCCATTTCTTCCTGTATTCGTCCATTTTTCTTATGTAGGCATTCGCTTCGTCACGGGACATGCGATTACGATCCATGGCAAATGCTATGCGTTGCTCCATGGGTGCAATGACCTTGACTTTGATCGCTTTGCACACATCTTTCAGCAGCAGGTGGCCCGCGTGACCGTAGTATACGACATTGTCGTCCTTCACATGCTCGCAGAGAGTTGCCTGAATGAAGGAAAGGTAACGGATCCTATCAATGTTCAGAGACAATCGTTCCATGATAGCAGGTTTGGACTTCATCGCATGGGCTAGTTCATTTTCCGATATTCCGTATTTCTCGGCGGCCTCAACAAGTATTTCTCTGCTTAAGGATTGGTATCCAAGCTTAGCTGCAAGGCATTCGGCGAGCTTTTGCCCGCCGCTGAATGTACCCCTCGATATTGTAATGATGGCCATGATAGGTGCTTCCCTTCAATTTGTTTCAACGAACCGGGAAGGCAACTCTCAACCACGGTTGACTTCTCATTCGTTCGTTCTCTCTGAAAACTTCATTGCTGGTGCCGAGTCGCCGCTGAGAAAAGCATTTACGAACTCATCCATGTTCTCGTCATTTATGAAAGTCACGTCGGCGTTTCTCACTGCACCCATCAGCCGACCTATTTCGGAGAGCAGTCTGAGTATTTCGAATTGTGGAATTTTCCGTATGGTTGCCAGGACATTGTCGTTCTCGAGAGTAACTAAGAAGTTCGAAAGCTCCAGAATCCTTGCGACCACCTTTGCTCTTCTCATCCTTCGCAACGGATCTGCAGCACCTCCTCGAAAATCGAAGTTTACGTAATTGTTATTGATCTCGCCGCTCGCGTACGCGTCCAGCCGCGTAAAATGGTAACCAAGCCGGGAGGAGAAGTTTAAATAACAGTCTGAAATTATGGCGTAGCTTCTACTACCAAGCGACATCCCGCTTCTGCTCGGATCGACAACGTTGGACATCAGGAGATTGGTGAAGCCCTTAAAGTCAATAGGAAGTGGTCCTGCCCATCTAACACCGGGCGCCGTCATCCCTTCAATCAGAGATCGGAATGGCACTGATGCAATGTTCTCCGGCGTCAGTTCTTTCCTGCCTTCGATGTCCTTGAGTCCACCGCCAAGATCGATGACGTGCACATCTAATGGTACAGGGAACTTCAAAGGGAATGCTTGCTTGTCTTCATGTTCTGCAGACTCATAGATTGAGAACATCTCTCTCATCGAATACTCATGAGCGAATCTCGTTACATCATGGAACGTCCGGCAATTTTCAGGCATGAATTCCGATGAATCCGGGTCCGTAAGGTTCAATGGAATAATCATCTGAGCGACTTCTTTCCAGATTCGGTGCATGGGGCTCTTGATGAAGATTTCTCTGCCTGTCCCTTCCCTGTGCATATCGGAGTCGAGATCAACCGTTGTGCCCTGATACACTTTGCACGCGTTAGCATCGATGGTTACTTCCATGCCATTAGACAGGCGCTTCGTCGCATCGACCGCGTTTACCAGAACAGGTATGCTCAATTCGCGGGCGATTATTGCCAGATGCCCTGTCGTATTGCCGACATCTGCGATTAGCCCCGCTGCTTTGTGAAGCACGCTTGTCAATTCAGGCGATGTCCTCTTGACAACGAGGATTCCACCTGTGGGAAAATTGACAAGATCCTTGAACCTCTCTAATACGAAAACTTCGCCAGAGCCGCTTCCATGACTTGCGCATTCACCTCTGTCTATCAAAACGGGATTGTTGACCAGGGTTCTTTTGGGTTGGATTCCAGGTCCTGAAGCCGCGTGCGAGGTCTCCGAGAGAGCAAGCGGTCTGCACTGCAGGATGTAAACTTTCTTATTTTTATCGATAGCCCACTCTATGTCCTGTGGGCTGCCGAAATATTCCTCTATCTCCAGTGCGTATTGCATGATCGCTTCTATGTCACGGTCGCCCAGGCATGGGGTTCTCCTGAGGCTCATGGGAATCTCCTCATCATAAAGGCCATCAGTGGCACGCGGTACGGCCCTGAAATCTTGATTGCCGGGTTCGAACTCGATCACTCTGTGATTGTCCGCGCGATCGACGACATATTGCTGAGCCTCGACACTTCCATCGACGACTTTTGTTCCGAGGCCCCTGACTGCCTGAATGATTATGGCGTCCTTGTTTCCTCCAAGCGGATCGTTTGTAAACAGCACGCCGCTGACTTCGGACTCTATCATCTCCTGGCAGCCAATGCTCATCGGCATGTCGACGTCTCGAAGCCCCGTAATGTACCGGTACACCAATGATTGCGGAAGGTATTTTGAAATCAGGACTTCGAAGCACGCATCGACGAGATTCGCGCGGCTTACGTTGAGAGCGGTGTAATGTAAACCCGCAAATGAGTAATGGGGATCATCTTCACCGATCGCGCTCGACCGTACAGCGACAAGCTTTTCGCCGTGCCCTGACGCGAACTGATCGTAACTCTGGAGGATTACTTTTTCTATTGCCTCCGGGATTGTCGAGCTGACAATGAGTGCTTGTATGACGTGGCTCGCCTGTTGGATTTGCTCGTTGTCGTTGAAGTCGATGGACGAGACTACGTTTTCTATCTTTGGATAGAGTTCCGCCTGTGAGAAGAAATCATCAAAGCATTTGGAAGTAAGGCAGAACCCGTCGGGGACTGGAATCCCGAGGTTGTTGTGGACTTCACAGAGTCGACTCATTTTCCCGCCGATTTCTCTGCTGCGGTTGGTTCTGATCTCCTCGACGTGATATGCGTACCTCACGTCGGCGTTTGGCTCCACGGCCTTCTCACAACCACTGCAATCAGATTTGTCGCAGTTCCACCTTTCAGGGCAGAATGATACCGGAGCAAGGATTTGTTCACACTTTTCCTTGATGCTGCTTGCCCGTTTGACGAGAGTACGGTATTTTCCTCCGCTCATTATTGAAAGGTGTTCGGTTGCCTCCCGGATATTCTCGCAGATGTCTGAATACAGTGGATGTACTTCTCTGCGAGTGAACGCTCTGCCGGTTGCCAGGAGTTCACTCAGATTGCCCATCAGTTTGAGCGCTTCGTCATTCGAGAACAGCAAACTTTGGAAGTGGTGGAGCTTCTGTTTGAAGGAAAGCGGTTCGGGCCTCTGCCGATGGAATATTCTGTTTAGCATTTACATCGTCTCAGAATGCAAAACGCGGATCGTAAAACGCATGACGGACATCCTGTCTTTACACTTTGACTACGCGCTACTCTTTAATATACTCGATAGTGCCGATTTTATCTCCCCAATTGTGAACGGCTTCAGAAGGAAGCCATCTGCATTTTTTGATACTTCGGTCAAAAGTGCCTTGTCGAGAGTATAGCCGGTCATTACGATCACATAGATCGAGGGGTTGGTACTCTTAATTCGCCTCAGCAGTTCAGCCCCGTTCACTCCTGGCAGAGAAACGTCGATCAGGATAACATCGAAGATCTTTTCACGGACGAGCTTCAACCCGTCAACTGCACTGTTTGCGGTCGTCACTTCGCAGGCTGGATGCTTGTTGTCTTCCAACGCCCTCACCACTGAGTTTAGAACTATGTCCTCCGAATCGATCACGAGTACCCTGGTTGGTCGCCGCATCCCAGTCATGCCGGAAGTTCAAAGGTAATCGATGTCCCACCACCTGCTTTCAGCTCCGCAGTAAGTTTTCCTTTGTGAAGAGCGATTATGTCCTTGCACACCGCGAGGCTGATCCCGGTACGATCAATGTTTTGCAAGTTCGTGTTCAAGTGCTCATCCGAGAGGACTGCTAAGGCAGCTTTTGAGATACCTTTGCCTGAGTCGTCGATTCTGACTTCAATTCTATTCGACTCCCGGTTAAACACCGCTGATATGTTCAATACGCCTCCGGCGGACATGTTTTCCGAGGAGATAAGGAACAGGTTCAACATGACCTGCTTGATGAGTCCGGGATCAGCGGAGATAATCGGAAGATTGCTATTCAATTTCGAAATGATGTGGATGTTTCTGAAACCTGCCAGCTTTTCAACTAGAGAAATGGCATGCTTGATTATCGCGGCGACGTCAGTCTGCTCGAACCTGGATGTTTCAAGCTTCGCGAGCGAGAGAATGTTCCTAACGCTGTCTCTGATTCTCAGTGCCTGCTTACGGATTGTTTCGTAATCTTCGCTCATGTCCCGCCCGGTCCCGGAAGCTTCTGCCAGCCTTTCCGAATAGATTATTATGCCGGTCAGCGGGTTGTTAATTTCATTTGCAATTTGGTTGGCAATTCTTCCCGCCGATGCAAGTTTTTCCGACTCGATAAGCTGGGCCTCGGTCATCTGGAGTTGATTCTGCATGTGATTGAAAGACTCCGCCAGAATTTTTAGCTCGCCTTTCCCAGCGGGGATCTCGTAAGTGAAATCTCCCTGAGCCACTCTCCTCGTGCCTTCTACGAGATTCTTTACAGGTTTCCCGACAAGGCGCCTGATCGAAAAGTAAGCGAGCGCTGATGCCAGTAAGGTTATTATCAATGTGAGTATTACAAGCTGATAGCGAGTTCTCTCGAGGTCTGCCATTACTCCCTTCGTTGAAACATTGATCTCGATGAACCCAAGTATTGTTTTGGTTGAATCGTGGTACGGCCCTGAGGCGACATTGACATCGGGGATCAGGTTCTGTGCAATCCCCGACTCCGAAGCGTGGCAATTGCTTTTGTAGCAGCTGGGTGCGTTGTAAACCGGGAGCGAGCTGTGCAACACGTCCTTCGCTTTGTCGAAGTAGTGAGAATAAAAGCCATTCGGGGCATAGACTGCAGTGCCACTTCCTCCCGGGTGGCAGTTTTGACACAACTTGTTGCTAAGTGGAATCTGCCAATTGAGCTCGGAGGGCTGCGAGGAGAACTTCACTATCCCTCTATCATTCAAGATTCTCGCCGACAAAATACCGTGCTCTCCAACGATGTCTTTCAGTGCAGCTGAGATTTCGTCGCGCCGATTCCTGAACATGCTGACTCTCAATACTTTTTCGATTGACTGACTGAGCAGAAGTGTATTCCGGGTGACGGCATCGAACGAATTCTCTTCTTGCTTCATCAAGCTGAATATTGAAAAAGCGCCCATCGTAATGAGTATTATGGAACCGAGGAGAATCGAAATCCGTGTGGAGAGACTGAGGTAGTTCGGTTGCCCGAGTTTTGCCAACAGAAACTACTCCTTGTGAGAGATTCTAGACACCTCAAGTCCCAACGCCTTCAGTACCAGGTCTGTCAAGAACGCCATCCCTGTTCCAAGGGTTGCCATTACAAGCGTAACGACGACGGCATAGAGGACTCTGTCATTGTTGTACATATCGGCAATCAAATACTCAATTCCTGACAACTTGCTCGTGTCCACCTTGTTCCGGAACTCAGTTGACTGCTCGGAGCCTGCTTCAGATGAACAGACTTCGTTATAACCTGTAAATACTACGGGTATCACACAAGTGAACGATAAAGAAACCAGCAATATCACGAGAGCTCTTGTAGTTGACATGATTGGCTCCTGTTATTTTATTACGCTCTTATCTTTTTCTCTCTTTTGAATTCCACGACGAGCTTGACAATTACGATCAAAGTCAGGCAGACTGCCGTTCCCATCAGGACCAGTCCTGCGGCAGACTGATAGAAGGGGACGCTCGTTATTTTGTAAACTTGCTCAAGGGCAATCGAACATCCGGCGAATGCGATCATGATTGCAAATAACAGTCTTATGCCGTAACCCTTTATGTATTTAACTGCGGTGGCACCTATCTGGGCGCCAATTGAAGATCCGATCAGCATAAAGAAAGCGGCGAATATTTCGACCCTGCCTTTCATGGCGTACGTAAAACAGCCGTATGCGCCACTGGCGAGAACGCTCATTAAGTCGGTACCGATAGCGATCGATGTTGGAACGCCGATCAAATAAACAAGGGCAGGCATCCTGATGAAACCGCCTCCCACCCCAAGGAATCCTGATAAGAAACCGGTCAGAGCGAATACGAGCAAGACCGCCCATAATGAAACAGATTGAATTCCCGATGTAGGAAATGAAATCATGGGCGGAAGATTTATCTTGTGAAGGCTCTGAGCAAGTTTACTCCTGGTTGGTCCCTGTTCCGCTCCTGAGGAATTGTTCGAACTGTCCTGTTTCCTTCCTATCTTCTTTGGGTTCATCCTAAAATAATCGTAGAACATCAATGTACTCAGCCCGAACATCAGGAAGAGATAACACCATCTTACTATGGAGCCGACATCTCCTGCCTTCTCCAGTTCTATGATCAACTGAGAACCAAGTTCCAGACCGACGATCGAAGCCACAATCGAGATAGAACCAAGTTTCCAATCGATGTTTCCCATCTTGTGGTGCTTCTTGGTCGCGCCGATGGATTGTCCGAATATGTTTGAGAGGTCCGTCCCAATCGCGTAAGCCATGTGAAAACCGAAAATGTTGAGCGCTGGCGTGACGATCCAACCGCCTCCGACGCCGAAGAATCCTCCGAGCACTCCCACACAGAAGCCTATCAAGATCAAAAGCAAAACATTGAACTCTATCCCGGCAATTGGAAGACGGATATCAAACATGCCTGCTCTCATTGTCAGATGTTTGTGCGATCTTTGCTTTCCGGCTCCTCTTTTCTTTGGTGGATTCCGATACCAATTTGACCATTATTATCGCGGACATGCTTATCGCAGTCCCCATAAGGACAATGCCTGCGAGAGACTGAAAGAAATGTTTTCCTGTGATTTTGTAGAACTGCTCGGTTCCGACCGAGAGTGCCGCGAGAATTATCATCACGGCGAACAGCAGCCTTATCCCGTACCCCTTTATGTACCTGACCGCTGTCGCACCAATCTGTGCCCCTATCGATGCGCCGATAAGCATGATCAGGGCCGCAAATATTTCGACGCGGCCTTTGACGGCGTAGGTGAAACAGCCGTAGGCAGCGCTGAAGAGAACAGTTATAAGACTTGTCCCGATGGCGACAGTAGTTGGCAAACCGATGAGATAGACAAGGGCGGGCATTATCATGAACCCGCCGCCAACACCCATGAAGCCGGAGAGAAATCCAGTCAACAAGAAAATCAGGAGAATGGTCCACAGTGAAACATCTTCGATGCCGGAAGCCGGGAAAGAAATGAGAGGAGGAATCTTTACTCTATGAAGTCTCCGCGTGTTGGCGGCGCCTCTTCTTCCTGACTTGCCGTCGGCCGCACCGGGGTCGCTTGAGTCCGTATTTTTCAATTGCTGCGAACGCAAAACGAAGTAATCATAAAGCATGTAGCAGCCCAAAGAAGTAAGCATAAACATATAACACCACCGGACTATGACGCCGACATCACCCGCCTTCTCCAACGAGATAATCACATCGGATCCGATTTCCAACCCGATTACGGAAGTAATAATAGATATAAGCCCCATCTTCCAATCGATGTTGCCCATCTTCTGATGTTTCCTGACGGCTCCGATCGACTGACCGAATATGTTGGATAGGTCTGTGCCGATCGCAAATGCCATGTGGAAGCCGAAAATGTTTAATGCTGGAGTTACTATCCAGCCGCCGCCGACTCCGAAGAAGCCGCCGAGCGTTCCTACACAGAATCCAATTGCAACCAGCAGGACAACACTGAACTCAATTCCGGCTACGGGTAAGTAAATATCAAAGATGTGCATTCTACACGACTATCAGTTTTGTCTTGATGATGTTCCATCTTTTCTCGACTCAAGGGTCAGCTTGCCGATGATCAGGGCGCTCATCGCCAGCGCCGTTCCCATCAGGACGATACCTGCGAGTTGCTGAAAGATATGTTTGCCTGCCATTTTGTAGAACTGTTCTGTCAAGACCGACAAGCTGGCAAATATGACCATAATTGCGAAGAGAAGTCTGATCCCGTAGCCTTTAATGTATTTTATTGCCGTGGCTCCTACCTGAGCGCCGATTGATGCCCCGATCAACATGATGAAAGCAGCAAGTAGCTCGACGCGTCCCTTCAAGGCGTAGGTGAAGCATCCGTAGGCGGCTGTGAAAAGTACGGTGACGAGACTCGTGCCTACGGCGATCGTTGTCGGAAGTCCGATGAGGTAAACCAGGACCGGGAGAATGATGAACCCGCCCCCGACACCCATGAAGCCTGAAAGAAATCCGGTGATAAGAAATACAAGCAGGATGATCCAAACCGAGACACCTTGAATGCCGGAAGCGGGGAATGAAATCATGGGTGGCAAGTTTATTCTGTGAAGCTTTTCAGAGACTTTGGTCCCTCCGGGCCGAATCTTTTCGGCTGACTTGGAGGATACATCCGCAGATCCTTTGTGTCTGGGATGAGTACTGAAGTAATCGTACATCATGTACGACCCAAGCGCGGAAAGAAGGACGATGTAACACCATCGGACTACGCTGCCAACGTCGCCGACTTTCTCCATTTCGAGAATGACGCGTGAACCTATCTCCACGCCAATTACCGAACTAATGATCGATACAAATCCTAATTTCCAATCTACATTTCCCATTCGGTGGTGTTTTCTGACGGCTCCTATCGATTGTCCGAAAATGTCCGCGAGCGGAGTACCTATCGCAAATGCCATGTGAAATCCGAAAATGTTGAGAGCCGGGGTTATCATCCAGCCGCCGCCAACTCCGAAAAATCCTCCGAGGACGCCAACGCAAAAACCGATGAGTATCAACAGAAGGACACTGAACTCGATCCCGGCGACCGGCAAGTAGATATTGAAAATGTTCATCTGTCAGTTTTCGATTCGAATGATGCGTTCAAGATATTCCAAGATTTCTGCCCCTTCCTTTTGGGGATTCGGTGATTAGTTTTGAGATGATAATGATGGTCATCGCCAGAGCCGTACCGACTAGGATGAGGCCAGAGAGATTTCCAAAGACTTGTCTCCGGGTCATCTTGTAAACCTGTTCCGTCAATCCTGAAAAACTCGTGAAGATTATCATTATTGCAAACAGCAGCCTGATCTTGTAGCCTCGAATGAATTTGATCGCAGTAACCCCTGCCTGTGCCCCAACCCACGCACCTAGGAGCATAAACATTGTAGCAGTCTATTGAACCCTACCATCCAGTGCGCACATATACGAAATCCGAAAATCTTGAGCGCAGTGTTAGTAATGAAACCCGGCCCCAGTCCGAGAAATCCACTCATCACTCCTACGCAAAATCCGATAGCGATCGATATCAGGTTGTTGGAATGAATTTCGGCTATTGGGAGGTAGAGGTTAAAGAAGTCCACCTGCTAAAGTCCACGATTCAACTTCATGCTGGATTATTCTGTCTCGGAGCGCAACGGTCGGACTTATCATTATGATCGCGGGCGCGTGGAAAGCGTGGGACTTGAATTCCCTCGTCAACCCATCGAGCCGAGCGGTGATAGTTCGTTGCTCTGGCAAGGTTCCGTTTTCGATGACTGCTGCAGGCGTGGACGGATCCATGCCGTACTTAATCAATTCAGAGCAGATCCTTCCGATTCGAGACGCGCCCATGTAGATGAGAAGGGTAGTGTTCCTGAGCTTTGCCAGTTTGTCCCACTCAACTTGTGCACCGGATTTCTCGGGAGATTCATGGGCGGTTACCAGGACGCATTGCGTAATCAGCCCGCGGTGCGTAATCGGAATCCCGCTATATATCGGCGCGGATAATCCCGATGTGATTCCCGGAATTATCTCGAACTCGATCCCGGCTTCTTTTAAAGCCATGGCTTCCTCAGCACCTCTCCCGAAGACGAAAGGATTTCCTCCCTTCAACCGGACGACTACCGGTAGGCGCGTTGCCTTGTCAATAAGGATCTTCGTAATTTCTTCCTGTTCAATCGGATGATAGCCGCTTTCTTTCCCAACGAATATCTTCTCACAATTTTCATGGCAATATGAAAGAAGGGAGTCGCTCACAAGCCTATCATAGACGACAGCATCGGCTCGCTTGAGAATATCCATCCCGCTCACTGTGAGCAGTCCTGGATCACCAGGACCTGCACCAACCAAGTACACTTTCCCCATCTAAGTTTCCGTCGTTTTGTGTGTTGACTAAAGGTTTTTTAATACGTTGACAACAAGGAATGAAGTTGTGCCGATGAATACGAGCGCGAAGACCACTATAAGCGTCTGGGACCTTGAATCCATCGCTTTCGCAACGTTCTCCTGTTTTGCCAGAACCGCGTCTATTATTTCAAGTGACCTCCGGCCCATCGCTTTGAATGTCTCGTCGTAATGAGCGAGTTGATTTGTCTCTAGGGCAGCGGTTCGAAGCCTTTCAAAAAAATCCTTGTACACTTCCGAGGTTTGTGAATTCAGAATTCTGAGCTCGTCCACTTCCGTGGTATCCAGCGCTTTCAGACCTATCAAGTGACCGAACGTCCGGTGAAAGTTTTCATTTGTCATTTGCCACTGAGCAACTCTATCTTGTGAATATCCCCTGATCAATAGATTTTTCTCGATCCTGCGGAGTTGAAGCTCTTGTTCCTTGAACTGATGGATGGTTGCTATTGCGCCGTCGTTTTCTTCAATCTTTTCCGTAATGACCCAGCCAAGCACAAAGCTGCACAAGATCAGGATGATGATGATCGAAAACGAGATTCCGATTTTCTTTTTCAGTGACTCTCTGGATCCCTGCATAGAAGTGCCCTGGAAATTGTCATGGTTACACTTTGGCCTTCAGGATTTGTTCGATACGTTCATTCGATTTTTTCTTTCCACCTATTGCAAGCAGCTCTTCCCAATTTGTCGCGAGAAAATCCCTGTATGCTTTCGTCTTAGCTTTTGAATTATCCCGGTCCATGGAAAGTAACCGGCTCCTGAATCGGGCCGCGAGCTCCATGATATCGGCAGAATAAGGCGACAAATTTGCAGCGAGTTTTCTCTTCATTTCTTTCGCAAAAAAAGGAGCCTTCCCCTGCGTTGACACCGAGATGGTGAGTAATCCGCGCGTTACGTTTGCTGGTAATATGAAGCTGCATAGACAGGGATCGTCAGCAACGTTCAGCATAATGCCCGCAGCCTTGCAGTCAGAACTGACGAGCTTGTTGGTATTTCGATCATTCGTGGCACAGAAGACTATCTGTTGCCCCTCAAGGTATTTTCGTGAATACGGTCTCTTAATGAGACGGATTTTTCCTTGCCGTGATAATTCCATCAGCTCCCTATTGACTCTCGGGGACAGGAGGGTCACAACTCCTCCGAATTCGAGGAGAGAAAGTGTCTTCCTAAGGGCAACCTCTCCGCCGCCGACTACCAGACTGTGGAATTTCGAGATCTCAACTAGTATAGGAAAATATATTTTTTTGCTTCTCTTGTTCACGCAAACATCTCCTATGGATTATGGCGAGGGGAACCCAGGAAAGCAAAGTCTGCGGGGACTTCTGTAACCTCAGTGTTGCTTGCGAAGCCGGGGGACGAGCGGGGTGAGCAGAAGTCTCTCTAAGAAGAGATGCTGGTACAGTATTAATTCAGAAATAGATGTGCGATTGTATCAATGCCTCGATTACGGGATGTGACCTGAAGTAACCCGGCGAGCCGACGACGTTTGTAGTATTGAACCTGATCTGCGGCATAAGGTCTAAGTGTGGAATCGGGTAGACGTCTCCGCCGATTATGTATCGATAATACGTCGGTCCGAAGGTGAATTCCTTGAAGTAGTCAAATCGCCCGACCGCAAACAATCCGTTGATTATTCTGTAGCTTGCCTCCATGAAAGCCGCATTCGAAGTGACATTCGTCGGCACAACCGTCGGAAGAGATTTTGCCCAGTCGAATTCTCCGATGAGCGACAATCGTTTTCCGATGCCGAGCCCGCCCTCCACACCATACATTTTCAAACCACCCGTATAATAACCCGATGCGCCGACCATGATGTTGACGAAGGTGTGAAGAAGATACTTGACTTTCCCTATAGCCGCTTTCTGTGAGCTGAAATTGAAATTGCTGGACCCGTCTCCGTTAGTGAAATCAGCAGTGACCATGAAGCGACCCAGCTTTGATCCAGCCTCTACGCCAAGGTCGCGGTAATCAGGAGAGAAGATCAAACCAACAAGAGGAATTCCTTGCAGGATTCCATAGTTCCCGCCGCGCGTGTAGGCGGTATGATCGTCTAAGCGCACACCGTATGATGGTTCGAAGGCGCCAACCTTGATCCACGAATCACCGCCGTTGAAAGTAAACAGGCCATAGAGTTCGTATGCTGCCGGACCGAGAATGGAAGTATTGGCGAAATCATATCGGCCATACAGCCTGGTTGACTTGAAAAGATGGATCGATGAATAGACGGCTCCTTCCATGGATTGGAAAGTGGAGCTTTTGCTCTGTCCATCGTACAAGTACTGAAATCTGACGTCACCGCCGATCAGTATGTCCTGTCCTAATTTTGGGTTGAATTTATATTCATTCCCGTGATCGGGAATGAGGCTTAAGTGGTCGGGGACGAAGTCGTTGGAAGCATAGGTATTTCTCAATTCACCACCGGTCGGGTTGACATGGCAATTCAGACATTCCATTCCGGTCATGATCGAAAATCGGGGAAGGCCAAATGCAACGTTAACTGTCAAACCGAGAAGAAGTAGCAACTTTCTCATCTCAATGTACCGCTGTCACTCCGAATGTCTGTAGAATCTGACGGGTACGTCACTTACCGCTGACCATATCGATCATCGCTCCAGTTTTTGTGAACCCTTTAAAGCCGCTTGCAGGTTCGATTTCTGGTACTTTCTGACCTCGATGGCATGTGTAACAGGTCGGCATCTTTGCGTTCGGGAATGAAAAATATTCTTTCCTGATCTTCAGAAGCATCTTCAGCATCACTCTTGCTATACGCTTTGGAGGCTTGGCGTCACTCGCAAAGTTATTCGTATTATGACAAAAGTCGCAATTCACTCCGAGGCTGGTCTTAAACATATGCATCCAATCCTTGAGCTGTTGTTTCGATTTCAGGAATGTCAGCACTTGAAGATTCTTGGCGAAACTCGGTTCTTTTGGTTTTGTACTCGCGAACACAACACTGTGGATCAGTAAACTTCCCGCTCCGAATGAAATTAGGAGTGCGATTCCAAGCCATGTTTTCTTTGCCATTCTTTCTCCGTTTGTATGTGTTAACAGAATAGGGAAAGGCAAAGGTTCCAGGTTTAGAACAAAAAGTCAACCATGACACTGGGTTCCATTCGACGCTGTACCACGTATTCACCGTTAACCAGATAATATGTCCAGAAGTAATTTACTCCGATCTTCATGAATGGATATGGCTTGTATCCGAAGAAGGCGTAGACGAGGGATTTGTTATTAAGCGTGAATATGTTGGAGAAGGAAAGAGTTCCAACCCTATCGTAGCCGGCGCTGAAAGCAAACTGGGGAATAAGCTCGGGAAGGTCGGCCTCAATATGCAGAAGCCCGCCCTGCGGGTCGTTGTCCACGGACCGGAAAGCGCCGAGGATTCTGAAATCCGACGTTAAAGATACTGCCAGTTGACCGAACCATCCTTGAGACGACGACGTACTGTCAAGCAGACCGGCTTTGCTGATGTATCCTGGACCGGCACCCGGCACGTACCTCTCAAGTTCGTAGAAGTGGTCGAAGTATTCAGGAATGAATTTCTCGCCGGTGAACTGCCGTTCCAATTTTACCGACATTATCAACAGGCCGGCTCCACTGAAATTGCCCATGATTCCAATGGCGCTGCCATGGCCGTAGTGATTGATTTGTGCATAGTCGTAATAAAGATCCGATCCTATCTCTTTAGTGCGAACGATTGGTAGTCCGACCTCAAATCCGTATTCCGAAAGTGTACCATTCCTCTCAGGACTGAAAGGAGAAGTGGAATCAACGCCTTCATTCCGAACTAGGGTGACGTTGGAGTTGTCATTCTGGTCGGTCAGGTAAGTGGCGCCAATCTCGATGCCTCCGATCGTCGGAGCGGATCCAATGTCGGTGAACTCGAGAGGCCGAACATAAGCTCTACCTCCCATTACCCCGGGTTCATGAAAGTTGCCGTACATGGCTTCGAAGCCGTACCGGGAAAAATCAAGATCAAGCTCACCTCCGATGGTTCTGTTATCGTAGCTCGGACTGTTCGTATAATCATACATGATGAACCCGTGGCCAAGCGTTGCACCATCAAGCTGTCCGATCTTTGCAAATACGGGGTCATGCTTCTTTCCCCAGCTGATGTACCTGATGATTTTACGGTAAGCTCCGCCTGCCCAATCAGCTCTCCTTATCGCTCCAGTTGTGGTGTTCATGCGGAGCGTCAGGTCAAGGCCAATCCCGATGTTTCCAAATGAAAGGTTGGGCAGCACGCCTATCATGTAGAACGGTGTGCCATCTATCCATGATATTCCCATGCCTCCGGATATTTCACTTTGGCCGGGGAGGAGAAGTGGTTCAGGGTAAGTCTGACTGAGTAAAGGTGAAGACAAAGTAAGTACGGCGAGACATAATATTATTGGAAATCTCATACACGACCTTAGTTGATCAACGCAACAATATTCTACAAATCAGGAGGGCACCCAGCATACCGACAACGTCGGCTATCAGGCCAGCAGCAACAGCGTGTCGAGTCCGGTATATATTCACCGCGCCGAAATAAACTGCGATCACATAGAAAGTCGTTTCGCTGCTGCCGTACATCGTAGAAACAAGAATGCCGATGAAAGAATCCGGGCCATATTTTTTCATGATATCGGTCATCAACCCCAAAGAGCCGCTGCCGCTCAGCGGCCGCAGGATGGCCATGGGCAGAACTTCCGGAGGCATTCCTATCAGATGAGCAATTGGAGAGAGGGCGGAAACGAGTATATGCATGGCGCCGCTTGCACGGAATATTCCGATTGCCACGAGCATGGCAACCAGGTATGGAATGATTTTAATCGCGACTTCAAATCCGCCTTTTGCGCCTGCTACGAACGACTCGTAGACCGGGACTTTCTTTCTGGTTGCATGAACGACGAATCCGAGAATGATTAAAGGAATTGCCAGTATCGAAAGTGTCTCGGCTATTTCTTTTATCATTTCTCTTCCGCTTTATTCGTTTGCGGCGTCGACTCGATACGATAAATCTTGAGTCTCTGCAAGATTTTTGCGGCTAATACTCCGGCTATTGTCGCGAGCCCCGCACCAAAGAAGGATGTCATCAAGATTACAGTCGGATCCTTTGATCCCAGGGCAGCTCTGATTGCGATTGCCGTCGCAGGTATGATTGTAAGGCCGCCGGTATTGATCGCCAGGAAAGTAATCATTGCGTTGCTCGCCGTACCCTTGTTCGGGTTCAACTTCTCTAATTCGTCCATAGCTTTCAGTCCAAGCGGAGTTGCCGCGTTATTCAGACCTAACATATTTGCGGCGATGTTCATGATCATTGCACCGATGGCAGGATGGTCGGGTGGGATATCGGGGAATACTCTGACCATGATGGGCTTCATGGCCCTCGCGATTATGTTTATGAGCCCGCTGTCTTCACCTAGTTTCATTATCCCGAGCCAGAAAGCCATGACGCCAATGAGTGCCAGCGAGATTGTCACCGCAAGCGAGCTGTAGCTTATTATCGCATCGAGAACCGCTTTCGTTCTCACCAGGGAAGTAATAGGAAGAATTATGAAGAGGTGGTTACCGGATCGCTTCCGGATAGTCGCACCCAGGCGTCTCTCATTGCCAGCTGTCTTTGCGATGGTACGCCAGATTCCCGGAGCTTCTTCGCCCAGAATTATGTTCGCCGAATCGTGCGCAACTACAACGGGGAAGGAGACCGTGTCGGATGATTCTATGCTCGTTCCGTAGAACCTGTCGAAGTACTCTTTTGTAAACGAGATCGTCCCTTCATTCGAAGAAAGGCTATTGTATTGCACCTCGAACTCCTGCCCATTTCGGTACCGGTTTGTCGAGGCGTCGTATATGTCGCTTCCCGCGGCTGCGAGTACCCCGATGACAACGAGAGCGATCCACACGTAGTTTAACATCTAAAAACCAATATAAAGGCTTAAGGAGATGGATTGCAAGAGTTAGTCAACGAAGACAGCTCAACCTCAATCAGGGGACCACATGACAAGTCAATCCCTTCTCACTTCCTATTAGACACTCCCGCTATAAAATTAGCAGCTACCATTGCCGCCAGCTTCGCAGTACGACCATCTATGTCAAAAGTAGGATTCACTTCACAAATGTCAATCATGGCCGTTCTTGTTTCGGCTCCGGCGGAAAAGGAGCACGCGAGCAATTCTTCGGCCGATAATCCGGTTGGAGTCGGAGCACTCACTCCCGGGGCATCCGGACTGCGCACCGCGTCCATATCGAAGCTTACATAAACGTGTGAGCTCGATTCGCCTGCAACATTGTAAACTTCTTCGAAAGGGACCGGCCCGCTTCGCGAATGAATATCCGCGAGTGAAAAGATTGTTGCACCATTGTCTTTGATAAATGCCAGATGTTCCCGTGAGTTTGAGAAATCCTGTGTGCCATATTCCACAAAATCTTTGCCTCTAAGAATCTTCTCATCGAGCAGCATCCTGTAAGGGGTGCCACTGTTTATGCCTCGCGAATAATCCCTGACGTCGAGATGGGAATCGATGTTTATCGCCCCGCAACGGCCAAAGACGTCGTGACATGCGTGGAAGTCGGCATAGCTCAAATCGTTGCTTCCGCCGAGTACAACCGGTATTCTTCCCGCCTTCAGGATTTCCGCAACAGCCTCTTGAAGTAGCTTGAGCGCCTCTTCCAATTTCAATGAAGACTTGACATTGCCTGCATCGAAAATTGGGAGTTCGACATCTGCCAGGGCGATATCTTTGGTTGTCGTAAGCTTGTAGAAAGCTTTCCGTATCTCGGTTGGAGCGAGCGAGGCGCCGGCTCTTCCTCGATTGCGGGCTGCGCCTTCATCATAGGGAAACCCAAGGATAACGACTTTCCACCTATCGTCGAACGTCTCTCTTTTGCTTCCCACGATTTCGCCAAATCTCTTGTCTCCAATTTCAGATCTCTTGTAGAAAAGAGAATCGTCCGGCGGATCAATGAAATTCCAGAATGGTTCCATTCTTCACCACATTTGTGATCCGGTTTTCCGTGAAGTGGTACGGCAAATAGGAGTAGTCAGGCGCGTCGATTATCAGCATATCCGCCCTTTTCCCCACTTCGATGCTTCCAATCCTGTCCGACATTGCGATTGCCGCTGCTGCATTTATCGTCGCCGAGTTCAAAGCTTCTTCCACGGTCATGCCGTTCATGCTGATGGCGAGCCACATCACCGTTTGCATATTGTCCACCATCGAAGTCCCGGGGTTGAAATCTGATCCGATCGCGATTGCGCATCCCTTGTCGATCAATTCTCTCGCAGGTGCCGGCTTGGATCGGAGATACGCCGCCACTGCAGGGAGAACAACGCCGATCGTATTACTTGCGCTCAAAGCTTCTGTTTCATCCGGAGAAATGTTCTCAAGATGGTCAACTGAGACAGCATTCAACTCCGTCGCAAGCATAACTGCTCCGCTTGAAGTCAATTCATCTGCGTGCAGTTTCAGCCTCAAGCCATAGGATGCTGCCGAAGTCAAAATGTATTTAGTCTCTTCGAGAGAAAAGAAACCGTTGTCACAAAAGACATCACAAAAATTTGCAATTTCCCTTTCCACGATGTATGGGATTAACTCGTCGGTTACGATTTTCAAATACTCGGCCCTATTGTCCATGTACTCGGGCGGCACTGTGTGCGCCCCGAGGAATGTGACAGCGACATCCGGGATCACTTCATCTTTCAGCTCAATTGCCGCTTCAAGTAGTTTGACTTCGTTCTTGAAGTCCAGTCCATATCCACTCTTTATTTCAATTGCTGTCGTACCCCACCTGAGCATTTTTTCAATTCTCGTGGCGGCCAGATGCCTCAGTGTTGATTTCTGTGCAACGCGCGTAGCACGTACAGTGTCCAGTATGCCTCCGCCGTTCGCCGCGATCTCAGAATACGATTTGCTCCCTGCCCGCATCGCAAATTCCTTCTCTCGGCTTCCGTCGAAAATCACATGTGTGTGGGGATCCACGAAGCCGGGAATCACTATCTTATCGGAGACATCCACGACATCGCAGTTTGCAAGGCTGAGATTCCTTCCCACCTCCTTTATAATTCCATCTTCTATAGAGACATCTGCTCCATGAAGCTCCCCGACCTCACTCATTTCTTTGCCGCGTTTAAAAGGTTGGCCGGCTGATGAACAGGTCACGAGCTGTTTTGCATTCCTGAGTAGAAGTTTCATCTTGGAGTTGCAGTATAAGTCACGGTTATCGATGCTGTCACGGAAACGCTTGATGGGGTGACGGACGGCTCTGCAGCGACGGTTGCCATCATAGCTTCACCTCTGAAGAAAGGTACAGGCGGTCGATTGACGGAAGTGTTCATCGTCTTTACTTTCAAATCTTTCAAATCTTCCAGCTTCGAAATAGCGTCCGCTTTTTTTCGCGCCTTTTCTGTGGCCATCTCCAACGCTTTGATCTCCAGTTTCTCGACGTCCTTTGTCTGGAAAGCGATTCCGTCGATAGTCACTCCACTTACCTGTGCGACTTTGCCGAGCACCGCATTAAGCTGCGATACCGGGACAGTCATGGACATCGAGGTCGAAACCTGGTAATACTCCGGCGTCAGGTGTTTCGGTTTCTTGTAGTCGTAGTACGGAACGATGGACAAGTTGTTCGTCACGAGTTTTGTCGAATCCACCAGTCCGGATAGCGCTTTCCGAAGTGCATTGTATCTTTCCAGGTAAATGTTGAATGCATCTGTCGCAAGCTGCTGGCGTACATGATGCCGAGGCGAAATTCCGCCACATCCGGCTGCGTTGTTGCTTCCGCACTCGCGGAGACAGTTATCTCCGATTGCGCAAAGCCTGTAGCCACAACAAATGCAAATGTCAGTAGAAAGGCAAATCGCCGCATGTCAATCCTCCAATTTCATATTATTTATCAAACATGAGTTGAAAATTCAAACCTAAATACTCTTGAGATTAGGAAATGAATCGGGTAAATTTGATCCATTCGACAATGGGACCCCACGCACAGGCAATTAATTCTTGCCACATGACCTTTTTCTTCCCTCATCACCAACCATATCATTTTACCAGGAGAGGTGAACCATTATGAAATTAGCTACCAGAACCTCAAGAGTGCTCGTTCTCCTTATCGGGATAACGTTCTTTCCGTTTCTGACTGAAGCCCAACAAAAACCCGGTTTCAAGGACCTCAAGGGAGCCATGGAGGCCACCAGAACACTGATCGGGAAGTCCGGACCCAGGAGTCTAAACTGGATAGACCACGGAGATCGTTATTCATACATTACCACGAATGATTCTGCAAAACGAGAAGAGATCCGTTCCTTTGACCCGAAAACAGGGAAAGACGAAATGATCTTCGATGCCAAAGGCTTCACATTCCCGGACACCGGCGAAGCGTTTACCTACCGGTCATTTCAGTGGTCACACGATTCGAAATACATCTTATTCGAAACCCACTTCAAGAAGCTGTATCGGAAATCAGGAAGATCTGACTATTATGTATACTCATTAGTCGACAAGACTCTCAAAGGTGCAGCTATGAACGCAAGGACTGCCGAGTTATCTCCCGACGGTTCCATGGTAGGCTACGAAAGAGACGGGAACATGTTCGTATATAATTTTGCAGCGAAGAAAGAGACTCAGCTTACCAACGACGCCACCAAAGAAACTTTCAATGGCCACTATGATTGGGTGTATGAAGAAGAATTCGGACAACCGCAGGCGTGGAACTGGTCGTCTGATAGTAAATACATCGCGTTCTGGCATTTCAATGAAAGCGATGTGCCTATAATTCAGATTTCTACTTTTGAAGGAGACCATAATGTGTGGGAAAAGATTCCGATACCACAGGTCGGAGATCCGAATCCCAAGGTCAAGATTGGAGTCGTGGATGTCAAAACGGGAAAGAGAATCTGGCTCGATACCGGGTTGACAGGCGACTACTACATTCCGAGAATTTACTGGACAAGCGAGCCAAACGTTCTTGCCGTGATGACATTGAACCGTCCGCAGGACGACATGAAGCTTTTCTTTTTCAACGTTGTGACGGGAAAGAGAAAGCTCGTCATGGAAGAGAAGAGCCATACCTGGGTTGCCATCTATCGTTTCTATACCGGCGTGAATGACATGATGTTTTTTCCGTCCGGCGTCCGCGAGTTCTTCTGGGTCTCGGACCGTACCGGGTACTACCAGATTTACAGGTACGGCTACGACGGAAAGCTGATCGACCAGGTTACTAATGGTGATTGGGATGTAATCGGCGTTATTGGAATCAATCCAAAGGACAAAACAATCTACTACACTTCGGCGGAAGCTTCGCCTCTGGACGTAGAGTTGTATTCAATCAAGTTTGACGGCAAAGATGAAAAGAGATTATCTCCCGCACCGGGCTATCATCGCTTCGACATGTCGCCGAATTGTGGTTATTATATCGATGAATACTCGAGTGACAATGTACCACGACAGGTCGAGCTATGGGACACGGACGGAAAGATGATAAAGAAGCTGGTGGCGAATGAATCGGTGACGAAGTATATCGATACTCACGAATATTCCCCGCGAGAGCTCTTCAGCTTCGTTACATCGGATGGGCAGAAGCTCGACTGTTCCATGATAAAACCGGTTCCGTTTGATTCGACGAAAAAGTATCCTGTAGTATTCACAATATACGGCGGTCCCGGCTCGCACAGTGTTTATAATTCGTTCGACTTTTTCGGCTGGGACCAGTGGCTCGCCCAGCAAGGATATGTTGTCGTAAACGTCAACAATCGCGGTAGTGCGAACTACGGAAGCAAGTTTGAGAAGATCGTTTACAAGAAACTCGGCTATTGGGAGAGTCACGACTTTGTCCAGACAGCACACTATCTGGCAACGCTTCCATACATCAACGCAAGCGAGATGGCGATCATGGGCACTAGCTACGGTGGATATAGCACGATTTACACAATGTTGACTCATCCTGGAGTGTTCAAAGTTGGCATGGCCAATTCCCCCGTAACAGACTGGCGTCTGTATGACGACATTTACACCGAACGCTACATGGGGCTTTACCCCGAAAACAAGGAAGGGTACGAGAAGAGCAGCTGCATACCCTATGCGGACAGCCTTAGAGGGAATTTGCTGCTCGTTCATTCCATGGACGACGACAACGTGCACCCGATAAACACAATGCACTTGCTGACTGCTCTGACCAACGCAGGGAAGGCTGTAAGTCTCGTGATTTTCCCTCCGGGTGCACACGGCGCGGTCTACAATCAGGCAAGCGGACTCTTGCTTATGCGGATCTACAACCAGTACCTGAAAGTCCACCTGAAGGACGACTACAACGATATGAATTTGAATCGCTAGAATGGAGGAAGGTTTCCTTTAACGCGAAAGAGATCTGAGAAGGAGACCTTCGACGAAGCATCCACGGTCATCTCGTCCAGCTCCGTAGGAGCTTCTGGTCGAGACGATGTTTTTCCGGTCGTGGCGCCGGCGACGCCACGACGGAATCCCGACTTCTCGATCATCCGCCACGAAGGTGGCTGATCGAGAAAAGCTGTCGGGACAATCCACGCACCCGCGTGGGGTGCGACATCATGCTATGTGAAACTTGTGTAACATAAACATTCGTTATACTTCTTTGAATACAAACAAGCAATCAATCTAACTTGACAATGTTGTGATTTGCTTTCAGATTTTTCTTTGGCTATAGTTCTTTGAATGGATATTCCTTCATCCCTTCCATGCAGTCTGTTGTGATTTGCTTTCAGATTTTTCTTTGGCTATAGTTCTTTGAATTTTCCGTCAGCAATCTGCGCGTAGGACACAGTTGTGATTTGCTTTCAGATTTTTCTTTGGCTATAGTTCTTTGAATTCCCTTCGGTGTCATGGCACACCCTCAGTTGTTGTGATTTGCTTTCAGATTTTTCTTTGGCTATAGTTCTTTGAATTTGCATCCAACGCAGAAGCCGCTTGCGCTTGTTGTGATTTGCTTTCAGATTTTTCTTTGGCTATAGTTCTTTGAATCAATCAGTAACGCGGCAAACAAGGCAATTGTTGTGATTTGCTTTCAGATTTTTCTTTGGCTATAGTTCTTTGAATACATCGTGGAACAAGCCATTGAAAAGGCTTCACTTGGAACGATTTCCAAAG
>JAKASW010000317.1 GCA_021818875.1 Bacteroidota bacterium
AGGAAATCAAGCATTACAGAAAAGGCTGGATACTTTCTTCGACAACGGGTATTATCACGCTGGCAATGAACACGACTTTCTTACGTCATGCCTGTACCACTGGATCGGGAGGCCCGATCTCAGCAGTCGGCGTACGAGAGAAATAATCGATAAGAGATTCACTTCGGCGCCCGACGGACTTCCGGGAAACGACGATTCCGGAGCGATGTCATCATGGCTCGCATTCCACATGATGGGGATTTATCCGAACGCGGGTCAGCCCTACTATCTTATAACTTCTCCTTTCCTCAAGAAAACTGTGCTGCACTTGGAGAATGGAAAACAATTTGAAATACTGGCCAAGAATCTTTCCGGAAAGAACGTCTACATCCAGTCGGCGACTCTCGACGGAAGACCGTTCAATCAGGCTTGGATTCTGCACAAGGATATCGTCAAAGGTGGAATGCTGGTCTTCAATATGGGGCCTCGTTCATCGAAATGGGGAGATAAAATAATGCCTCCAACATCCAGGTGAGATAAGGAGAGATATGATTTTCTGTTTCGCTGAGACCGTCCCCCTCGTTCTATCTGGTTCCATGGCTCTCCCGTCGCTTGGGTGGTCCGATTCTCTCATAATCGGGCTGTATTTTCTTTTTGTCCTCGGAATCGGCTACTACCTTTCGAAGTTCACCAAAACGGGCGAGGATTTCTTCCTGGCAGGGAGAAAGATGACCGCGTGGGTTGCGGGGCTTGCTTTCCTTTCGGCGAACCTTGGCTCGCTGGAGCTCATGGGTTGGGCGGCGTCGGCTTACGAGTACGGCATACTGGCGACACAATGGTATTGGGTCGGTGCAATACCAGCCATGCTCTTTCTAGCCATCGTGATGATGCCGTTTTACTATATCAGCAAGACGCACTCTGTCCCGGGGTACCTCAAGTTGCGTTATGGAGAATCCACAAGCATGCTGTCGGCCGTTTCGTTCGCATTCATGACCGTCCTGATGAGCGGTGTTAACATGTTCGCGATGGCATTGGTCATGAAAGTCATTCTGGGCTGGAGCATCGACTTCAGTATCTGGGTGTCTTCGATCACCGTGATGATCTATGTCGTGCTCGGTGGATTGCTGTCGGCGATATTCAATGAGGTGCTCCAGTTCATGTTGATTTGGCTCGGTGCGCTGGTCATTCCGGTACTCGGGCTTGTCGAGACCGGGGGCTGGACAGGACTCGTTGCAAGAATACACCAGAATTTTCCAGCGGGAAATTACACGCATCTCTGGAGCACGCTCGGCTCGTTCCAGGCAAATCCGATGGGCATCAATTGGATAGGGATTATTTTCGCTCAGGGATTTGTGCTTTCATTTGGATACTGGGCCACGGATTTTCTCGTCGTCCAGCGTCTTCTTTCCGCAAAGGATTTGCGATCCGCAAAAATGGCCCCTATTATCGGTGCAAGTTTCAAAATGTTTGTTCCGTTTATCGTGATCCTGCCCGGACTAATAGGGTTGGCTGTCATGCCGGGTTTGGTGGGACAGGCACAGGCTAATACAACAGGCGCTTACAGCTACAACGAAGTCCTTCCGTTAATGCTCGCACGGTACGCCGGTCCAGGACTCCTCGGGCTCGGCGTGACTGCATTGATTGCAGGTTTCATGTCGGGCATGGCGGGCAACGTCACGGCTTTCTCGACCGTTTGGACGTACGATATTTATCGCCCGATTCGCGTCAGGCTGGCGAAGAAGGAACGGTCGGACAAGTACTATTTGAAGATGGGAAGATGGTCGACCATTATTGGGGTCTTTATCAGCATCGGTACGGCATATCTTGTCATGCAATTCGCGTCCATCATGGATTATGTCCAGGCACTCTTCAGCTTTTTTATTGCACCGCTTTTCGGCACCGTCATACTCGGCATGTTGTGGAAGAGGACAACTGCAGCGGGCGGATTCTGGGGACTTCTTGCCGGGACAGTCTCGTCAATCGGGATGTATGTCTGGACCAAAATTGATCCGGCATCCCTGCGTATTATAGCACTTTCAAAATATGCAAAACCGATGGCCGACGACATGTACCGCGGTCTGTGGTGCTGGATCATAACGGTTATCGTAACCATAGTTGTGAGCTACATGACAGAGCCGAAGACCGAGGCAGAGTTGAACGGACTTGTCAGGGGTTGTACCGTACTTCCATCGGAGGGTGATCTCCCGGTGTGGAAGCGTCCGATTTTCTGGGCAGTCATCGTATTCATCGTACTTGTCGCGCTAAACATAGCCTTTTGGTAATTCAGAAATGGTCAGAGCTGAAAGAATATCCGTCTGGTTTTTTATCGGACTGCTTCTTCTCATGTATGGAATCATCATAGCAGCACAGAACGTGTATGATGCCGTTCATCCTGTTTCCCATACCGGAGTCGTGCTGGGGTACCTCCACTTTGGAATATGGTGGGGAATTCTCCTGATTGTGATTGGATCTGTATATTCTGTCATCTTCCGTCCGCACAAGACGAGTTGACCTGATCTTCTACGCAAATGATGGATTGATGCGAAGTTAAGCTTCAAATAAATAGTCACTTCTCCTTAAGACTGACCCGTCTCGGTAGAGACATACCGGGGCGGGTTTTTTTTGCTGTTGCATGATTGCGGTAACTCGGGCCCTTATGGGAAACCTTAATGGTACGTACCCTATGAAAGCAATTTATGCCCCCCCCGCGAGTCGCATCGCACCCACTCTGGAAGAAAGGATATAAAAATTCCGCGGAGAGAGTAGAACCGGCAGGCAATCGACGGCATATAATCTGGTAAAGTCAGATAGCTAAAAGCTCCGACGGATAAACCAGTCCATCCATAGCATCCGTCCTTTTCAGAATGAGCGCATTGGAGGATTTCGAAAGATGAACGGGTACAATGTGACGGGCGCCGCTTTCTTCGAACACTCGCATTGCATCGCTGAAGGTAGAGTGACGCCATAACTTTGCCAGCTCCCTGTCTTTGTCGGTGTAGGTCATCTCGTGGAAGAGCCAGTCCACTCCTTTTGCACCTTCAACAATCTCTTTAGAGTAAGCAGTATCACCGCTATAAAATATCTTTCTCGCCCTGTACTCTACCCGGTATGCACATCCTGGTACGGTATGATCGGCATTGAAAACACGAATGGAGTCCGTACTCTTGCCTTCTATATATTTCGTGTTCGGCCTTATCTGATCGTTGATCCATGATTGTGGTGTCTTAAGGAGGGTCATAAGCTGCTCCGTGTTCTTTTTTATGCCTTTCGGTCCCAACACTGTGAGCCGGTTCCTCGCGTGATTTATCGATCTGTACCACAACAGTTCAGCTATTCCGACATAGTGGTCGAGGTGCAAATGAGATATGAGAACGATCTTGATATCGTTAGGGTTCAAGCCGGATTCAAGGAACGACTCCAGTGAGTGCGGGCCAAAATCGAATACTATCTTGTCGTCCAGAGCAAAAGAGACATTTCTTTCGCCGGCTACCAGCTGCGAGCTCCATTTTCCAAGAAATCTAACGTGTACCACACCAGTCACTCAGTCAGCTCCTCAAGTGCCTTTCCTTTTGTCTCGGTTCCCAGAAATATAGTTGATAGGAGCCCAATGACCGAGAAAAACAGGAAGAACATCAAGCCATATCCCAATCCCGCAGCGGCTACAATTTGAGGGAATCCAACCAATCCGAGTATTGCCCCCAGCCTGCTTATAGATGTTCCCCACCCCTGTCCTGTGGCGCGCACCGATGTGGGAAAGAGTTCCTGGGGGTAAACAAAATCCGTCCCGCCGGGTCCCCAGGTTTGAGTAAGCTGAAATAATACGTACATCACCGCTATCAGAGCAGCATAACCACCGACCGTGAACGCGGTATGGGGGACTTCTATGGCAATGATCGACAAGATCAGCAAAGAGACCGTCATGCCTGAGAATCCGAGGATCGTAACACTTTTCCTTCCCCAGGTGTCCACGGTCGCTATGCACAGGAAACTTCCAAGTACTGCCACTGTCGAGAAAATTGCCGAGCCTAGGATCGCACCACCATGCCCGAGACCAAAAATTGAAAGAATGGTCGGGGTGAAAAGGCTTATCCCGTAGAACGCCACGTCGTAAGAAAACCAGAAGAGAGCCACGAATAACGTTGCTCGCAAGTATTTTTTTGTGAAGAGAGTTGAAATCGAAACCTTCGTTTCATGAATTTTCAGATTATTCTGTTTGCCGACAATCTCTTCCAGTACTGCGGACGCCTCTTGCGGCTTGCCGGAGTTGGCAAGCCATCTTGGAGACTCCGGCACCGTTCTCCTCAGTGCCAGCACTATAGCTGCCGGAATTATTCCGAGGGCGAACATCCATCTCCAGGCATTAAGTCCGTATGGTAGCAGCAAATATCCGATTAAGAATGCTGCTGCCGATCCGATCCACCATGCAGATACATTGACTGCGAGCAGTCTACCTCTCGACCGTTTCGGTGAGAATTCAGATATTATCGTGGTACTTATACTATAATCTGCGCCGATTGCAAGCCCCAGGATGATCCTGAAAACAAACAACGTCCAGAAATTGGACGCCAGAGCGATTGCCACGGTAAAGATACAGAAGACGACCATG
>JAKASW010000318.1 GCA_021818875.1 Bacteroidota bacterium
ACATCCCGATAACGACTCCGATTGACGCAACCAGGATACCGGGAATCGTCTTCGTTTTCTTGTTGCTCAGTATAACAATCGGTAAAAGGAAATTGCAGAACACCATGGCCCAGAAGAACGGTGCATACGCACCTATAAACTTATACAAGAACACTCTCATCTCTGCTGGCTCATGCCCGTAAAAAGTTGTCAGGTATTCAGCAAACGTGAAGTAGGTCCAGAGCAGAGCCACGACAAGAAGAAGTGTTCCCAGATATCTGAAGTGGATTTCTTTCAGATAGTCTTCAAAGTGGAATATTTTCCTGAAAGTGACCATGACAATGACAAGCGCAGCGATTCCCGAGTAAATTGCACCTACCACGAAATACGGCCCGAAGATAGTGCTGTGCCAGCCGGGCTGAAGTGTCATTCCAAAAATCCATGCGATGATGGTGTGTACCGAAACAGCGATCGGTATGACCATCACCATTAGAATGTTTATTGCTCTCTCCAGTGCGTGCTTCTGTCTGGGAGTGCCTTTGTAACCCCACGCAAGTATCCTGTAGAAATTCTGGAGTTTACCACCCCTGTCGCGCAGGAGCGCGATGTCGGGTATCATGGGCACGTACAAATAAATCGTCGACGCTGTGAAGTAAGCAGTGACGCTGGTCAGATCCCACAAGAGCGGCGACTGCAGCCTGCCTCTCTCGAACAAATGCAGGATCCTGTCCGGCCTGCCGAGATCGATGATCGGATGCAAACCGCCGATGGCAAGAACGATTCCGGTTATGACTTCTGCCATTCTCGTGATGGGCCGTCGCCATTCGGCTTTCGAGAGTCGAAGAATGGCAGAAATCAATGTGCCGGCATGGGAGATACCGATGAAGAAGACGAAGTCCACGATGTAGAATGCCCAGGAAACCGGCTCGTCCATCCCGGTTGCCCCGAGGCCGTAGAAAAGTTGATGGATGTAGCAGCCCAGTCCAAATAGGAAGACTGCCGCCAGAGCGATTACGACGACATAGAACGTTCTGCTTGTTTGGTATATCGGTCTGAAGAGGACTTCATCTTCATCGTGCAGGTCTTGGTAACTCATAACTCGATTTCCTCGTTCATTCTATAGCATTCAGATAGCGAACCTTCGGGACGGTACCCAGCTCCTCCAGTAGACCGAATGCGCGGTAGTCTCGCGAGGCTTTCGTTACTTCGCTCTTCGGATCGTCCAGGTCGCCGAATGTGATCGCGTCGACCGGACAGACTTCGACGCATGCAGGCACATAATCACCCGGATCGAGCTTCCTGTGCTCGACCGCCGCCTTTTCGGAAGCCTTTTGAAGACGCTGAATACAGAAGGTGCATTTCTCAACGACGCCTTTCGGGCGAACCGAAACGTCCGGGTCGTAGGTTGTCTCCATCTGGACCGGCTGCGCCTGCCTGTCCCAATTGAAGACCTTCACTGTGTAGGGACAATTGGCCATACAGTAACGGCAGCCGATGCACTGTGGGTAGATCTGTGCCACGATACCATCGGGCCTCTTGTAAGTTGCCCTGACCGGACAGACTTTTATACAAGACGGCTCGTCGCACTGCATGCAGTTTCGAGGCAAAGCCTTGGGCCTGATGTTAGGATAGTCGCCGTCGAATTCCAGCGTCAGCATTTTCATCCAGAACATCGCCCTCCCGTTCTGCGCATCATCCTCCGAGACAATCTGAACATTGTTCTCCAATTTGCAGGCTGTGACGCAAGCCTGGCAGGAAGTGCATTTGTTCAGGTCTATCATCATTCCATATTTCGGCATGATCTTCTCACTCTATCTTGACGCTTGTTTCTGATAGTGATGGCGTTCCCGTCGCCTCGTCGAACACATAGTCCGCATAATCGATCGGATTAATCCCGTACTTCTTCTCGGTGAATTTGTGGCCGAGGCCGAACGGGACATCGATATTGATAGGCACGACGGTTGGATTGTGGATGGCAGTTGCCACGAAGGATCCTCTTCGGGTTTGTACTCTTACCTTGGTTCTGTCACCAACCGACAACTTCTTTGCGGTGTTCGGATTTATTTCGATCCAGGTATCGTAATAGACATCTCGCTCGACGCCGAACTGCTCCGTGAGAGCCGCATTCCTCAACATGTTTCCCTTATAATCAAGATTCTTGGAAAAGATGTTGAGGGTTAGAGAATCGGCATCGTGCGTTTTCTTTTCGCTGCTCGCACTACGCTTCCCGGTCAGCTGGCTCGCACTTAATGACAGAGTGGGCGAGAACTGTTCCACCTTCGGAAATGGATCCCACCATCCACCATATTTCAGCATTTGGTCCCAGAACTCATCAAAATCAGAGTAGGAAGTCAATTGCCACCCGGCTTCGTGCAGACTTTTTTCAAGGCCTGTCGGCTTTTTCTGGGCCATCAGCATCCCCTTGCCGTGTTTATAGACCGGTTTCAAATTCGCGCGAAGATAGTCTACATAATTTCCGTACGGGAAATCTTTTGATAGATTCAGGTCGTGCATCAGAGATATGAGCACGTCGCCGGTGTGTGCGGTGGCGTAGAAAGGCTTCACCACCGGCCGCTGAACACTGACTACAGGTGCTCCGGTAACCGTTGAACTCATGGCGTCGAATTTCTCGAAGTCATCATGGTCGGGTATTATCAAATCGGCAAGTTCTGTGGTCTCATCTATGAACGGAGAAAAGGACACAACAAGCGGAATGTTCGAAATCGCTTTCCTGAGGTCTTCTGAATTGGGAGAATTAAAGATGAAGTTGCTTCGGTAGATCAACAGCACCTTGAGATCGGCATCTCCAATTAACTTGCTCGTGTTCCATGACGCACTCGCAACATCCGATTTCGTTTTTTCATCACCTGGAATCTCCCGGGTCTGCAGTTTTCCATAGCCACTGAATCCCCTCAAGGCATTCAATGCGAGCATCGCATAAGCGTTTCGTGTACCATTGGATGATTGCAGGATGGATTCGTCAAAATAAGCAACCGGCGAAGTTGCGCTCGCAAATTCTCGCGCCGTGGCTATGATGTCTTTTGATGGTACTCCGGTCCTTTTTTCTACATCCGCGGGGCTGTAGTCTTCCAGGATGAGTTGGCGAAAACTACCAAAGTCGTTGAAATTCTTTTGAACGAACCCCTTGTCGTATGTGCCATCGTTCAAGATGACGCAGGCAAGACCGAGAGCGACATCTTCATAAAACTCGGGCAATACCGGTATCCACGTTTTTGATTTGAAAGCGCTCGGAGTCAGTTTCGGAGAAAAAGTAACAATGCTGCCGCGTTTCGACCTGAGGTCGTTGACCGCACGAGAGAAGAACAACGGGCTTTCGGAAATCTCTGCCAGTTGCGAACCGAAGTTAATGATTAAATCACAGCGACTGAAGTCGATAAAATCCGGATAATCGTCCGCGGCGCTGCGGTATGGCAGAACTGTTTTGGAGCCAAATCTGTCTATAGCGACCTTTTCAGATTTCAGGCTTTGTGTGAAGTCGTGAATAAGGCGTCCCATGAAGTCCGACTCCGCCTGAGCAACGAAAGCGGTTTTCTCTCCAGAATTGTCCTGAAGCGCTTTCGAAAGAATGCCGTAAGCTTCATGGTACGATACCTTCTGAAACTTCCCGTTGACTTTCCTCATTGGAGAAGTAAGTCGATCAGGGTGATACAAGTTTTGGATGGAAGTCAATCCCATCGGACAAATTCCACCAGCGTTGATCGGGGAGAGCGGATTGCCGAAGACCTGGACAGGCAGATCGTCGATCATCCTGACGCGGAGACCGCAATGACCCGGGCACTTCGCGCATGTGGTGATTTTCCATGTTTCAATGCGAGGTCCCTTGTAGAGTATCGGCACCACAGCATTCGGAATTTTGATAAGTGCCTCGCCCAAGCCGCCGACAGCAAACCCCGCCAGCGAACCGCCAAGGAGTTTTACGAAGTTTCGTCTACTTATATGCATTGGGAATTTCTCATCGGTGACAGTGTGAACAATCTGTAGTGACGCCGCGCTTTTCATGACAATTCCAGCAATTCTGCATTTTGATCTGCAGGAACTGTGTCTTCGGTGGCGAGGTCAAGGCGGCCATGTCGCCATGGCACAGCTTGCAATCGAGCTTACCAAGAAGAACGTGCCTGCGATGCGAGAAGTACACGTAGTCGGGAACGTGGTAAATCGAGTACCAGGGTATCTGTTTGTGCTGTGAAACGTATTTATAAACCAGCAGCTCCTGCGGCGTTTTCTTCATCGGTGTCGAATGGCAGGCGCCGCAGACCTCGATATTCGGGATTCCTGCACTCGCGCGCATCATCACGCCCTGGTGGCACGCCATACAAGGGATTTTGTACTTCCCGGCATGGATCGCATGGCTGAAATCAATCGGCTGGACAAAGCTTTCGCTTCTATCAACCAGATAATTGACCAGGAGTATTCCTGCGACGAATCCTACTGCGACCGCAACAAGCATCAGGTATTTCTTCATGATTTCCAATTCACTTCCAGTGACCGTCACCGACAAAGCCAGTGCCCTGACCCTGACGGTGACGGTCACTGAGACCTTTCTTTAT
>JAKASW010000019.1 GCA_021818875.1 Bacteroidota bacterium
AGGATTTCCGCAGCTCTCTTTCCGATCTCAGTTTGGGGCGCACTAATTGTAGTAAGTGGTACAGGATAAATTCTTGCGTAAGAGATGTCGTCGTTGCCGACTATCGAAATGTCCTCCGGCACACGTATGCGAAGCTCCTTCAGTGCCATCATCACCGCCAACGCCTGCTGGTCGTTGAAGCAGACTATCGCAGTCGGATAGTCCTCCCGCTTTCTGTCTTTGAAGTACTTTATGGTATTTCCGAAGCTCTCTTCGTGAATGGAGCCGATAGAGACAACCATGTCGCTTCTGAAGACTAGAGGACTCTCGCTGAATGCATCTCTGAACCCTTCGATTCGTTCCTGTGCGTGAGACGACTTCGGAGGTCCGGCGAAATGGACGATCCTCGAATGCCCGATGCTCATGAGGTACTTCACGGCCTTTTTGATGGCTCTCAGGTTGTCAATTGCAACTACGTTTGCCTGAATTCCTTTGACGTCCTCCAGGAGCACGAACGGGTAGTTGATCATCTTAAGTCTGAACAAATGTTCGATCTCTGCCGTCCCTTCGACGAGCGGAGCGATGATGGCTCCTTTGATATCTTTCGCCGAAAATATGTGAGTGAATTTCTTCTCTGCCTGGTGATCGTTCTCGGAGCTCGACACGATCAACGAATAGCCTTTACTGTTTGCGTACTCCTTGACACCGGTCGCGATCGTGGTATAGAAAGGATAGTTGAGGTCCTTGATGATGATTCCGATGCTCTTGTCTTTGCTGCCGTTCTTCAGATTTCTCGCCAGGCCGGTCGGACGGAAATTCATTTCCTTCATGATCTCTAGAATGAGATCTCTAGTGGAAGGCTTCACCGTAGTCTTCGCGTTGATAACCGCCGAAACAGTTCCTTTGGAAACTCCCGCCCGCTTTGCGACATCCGCAATCGTTGATTTCTTCACGAGTTTCCTTCCGCTCTTGGACAATTTCTTAGATTGAATCGGTTTAATGTTTAAATAATATCTAAATATGCCGCACTTTGGCATTATAATCAACGGCAATGAAATGGAAGGAGTATCAATTTTCGATTAATGGTTTTGCCAGCTTCACAGAGTTTTGATCCAACCGCGAGGGTGCTATTTTACTTTGCAACACTCAATGGGGCCAATCCTCCTGACTATGATTTTCCTTTTCGCGCCGTAAAACGCTCACATGCCACTCGGCGACGTTTTACCACGGCGAAGTACCGCCCGCTCCGCACTGACATGAACCATCCGTGGGATGAACTGGTCAGAGGGTGTTCATCCTGCTCTGCGGAATCGAAATCGCTTGACTCTTAGATATTCTCCCATCTGCTCGGCTGCTGATGCCGGAGGGAAATCACATCCGCTCTATGGGTGAATATGTCACATAAGTGTCCAAAGGCTGTAATGAGTTAATAGGCCATTACTTTACTAGCGACAACTTCCCTTGGCTTAAACAAACGAGCAGCTCCAAAGAAATCCAGAACTTTACTCTTTCTTATTTTGTTGTCCCTCTTGTGAAGGAATTTAACGAGATTGAAAACGATGACCGGGAGGAACAATGAAACCGAAACTATTAGCTCTTGCATTAATGGTCCTTGTACCGGGTCTGTTTCTGGCACTCGGGCAGATGAACCCTGTCGATGGGAAGGGACAGAAGTCGACGCAGATCAAGGACAATGGAATCGGACCGATAAAAAGTGTCACAGTCGGAAAAACCCTCGACAAGAAGATGGTCGCTGAAGGTCAGGTGATTTTCTACAGTAAGTGTTCGAAGTGTCACGCTCTGAATTCGACGAAGGCCGCACCTCCGTTGGCAGGAGTAACAAAAATGCTTTCCCCTGCATTCATAATGAACTACCTCTTGAACACAACGCAGATGCAACAGAAGGACCAGTATGTTAAGCAGTTAATGCAATACTATCAAAGCTTTCCGAAGATGCCGCCTCAAAATCTCAGCGAGGGTCAAGCAAGAGCAATTTTGGAATTCTTGAGATCGACAGCTAAGTAGTCCGGGGTTTTCCTGTTAGATGGTTTTTCTACTGCTCCGTTTGCCGGGGTCAATGGAGCATGAAGCACATCGCTACAATATGAGATAAGAAAGTCATGAGGAAAATTATGGAAGAGACAGAATCCAAAGCTCCTGAGAAGCTTAGTCAATCGCGCCGGAAATTTATGAAAATCGGGGCCGGTGCCGCAGTTGGATTCGCAACTCTTGTTTTGGGAATACCATTTCTGGATTCTATGATCAGCCAATCTTTGCGCCTGAGGACAGCTAAGTTCGTGAAGGTCGGGCCAGTGATATTTCTCCCGCCGGGAATACCGGATAAGATGTTTTTCGATGAACGCGACAAGGATGCGTACATGGAGGAAACCGCGCGGCGTGATGTGTGGGTCGTCAGCGAGGATCCGGATATGAAGGTGTTTTCACCGATTTGCCCGCACTTAGGATGCCGCTACAACTGGAACCCGAGGGACCAACATTTTGAGTGCCCGTGCCATGGAAGCGTGTTCGCAAAGGACGGAAAGGTTCTTCATGGACCGGCACCGCGGCCGCTGGACACCTTACCGCATAAAGTGCAGGGTGGAATTCTTTCTGTAAAATGGGAACGCTTTAAGCTTGGCATTTCCAAGAAACAAGTCATATAGGAGGGATGATCCAGATGCTGTCGAGCATGAACAGATGGATAAATGACCGTTGGCCCCTGGCAGAAGTCTGGAAGTTAACAACTGATGAAGATATTGCAGGAGGAGCGAGTTATGCCTACGTTTTCGGGAGCGCTACACTCTCACTTTTCGTTCTGCAAATTATTACGGGCGTCTGGCAGCTCCTTTACTATGTGCCTACCATTAATCACGCTTATGCATCACTTTCATATATTCGTTTGTCGGTGCCTTTTGGGTGGCTGATCCACGGCATCCATTACTGGGGTGCCATAGCGATGGCCATACTGATCGGTGTTCATTTGCTGCGGACATTTCTCTGGGGAGCATACAAGGAGCCGAGGGAGCTTACCTGGATCATCGGTGTGCTCCTCCTGCTACTCACCGCAGGGATGATCTTTACTGGAGCAGCACTTCCCTGGGATGAGTCGGGATACTGGGTCACGGAAGTAGGTACAAGTATCGCGGGAACCGTGCCTTTCGTCGGAACCTTCGCTGAAGAGATCCTTCGTGGAGGTGCGCAGATGGGGCAGTTGACGCTTTCGAGATTTTTCATTCTCCATGTAGCGGTACTTCCTGCGATTCTTCTCGGCGTTGTCGCTCTTCACCTCGTAGCTTTCCGTCGCCACGGCAGTGTTGGGCCATGGGATGAATTGAAACGCAAGCGGACAGGCAAGTTCTGGCCGGACCAGATTTTCAAAGACGCCTTCGTTTTCTCGGTGATCCTCCTGGTCCTGATTGCCCTGGCGGCATTTGTCGTTCCTCCTTTTACGGGTCCTGCTGACCCGCTCGACGCAACGTTCCATCCAAAGCCGGAATGGAATTTTCTCTTTCTGTACCAGGCAATAAAGGCGTTCCAGGGCCCGTGGGAACCTGTAGGAACGATCGGAATTCCAACCGTACTCATCGTACTGCTGATTGGTCTTCCCTTCTTTGACAGAAGTCGAGAGCGTAACCCACTGAAGCGCCCTGTTGCACTCACCATCGCAGGCATCATTATCGCAGGCATTCTTACGCTGACGGTAACTGGATACTATAGTCATCCCGGCCTACAAAAACACGAATTCAAGAAAACCGGAGCTCAAGCATCCGTATATAGAGGCGGCGAGTCGGTGAAGTATTCAGGCGGAGTCGCAGCCCAAGCCAGCGATCAAATTGTCCCACCACCCGGTGTCCGCGTAATACAGATGCCGTCTGAAGTGGGAGCAACTGGACTTGCTGCTAACATGGTCGGCAATTGGGAACACGGAAAGAAACTTTTCGACATCAATTGTGTAAACTGTCACGGTCGGGATGGCAGGGGCGGCATTCCCAATCCAGGATCGTATTTGGGGGTTGTTCCTGCGCTGAATCCTGTTAGAAGCGAACTGTTTAGCAAGGACCCGAGCTTCTTTGCCAGGAACCTTGATCGATTTGTCCAGAATGGCGCGCAAGCTCCCGGTCCGGATTCTGCAGCAACCACACCGCAATTGAGTATGGTCGCTTATGGCAAGACACAGTCTTTGACTCAACCGGAAATCGCAAACATCATTGCTTACGTTATGCATCTCAATGGTGTCAATAGAACCCGGATTCTGCGTGCCGGTGTTGCTCCGAAAACCTTTTTCTTTATTTCGTTTGTGATATTTCTGGCACTGTGGTCCATCCTCGGCGCATTCCGTTTCGCATCTATGCGCAAAAGAGCGCGCGTACCTGGGAATATGACCAAAGAGTAAGATGGAAGGAGCGGATCTCAGTTGCTCCGTCTCAAAACCTAAGATCAAATGAAAAGCACAAAGGAAACAATAATGAAAATCAATTTACTTCGTCTTTCATTGAAAGAGAGATACGTGGGGCGAATGATGTTTGCTGCACTTGTCGCGGCATTATTAGCCTTCGGCAGTCCGCGCGGAGCGTATGCTATTCCTAGCTTCGCACGGCAGACGGGTCTCGCATGCGCCTCATGTCATACGGTGTTTCCACACCTTACACCGTTCGGGAGGTATTTCAAGTTGCACGGTTATACTATTACCAGCGCCAAGCTGATCAAGGCCCTCAAGGTGTATCTCGAAAACGACACAACTACGGTCAAGCATGTCGCTCTGGAGATCTCACACATACCGATGGTGTCGGTGAGGCTCGCATCAAGATGGAACGATCAAGCCGGCGGCAACGACTTGGTACCCGCCGGACCTGTTACGGCAGGACAAGGATTCATATCGTCGCCAGCGGGGTACGGTGGCAAGGACGCTCTCAATTTACTTAGTGGCTCGAGCGTGTATATAGCCGGAGAGATAACCCCTAACCTGGGAACCTTCCTGGAATTCGGAGGAGTCAACGATAATGGCGGTGGTTTCGGTTTAGGTATGCTCGACGTAGCTCTCGTCTCGCCGAACATGACGGTCTTGGGGAAGAATTTCGTGTATGGTATTCGCGCTGAAGACATCATGGGTGCAGGCGATCCTTCAAACACGATCGGCAATTGGGGACTGACTTCCACTCTGATGGGTCTCAGCACGCACAATACGCTGTTCGATCCGGGGACTGCATTCGAGGAAGGAGGAGAACTCTTCGGGATGCTCGGCAATTTCTACACGGGCGGGTTCTATGCCAGCGTAGGAGCTTACCGGCCAGATGCCAATCAAACCGGTACCAGCTTCGTACAAGGTTCGCTTGCAGGCAACGGCTCGCTCGACGGTACGGACGGCGCGGCAAACGGTTATCTCAGATTGTCTTACTATCTTCCTCAAATCGCAAGCAATCTTTACACTGAAATTGGAACGTTCGGATATTGGGGAAGCCTTAACATGACCGCTCCAGCGAAGGCACTACCTGGAGCCACTGAGAATTATGTCGACAACTACTCCGACTACGGTTTCGATCTTCAGGCACAATACATAGGCGGGAAGAATCTCATCGAACTCTTTGCTCTCTTCCAGGATCAAAGAGACGGCGCGTTTTATGGGATCGACGAATTCACGGGACTTCCCGGCAATGGGGAAGCAGTGGCGAGACAGGGATTCGGTGTGAAAGCCGATTACTACTACGATGCAACGATAGGTGTCTACGCCAAGTATCTGTACCAGACTTCTGCTCAATTGAAGGACATGAACGTGAGCGGCGGTATCATCGGAGTATCATACTTCCCGTGGGAAAACGTCAACCTAAGACTGGAAGAGACATTGTACAACACTTACAATATCGGTGCAGCGCAGTATGCTGCATACCTGAATCCCGGTGCGCCAAATGCGACCGCGATAGCTGCTTCCGATTTCGATGTCACTGCGGTTAAAGTTGAATACCTGTTCTAATGAAACATTCTTAGATCGATCATCCCGCGTCGACCGCATGGCCGACGCGGTTTGCTATTTGACGCGTCACCTTGAACATAGTCACGCAATTGGTTTCTCCAGGCTACCGAGACACCGCTCTTATCCCCTCTCTGCTTGTCAGGAATTCCACGACTTATGAAGTGACTCCCGTTCCAATGGAGCCTTTACTTTCAATCATTCCAGCATTAACATGTTTAAAGAATGACAACCCACTGTGACACGAATGGAGCCAGGATAATCGGGCGCAAGACTTTGCTCATTGCTGCAACAACTCTCCTCATGACAACGGCAGCCACGACGACATTTCCGCAAGTTGCCTCCGGGGGAGACATAAAAGGCACGGTGAGACTCCAGGGCCGGGCCGATTGCTCAGGCACGGTTGTCTTTATCGATTATGTGGACAGCACGTTTACTCCACCACCTGATTCCGTTGTGATGGATCAGAAGAATCTGATGTTTATACCGAATGTGCTGCCCATTCTCGCCGGCACCAAAGTAACCTTTCTAAACAGTGACAACGTGTTGCATAACGTTTTCACACCAAGCCAATGCGCGGGTAGCTTTGATTTGGGGACATGGCCAAAAGGACAAAGCCGCTCCTACGTCTTCACAAAGCCGGACTGCTTCTCACTGATTCTCTGCAACGTGCATCCGCAAATGCAGGCATGGATAGTAGTTCTCCAAAATCCTTACTTCACGATGGTAAATAAAGCTGGAAGCTTTGAGATTCGAGACATTCCAGCGGGGCGTTACGTATTAGAAGCGTGGCACGGGTTCTACCAAAAGAGTTCAGCAGAGATTGTTGTCCCGAGAGGAGGGACTGTCGTGAAGGAATTACGTCTCCAAAGGTAGGCAAACTCGGATGCAATGCCCGCTTGTCGGCAGTCTTGCAGGAAAGCGACAAGAATACTTAGATGATTGCCCCTCGTCGAAACGGTACTCGCTTTGGAATTAATACAAGCCATCACCCATTATTCTTAGGTTTGTAAAGTCCATCTTCCACCGCACCACTAAAGCAGAGCTTCACAAAGCCTTTGTCAACCATACTTAGGGTACGGATTTGTCTTTGTGACAATATCTTTGTATGACTCACTTCATTCAGATAGTCACCGATGAAGTCGAGGTTTTCTTCCGTCGTCATCCATTTCTGTTCATCGAACTTCGACAGGTCAGTTGGCTTCGAATAGCTCCTCAGCGTTTTCTCTCCCAGCACATTCACGTAGAAATCAAAGTATGACATCACAAGTTCTCTCAGGCTTCGATATACCGGTTCACGGTAGCGGAGCATCGTAGTGTTCGACTTCGCAACGGCGCCGTAGCATCCATCCTCTTTGAAGAGAGCGATCACGTGATCGTCATCGTTTTCTGCAATCATATCTACAATTAGAGGCCGGTGCCCAAGGACTCGTAGTGTCGCGGCAGCGAACAAGGCTCCCTCAAAACAGTTAGCTTCACTTCTTTCAAGGACTAATCGCGGCGAAATCGTACCAGGTTCCGATTTATACTTGATACCATCAAGAAATATCTGAATGTCATGAGGCTTCCTGAGTCGCCTCAGAAAGGTCAAATGTTTCCTTTCGAAACCGTAATCCTTCATCCCAAAATCCCATCTAATTATTCAGCGTTGTCGGATAATCTACTATATTAAGACAATAATTCATCCTAACTCCAGAGGAACAGAGATGCAAACTAGACTTTTTCCAACCAGACTTTCCGTTCTTGCCCTGACATTGTTTTTCTCTTATGCGATTACTGCTCGCGCTTCCACAAAAAACCTATCCGGTTCGCTCAACACGGACGGACCGACCAAGAAGCTCATGCTAATACCTACACCGCGCCATGTTTACATACATAGTGGATCATTCAGAATTCAGAAGTCGTCACGAATCGTTCTTGCCGACCCGTCGAGCAAGTCGGACAGATTCTCAGCTGAACAACTTACCAAAGAATTAAAGCGCGACCTTCGCATCAATATCGGAACCGCAAGGAGGTTATCCGGGAGAGACTTCCTTATCGGGCGCATAGGAAAAGACGCAGCGATAAAACGTGAACTGCGGGATCTCAAGCTCCCTATCCCGGATTCTCTGGGCAGTCAGGGTTATATCCTGAATGTGTCTCCAGTAAGAGTGCTCGTTGCTGCGAACACATCCACCGGAGTCTTTTACGGTGTACAGACCCTGGAGCAAATCATCAGAGCAGACCGATCAGGCGAAACGATTCCATGTCTTACGATCGTCGACTGGCCCACTCTAAAGTACCGCGGATGGATGGATGACATTAGTCGCGGGCCGATTCCGACTATGGCACTTCTCAAGGAAGAAGTTCGCAAACTGGCAGAATATAAACTTAACTTTTTCACGCTTTACACTGAGAATGTTTTCAAGCTGAAGGCATTCGATGATCTCGCGCCGCAAGACGGGATCACGGCATCGCAGGTGGAAGAACTGGAGAAATACGCAGCTCCGTATCACATACAACTGGTGGGAAATTTCCAATCGTTCGGACACATGTTCAAAACCCTGAGCGACCCTTTTTACCACAAGATGAGAGAAACGGAGAACCTTCTAAGCCCGGCTGTTCCGCAGACATATCAGTTTCTTTCGAAAGTCTATTCAGAGATTGTGCCTGCATACCCGAGCAAATTCTTCAACATAAATTGCGACGAGACATTCGATCTGGGAATGGGCAAATCGAAAGCAATGGTCGATAGCTTGGGACTCGGAGCCGTCTATGCTTACCATGTGAACAGAGTCTACGATCTTCTCAAACCATACCACAAACGGATAATGATGTGGGGAGATATTGCAGACGAAGATCCGTCGATACTTGGTAAGTTGCCGAAAAACATCATAATGATGCCGTGGAATTACGGTCCTGCCGATAGCTACGACAATATAATAGAACCGATAGTCAGAAAGGGTTTCCAGTTCATGGTTGCTCCCGGCGTCGGCTGCTGGAGCCAGATCTGGCCGAGCATGAGCGGTGCTGTCGTCAATATTTCGAACTTTGTCAGGGACGGAGCGAAATATCATGCGCTGGGGATGCTTAACACGGTGTGGGACGACGACGGTGAGAATCTTTTCAACTACAACTGGTTCGGACTAATCTGGGGCGCCGAATGTGCATGGAACCCGGCGCCATCCAACGAGGGTCAGATGGCACAAAACGAATTGAACGAGAGACTGTACCACTTCGACAACTCGTTCAACTCCATATTTTACGGAAACGCAAAAGACTCGGTGGCGCAAACATTCTTCCAATTGGATTCAATAAGAAATTATTCGGTTAGTAACATACTAAGCGATCCTGGTTTCTGGAAGGAGCCGCTCGACTTTGCCGACCAGGAAGCTAATGATTCCGACATCACAAACAACCTGAACGCAGGGTCGGCAGCGATGAGGGTCATATCCGAACTTGAGCAGGAAAAGAAGACGGTCAGACGAAACAGGCGGACTCTCGATTTTGCCCTCTTCGCGGCGAAGCGCGTGCTGTTCGAGACCCAGAAAAATATCTTCGGAATCAAACTAAGACAAGCGATGACGAATAGAGATTCCCTTGCATTGGGAGATTTGAAGACCCAGATTGAGCCTCTCCTCAATAAGCTTCACCAACTGAAGATGGAGTACGTCACGTTATGGGGAATCGAAAACCGCACATGGTGGCTAAACAAGATTCTCGACCGGTACGACAAGCTCGGTAACAGTCTGATTAATCTTGACAGGACGGTCATCATCAAACCTTCCGAGGATGTCGTGGACGGGAAAAGGACCATCACGCTTTCAACGGTGTTCGGCGATGAACCCATTTACTACACAACAGATGGAACGCAACCTACGCTCGGGTCGAAGCTATACACCGGGACGTTTACTATCGACCATTCGACGCCGATCCGCGCGGGCGTGCCGCAAGACGAGCAGGTTTTGGAGACAGCGAAAGAATATGTTCTGGTGGACAAGGCAATCGGCACGCTTTACAAGCTGATGTCTCGTTACAGCACTTACAACCCGGCATATTCCGGAGGCGGAGACTCCGCGTTAGTAGATGGCGTGCTGGGCTCTACGAATTTTGCCGATGGCCGCTGGCAGGGTTTCGATGGAAACGACCTGAACGTTATTCTCGACTTGAAGAAAGTAACTTCCGTCAAAGAAGTCGGGATCCGCTTTCTGCAAGAGAGCTACTCATGGGTTCTTATGCCGCGTGAGGTAAAGATACTTTTCTCTGACAATGGCGTCAACTTCCGCCCGGTAGCCTACATAGGTAATACGATTAGCCCCCAGCTCCACGGCACGATTATACACAGGTTTGAAGCGCATTTCAAAAACACGAAAACGAGGTTCATCCAGATCATCGGAGTCAATCCGGGTCCGTTGCCTGCCGGGCATCCAGGAGCTGGATTCCCATCGTTCATGTTTTCAGATGAAGTGATTGTAAGATAGGTGCTCCAGGTGGCGAGTCTGCGCCGCCACTTACACTTCTTCGAACTGCGCGACCTTAGTTTCGTGATATTCGACGCGGGGACGTGCGATAAGTCATCGCGTTATTGGCGTTGGCGAGATGCTTCGTGGAGAAGGACAGCGACAGAACTCGACACATTGATTGAATCTACTTCATCTTTCATCGGGATCTTCACTGTAAGACTGCATCTATCCAGAACGCCGGCGGAGATTCCCTCTCCTTCACTTCCAAAAATCAAACAGACATCACCGTCGAGAACCACCTGACCGAGAGGCAAGGACTCGACCTTCGGATCCGCACCAACGATCTTAAATGAGAATTCAACTCGAAGTCTTTGCAGGTTTTCAGAAAGATTGTCTACGCGGCAAATAGGAAGCGAGAAGACAGTACCCATCGAATTCCTGACGGAGCGTCTCAGATACGGGTCGCATGAAGTCTCCCCGACAACAACGACGTTGACCCCGAAGGCGGCACAGTTCCGAACGATCACTCCCATGTTCTCCGAATTCGCGATGCCGTCGAGCGCAACGAAAAGAGAAGGCCTGACGCTATCGGCAGCCGCTTGAAAGAGATCGACCTCCGGAGGAACTCTTCCAATCGCCATGATACCCTGATGAAGGCCATAGCCAACGATCGTTTCGAGCAATTCTTTGTTCCCTACGAAGATTCCTTCTTGGATCTCGCGATCCTCCAGCAGCCCCGAATAATTTGTCAGCCACTCGTCTGTCAGGAGAATGGAGACAACATCGAGCTTACTCTCAACCAGTCGTCGGACAACCTTCTCCCCTTCAGCGACAAATATGCCCTGCTTACGGTGCTCCATGGTACGCCGCATGGTGCGGTAAGGCTCCAGCCCCTGTATATCAAGAGACCCAATTCTCTTCACCAGCATATTCAGCAACTTTAGTCAGCGGTGTCGAAGCACCGCTCAACAACAAACTCTTTCTAACGGGATGACGCTCATTCAAGCCTTCAGCAATCTCTGGCCCTGGTGGTTCAATCCGGGCAATTATCCGGGACTCAAAACCTGGACTTTGATGTCTAACGTCAAGTCCCCGAACTGTAGTCAGTCTGGTATTTCACCTGCTCCGGAGTAAGCTTGTCTATCTTAATTCCCATCGTCTTCAATTTTACCATGGCAATCTCCTGATCCTGCTCAGGTGGAATATCGTGGACTTTATTCTCCAGCCTCTTCCCTTTTTTGTGAAGCTCGACGATCCTCAGCTGAGACATGAACTGGTTTGCGAACGACATATCCATGACCTCTGACGGATGTCCTTCGGCGGCGGCCAGGTTGACGAGTCTTCCCTGCGCGAGGACATATATCCTGCGTCCGTCCTTCGTCGTATACTCTTCGTTGTTCGCGCGGATCTCGCGAACACCTTTCGTTACGCCCTTCAGGTGGTTGAGGTTAAGTTCGCAATCATAGTGTCCTGTATTGCAAACAATCGCACCATCCTTCATCTTTTCGAAGTGTCTCTCGACCACGATGTCCTTTACGCCTGTTGCCGTCACGAATATGTCGCCTATCTTCGCGGCCTCGTCCATCGGCATCACTCTCATACCTTCCAGCGTGGCCTTCAACGCTGCCGTCGGCTTAACCTCGGTAACGATTACATTTGCGCCAAGACCTTTTGCACGCATTGCGACTCCCTTGCCGCAATGTCCGTAACCGGCGACGACGAAGTTCTTGCCTGCCAACAGAACGCTTGTCGCACGCAAGATCCCGTCAAGCGTCGATTGCCCTGTCCCATAGACGTTATCGAAATCCCATTTTGTTTCCGCATCGTTGACGGCGATGACGGGATATCTCAACGCACCGTCAGCAGCCATGGCACGCAGCCTGTGCACGCCTGTAGTCGTCTCTTCCGTACCTGCAAGGATTGAGCTCTCTGCAAGTTCAGGATACTTGTTGTGAACTGTGAAAATAAGATCGGCACCATCGTCGAGAGTGAGATTCGGCTTCATCTTTATTGTCTCGTCGATCGCCCAATAGAATTCCTTCACCGACATGCCATGCCATGCGAATATAGATATTCTCTCGGATGCCAAAGCCGCAGCGACAGAATCCTGTGTCGACAACGGATTGCATCCGCTCCAGCTCACCTGGGCACCGCACGCGGCGAAAGTCTTCACAAGAACTGCCGTTTCTTTTGTAACGTGAAGACACCCGGCAATCTTGTAGCCCTTGAACGGCTTCGTCGCACTATATTTCTCCTTCAATTCCATAAGGACCGGCATTCTTGATTCGGCCCACGCGATCCTTTTCTTGCCTTCGTCGGCAAGCTTGATGTCTCTAACTTTGTAAACTCCTTTTACCTCGTCCATATACAGACTCTCCGATTTGATTTCAAAATTGATAGCGAATTGTTTTCACGATGTGCTGCCCGTGCGGCTGCGGACGAGAAACTCAGTGGACTTGCGACTTCAATTTCTCCACAAGATCCAGCTTTTCCCAGGTAAAATCATCATCGTCTCTGCCGAAGTGACCGTACGCCGCCGTCTTCTCGAAGATCGGGCGCCGCAAGTTCAAGTGCTTCGTAATTCCACCCGGTGTCAAATCCATACTCTTCCTGAGTACTTCCGACAGCTTCGAATCGGAAATGCCATCCGACGTCCCTTTGGTGTCGACGAGCACTGAAACGGGCTCTGCAACTCCAATCGCGTAAGCCAGTTGAATCATACATTCCTTCGCAAGTCCTGCGGCAACGATGTTCTTAGCAAGATACCGAGCCGCGTACGCTGCGCTCCGATCCACCTTCGATGGATCTTTGCCGGAGAATGCGCCACCGCCATGCGGAGCATATCCACCGTAAGTGTCGACAATGATCTTTCTTCCCGTCAATCCGGTATCCCCGTGAGGTCCACCGATCTCGAAGCGGCCTGTCGGATTTATGTGGTACCTTGTATCCTTAGTAAGAAATTTTTCCGGGATTACTCTTTCGATGACGTGCTTCCGGACATCCGCGGCGATTTTCTCCTGCCATGTTTTTTCGCTTGTACCATGGGGTTCAGGATCGTGCTGGGTTGATACCACAATGGTGTGAACACTAATTCGCCCGTTCTCGTGGTACTCTACGGTCACCTGACTTTTTCCGTCCGGTCTCAGGTAAGGCATAGGAGAATTGCTGCTCATCCGCCGCACCTCGGCAAGCCGGCGCGTCAGTCTGTGAGCGAGCGCGATCGGAAGGGGCATCAATTCATCGGTCTGGTCGCAAGCATAGCCGAACATCATTCCCTGGTCGCCTGCGCCTCCCGTCTCGACTCCGCGGCTTATATCAGGAGACTGTGTATGCATTACGTTTATGACTCCGCAAGATTCAGCGTCGAACTTGTATCGGCTGTCGTTGTAGCCAATTTTATCAATCACGTTCCGTGCGACCTTCGCAACATCTATCTTCGACCTCGCGTTATCAGTCGTTGTCACTTCTCCCCCGATCACAACGAGGCCGGTAGTGACGTATGTCTCACAAGCAACCCTCGAGTTGGAATCGTACTTCAGATGTTCGTCCAGCACTGCATCGGAAATTTGATCGCAGATTTTATCAGGATGCCCTTCAGTGACTGATTCCGATGTGAATAATTTATACATTCTGTCTCCAGTAATTTGTTACGAAAGATCTATCTCTGTAGAATCGCCCGCATTCACGCGTTTGAAACTTCCCTTGAGCTGCACGTTTTGTCCGACTATCGAGCCATCGAGAAGGGCACTATTGATACAAGCCCCGGACCCAATGATGGAATCTCGAATCAGAGAATCCTCCACCGTCACCCCTGCGTCGATCGTGGCGTTAGGTCCGATAACGGAGTTGACTATCTTCGCAGAGTCCGCGACATAAACCGGTGGGACTATCACCACGTTGTTACGCTTTTTATAGTGGCTGGTTTTTTTCAAAAGGTGACGATTTGTCGAAAGAAGTGTCTCGGGTTTTCCACAATCGTACCATCCGTCGATCTCGAAGAAAGTCAGAACCTCGCCGTGGTCGAGCATTATCTGCAAGGCATCAGTAAGTTGATATTCTCCTTTTGTCCTGATGTCCTTATCGATCAACTCCTGCAGGGCTGCTTCCAGTACCCTCGGTGACTTAATATAGTAAAGGCCTACAACCGCAAGATTTGACGTCGGTTTATCCGGCTTCTCAACGAGTTTGCTCACATTTTTGCCGCTTGTCTCAACCACACCGAACCGGCGGGGGTCTTCCACACTCTTCACTCCTATGCAGGAAAACTCGCTCTTTAAAAGCTGCGAAAGATCAACATCGAAAACGGTATCACCAAGGATTATAAGCAGCGGGTCATCTGTTCCATCCTGTGACAGCGCGACATGGGTGGCGTGGCCAAGCCCCAGCCTCTCCTCCTGGTAAACGAATTTGAAGTTGGCTTTATAATTATCCCGCAGGTATTCCTCAACCATCTCTCCCATATAGCCGACAACAACAGAGATGTTCTTTATCCCGAGGTCGATAAGGTTATCGACAATGTGGCCGACTATCGGCTTTCCGCCGACGTTAAGGAGAACTTTCGGCAATGTGTAAGTATGCGGACGCAGACGTGTTCCAACCCCTGCGACTGGTATCAAAGCTCTCATTTAATCAATGGTCGTTTGTTTTTAAATTTAATAATTGAGGATGGAACTACCAAAGTCACTCTATGATTGCATTTTGTTCGCTTCAACTGTATCCGTGGGAATCTTTGCTTCTCCTCATGTGCTATGCGGTTCCTTATCCTTTGAAACTTTGTGACAGCCGAACTAAATTTCAATTGAAATAACCTGGAATGGAAAAGAAGACTCATGTAATTGTGGCGTCGCTCATTCTGTCGATCCTTCTCTGGTTGTCGGTGTCTATGAACGGCGAGTACACAGTCAACATGAAGGTACCTTTGAGAGTCAGCGATCTTCCCACCAACGTAGCGCTTGCCGCCCCGATCCCTAAATCGGTGCTCGTCAGGGCGCGTGGAACGGGGTGGCAACTCGCGTCTTCTTACCTTTCTTCCGCATCCAGCATCAACCTGGACATTCCAAATTTCGATAAACGCAAAATCGTATTCACCGGCACGGACCTCGGCTATTCACTGGACCTTGGATCAGCGGCGCAGGTGCTGGGATTTACCCCTGACACAATCGTGGTGACACTTGATAAGATAATCCGCAAACGTGTCCCGATAGTTCCCCGGGTTTCGATCCAGCCTCGAAGCGGATTCATGATTGTAGGAAAACCTGAGATCACTCCCGACTCCGTGACAGTAAGCGGTGCACTCAGGCTTTTGATGAACCTGGATTCCTGGTACACTCAGCCCCGACACCTCAAGCATGTAATGAACGATATCGATTTGACTCTGCCTCTTTCCGATACATTGGCAGAAATCACGAAATTGAATGAGAGGCGTGTGCGATTCGTGGCCGACGTGGAACAAATCGCAGAGAACACTTACAAAGACATACCGATTAAGATCGTGAATGACCGGGATTCCACACAAGTGCTATTACTCCCTCCGACTGTCGATGTGACTCTCCGCGGCGGGCTTGGTATAATGGCACAGCTTACGTCGGATTCTATAAGCGCTACAGTCGATTACACAACGCTGCTACGGACCGCATCGGGGTATATTACGCCTGACGTTTCGATACCCGATTACCTGCAGGTGATATCTATCCGACCCGATAGCGTGCAATTTGTCATAAGAAAATAATCTGCCGCGCGATGGTTCAGCCCGGATCTCAATTCATTTAGGAGGAAATGATTCACAAATGCCGAGGGACAATATACTCAAATTAGGTTTGCCGAAAGGAAGTCTCCAGGAATCCACGTTCTCCCTTTTTCAAAAGGCAGGATTCGCGATTTCTGTCTCGTCGAGAAGCTACTACCCGAGCATTGAAGACGATGAGATAAAATTAATGCTCGTACGCGCACAAGAGATGTCGAGGTACGTCGAACTCGGTACTTTTGATGCGGGTCTGACTGGGAAGGATTGGATAATCGAGACCAACAGTGACGTTGTCGAAGTCGCCGAGCTCATTTATGCAAAACAAAGCATGCGACCGGTGAAATGGGTGCTCGCAGTTCAGGAAGATTCGCCGTTTAGGTCAGTCTCGGATCTGAACGGCAAGAGAATTTCCACTGAGGTTGTGAACATAACCAAGAAATATCTTCAGTCACACAGTGTACAGGCATCGGTAGAATTTTCGTGGGGTGCAACAGAGGTCAAGGTACCAGAACTGGCAGATGCGATCGTGGAAGTAACTGAAACCGGCAGCTCTCTGCGGGCCAACCACCTCAGGATTATCGACACGGTACTGGAATCTTCGACGCGCCTGATCGCGAACAAGAACGCGTACCTCGACGAGTGGAAGCGGGAGAAGATCGACACCGTGGCTCTTCTTCTCAAAGCCGCCATAGCGGCTGAAGGGAAAGTGGGACTCAAAATGAACATTCGCAAGTCGGATCTGCCGAAGATTGTCGGCATCATTCCGGCGCTCAGGAAACCTACCGTGGCTCCTCTGTACGATGAGGAGTGGGTGGCGATCGAAACGATAATCGACGAGCGGATCGTCAGGATCCTCGTGCCCGAACTAAAGCGTAGCGGGGCAGAAGGTATCATCGAGTATCCACTCAATAAGGTCGTACCATGAGACTGCGGGAGTGATGGATTACCGGATTGATGGATTGGTGGATATGGGCGAAATTATAGGGTGGATATTAAGTTAGGCAAGTACGAGCTGAACAAACCGGTAGCGCTGGCGCCGATGGAAGACGTAACTGATCTCGGCTTTCGCTTGGTGTGCAAAGAATTCGGAGCAGATATCGTCTACACTGAGTTCATCAGCTCCGAGGGTCTCGTCCGGTCTGCCAGAAAAAGCGAGCAGAAGCTCATCATCGATGACAATGAGCGTCCGGTGGGGATACAGATTTTCGGCGGCAACCCCGAGGTCATGGCTGAGGCAGCTAAGATGGCTGAAGACGCAGGTCCTGATCTGATCGACATCAATGCCGGATGCTGGGTACCGAAGGTGGCACAGCGCGGCGCTGGTGCGGGGCTCTTGAAGGACCTGACACAAATGAGATCGATTATTCACGCCGTAAGGAGCGCCGTCTCAATCCCCGTCAGTTTGAAGACCCGACTCGGATGGGATTCCAACTCGATTACAATATTCGAGGTTGCAAAGATTTGTGCCGGTGAAGGCCTGGCCGCACTTACCATCCATGCCCGGACACGCGACCAGCACCACGACGGAGAAGCGAACTGGGATTGGATCAGGCGAACCAAGGAAATCGCGGAGCTTCCCATAATCGGCAATGGTGACATTCGTGTTGCCCGGGATGCACTTGATATGTTTGCTTGCACGGGTTGCGACGGGATCATGGTGGCTCGCGGAGCGGTTGCCAATCCATGGATCTTCAGAGAAATAAAGGCTCTCATCAACGGACAGCCATTACCGCCGTCTGTGAACATAGAAGAGCGCGTGAAGACATGTCTGCATCACTTAGAGATGGAGATGGGACTAAAAGGCGAGCACCGTGGTCTCATGGAATTCAGAAAATACTACCACGGTTACTTCCACGGGGTGAGGAATGGATCAGCATTGAGGTCGAAACTCGTAACCCTCACCACTATGCCGGAGATTAGAAACACTATGGAGGAATTTACCTACAGATGTGCTGCTGACCTCGATCTCTCAGAAAGCATCAAGTCGGAATAGGAACATCTGATTTCCTGTTCGACAAAAGGCAAAGCTACTTCTTTCAAAGCACCGAGCGTCGCCAGATCCGCAGCATGAGATTCACGAATCGGGACCGTCTCTTCCGAAAGCACCACTTCAAATTCCAGGAATTTCCCAAGCGCCTCTACGTCGTCAAGATGTATGCGCGCGTTTTTCCAATGCAGCAGCCGTCGTGTCTTTCTTACTACCACTTTTGTTCCCAGCGCTTTTGAGAGAATCTCCTTGAGTCTGAGATCGGACACCTTGAGAATCTGGTATAGGCTTTCCATCCGGTCCGATGATCTCTCTTCTCGCTGATAGAAAATCAATTCCGCTTCGCGATCATCAGACTCGCGCAGCTTCATCCTTCCGTCGATAACGTTGAAGTAAGTGTCAACCTGGTGGAGGACTCCGACAACCTTTGCGCCCATTTTCACAAAGGCACTAAGCACCTCTTCATGGTCGCTGACTCTTGCCTTGAACTCCAGGTTTGTCCTGATGGAAGACATAACGGGCTTCGAACCGGCATTCACCGCCGCCGGAATTCCATTTCACCTGCCGATATGCAGGACTTTATATTGTTTTACCCCGGCGGGCACTCTCACGCTGACAATATCTCCTGCTTTTTTTCCGAGTAGACTCTTTCCTATGGGTGAGTCCGTCGAAATTTTCCCCACGTGGATATCAGCTTCTTCGGTAGAAACGAGTTGGTACTCTATCGTCTTGTTGGAAAGCAAATCGAGAAGCTGCACCTTGCTGAAAATGTATACCCCATCCGTTCTCACTTCGCTGGGGTCCATTACCCGGGCTCTTGTTAGAGTCTGCTCCAATTGGGCTATCCGCAGCTCCAGCATCTGCATTGCTTCTTTCGCAGCGTCGTATTCTGAGTTTTCGGAAAGGTCACCGTGTGCCCTTGCCTCAGCAATCTTGCGAGCCGCTTCCTGCCGCTCGATAGTCTTCATTTCCTTCAGCTGTGCCTCAAGCTCAGCCAGTTTCTCTCTTGTCAAATAGACAAAATTATTTGACATTCAAACCTCCAGAATCGTTTCAAGTCATAAAACACAGAAGCCATTCGTCCCGACAGATCGAAACTAAATGGCTTAACTAAAAATAGCAAACAACAGACAAATTTCCTTATCCTTAAATGCACCGCTTGATAACCGGAGGTGGTCTTCAGTTCAGCGGAGCCAATTCTCTCAGAGAATAAGGTGTCCTAATTTATCCCGCTTAGTTTCTAAATATCTGTGATTAATTTCATTCGGCTCGGTCTCAATCGGGATGCGTTCCACGACCTCAAGGCCATATCCTTCGAGCCCGACAATCTTCTTAGGGTTGTTAGTCATCAGGCGCATTTTCCTCACGCCGAGGTCGACCAGGATTTGCGCACCAACACCGTAGTCGCGCAAGTCTGCCTTGAAGCCAAGCTTCTCATTCGCCTCGACCGTATCATGGCCGTCGTCCTGAAGCTTGTAAGCTTTGATCTTGTTAACGAGGCCGATGCCTCTCCCTTCCTGGCGCATGTAAAGTACCACGCCGCGTCCTTCCTCCTCGACCATCCTCATCGCGGTATGGAGCTGTTCTCCACAATCGCATCTCATCGACCCAAACACATCACCTGTCAAACATTCAGAGTGCACGCGCACAAGCACAGGCTCCTCGCCTTGAATTTCCCCCTTGACAAGCGCGAGGTGTTCTTTCTTATCGAGGACACTCTGGTAAAGATGGAGATCGAAGTAGCCATACCTGGTCGGCATTTTCGTCACAACGATCTTGCTCACGAGCTTTTCGCGCTTCATTCGATAACCTATCAGGTCACGAATTGTAACAATGTGAAGCCCGAAGTCGGAAGCGATCTTCATCAGCTCCGGGACGCGTGCCATCGTCCCGTCGTCGTTCATAATCTCGCAGAGCACGCCGGCGGGGTACAGCTTCGCCAGCCGAGCCAGATCTATTGCAGCTTCAGTGTGACCGGCACGTCTTAACACCCCTTCTTCCATGGCGCGAAGCGGGAAAATGTGTCCCGGTCTGCCGAGGTCAGAAGGTTGCGTGCGAGAATCGACAAGCGAACGAATAGTGGTAGCACGATCGGCAGCAGAGATACCCGTCGTGGTTCCTTTAAGCGCGTCGACGCTCACCGTGAAGGCAGTCTTATGTAACGACGTGTTTTCTTCAACCATCATGTCGAGATCCAGATGATCTGTACGATCAGGAAGAAGTGCGACGCAAATAATTCCTCTTCCATGCTTCGCCAGGAAATTCACCACCTGAGGCGTAATCTTTTCGGCCGCGACTACAAAATCGCCTTCGTTTTCCCGCTCTTCATCGTCAACGACAATTATCGCTTTTCCTTGATGAATGTCATCGACCGCCGTATCTATTTCGTCAAATTTTCGCATGAGACCTCGGGAAAATGAAAAACCGCGAATTCCTAATCCGGCAGTATTGCAGATACCGCCGACTTCTCTACTTTTACTTTCACATTTTCGGCGATTTCAAGTAGGACGGTTTTGTCTTCCATGCCGACTATCTTGCCGTGCATCCCGCCGTTGGTTACCACTCTGTCGCCTTTCTTCATGGCATCGAGCATCTTCTGACGCTCCTTCTGGCGTTTACTCTGTGGGCGGATGATCATGAAATAGAAAACGAAAATGATCAACGCAAACATCACCAGTGTGCCGATCATTCCGCCTCCGGCATTTCCGCCAGACTGGGGAGTCATAAACGCAAAAGATAAGTAACTCAAATTTCCTCCTTCTTCTTGGTGTTCAATTTTGATAGTGCACTTCGTTTGAATTCCGGGAAACAACCATCGGTTATTGCGGATCTTATTTTTGTCATAAAACTAATAAAAAATCTCAAATTATGTAAGGAAGCAAGCTGAAGACCAAGTATCTCATCGACGTTGAAGAGATGCCTGATATATGCGCGGGAAAAACTCCTGCAAGCGTAGCAATCGCATTCTTCATCTATCGGAGCTCCATCTAACCGGTAAATAGAATTCTTAATGTTCAGAGTCCCTTCTGATGTAAATACCTGCGCATTTCGTCCGTTGCGTGTCGGCAAGACGCAATCGAACATGTCTACGCCTCTCTCGATCGCCTGAAGCAGATTTTCTGGTGTTCCGACCCCCATTAGGTATCTCGGCTTCCCGGCCGGCAGAATGTCGGTTACGAAATCAACAACCTGGTACATTAGTTCGGCAGGCTCACCGACCGCAAGACCACCTATTGCGTAGCCGTCAAAATTGTCGTTCACCAACTGTCTTGCACTTTTCTCTCTCAGATCGAGATAAGTTCCACCCTGCACAATACCGAACAGAAACTGTTTAGAATCATAGAGCGGCCCGGATGTCTCAAATTGAGATTTACACCGGGCTGCCCAGTCGTGCGTCAGCTCGATACTCTTTGAAACATATTCCTTTTCCGCCGGATAAGGAGCACACTCGTCGAGCACCATGATAATGTCGGCACCTATTTGTCGTTCCACTTCTATGATCTTTTCAGGGGAAAAAAAATGATAAGATCCGTCTATGTGAGAACGGAATCGCACCCCATCCTTCGTCAACTTCCTGAGCTCGGAAAGGCTCAATATCTGGAAGCCGCCGCTGTCGGTCAGGATCGGCTTGTGCCATGATATGAACGAGTGGAGACCGCCGAATTTTTCAATAACATCTACTCCCGGACGCTGGTACAGATGATAGGTATTGCCAAGTATGATCGGAGCCTCAACTTCAAGCAGCTCCCGCGGCTCCATCGCCTTGACCGTTCCCCGCGTACCGACCGGCATGAAGACAGGAGAAGGAATCGTACCATGGTCCGTACGAATCACGCCTGCACGAGCCTTTGAGCGCTCGTCTTCCTTTATCAGTTCAAATTCGAGCATCCTTGCTCAGCTGTGGGAAAAGGAGGTGCTATCGGCCGAAGCAACCGCGGCAGATTCGATTCTCAAAACGATCTCGACAGGGAAAGCCAGGTTGGCAGCGTAGTACAGGATGACAACTCGTCCTGCAATATGCCCGGGCGCAAATACAAGCCCATTATTCATGACTTTCTCGACGCGTATCTTGTCGACACCGTCCCGGACGACGAACTTTCCGTTCAGCCGGTCAAAGGGAACATTGAATCCGAGTCGGTTTAGAGGCACAACTGTTACTTTGACCGGGGAAGAACTATTGACGAATATCTTCTTAGGATCGCTCCTGATCGCCACAGTGGAGGTAGTAAACACAATTTTCTCAGCTACTACCGCGAGGACTACAATGGCTACCAGAGACGCGATAATCTTGTACTTCAACATTTTATCATCTCCGATTTCCCTGCCGCCGCAGTCACCAGGAACTCCAAAGCGTCTTCTCTTTTTCCTTCGAATGGGACAAAAACCAACGAAGCACTTTTACCCGCCGCTACTTCTCCGTACTGATCGCCCCTTCCAACGAATTCGGCCGAATCGGCAGTTGCAAACTTCATGACGTCGGACGGACTGACCACTTCGGCGAACTCGTGGTAGAACGCTGCGAGTTCTGCGAACATGTCTATGTCCGGTGAACTCGCTGTACTGTCTGTGCCAATCAGAATTCTTACACCTGCATGAAGGAGTCTTTTTATCGGAGGCACCTCGCCGGAGAGAAACCTGTTGCTTCGAACGCAAACAGCCGCCACCGATCCTCGCTCGGCCAGTAATCTCACATCATCTCTATCCACAAAGACACAGTGGACACACAGAGTCTTTTCATCAAGTAAACCCAATGATTCAACATATCTCACAGGGGATAGTCCGGTCGGCGTAAATTTCCAACTCCCGACCCGAAGATCCAGCAGGTCCTTCATTCGTCCGCTCCCTGATCGGATGAATTCAACTTCATCAGAGGTTTCCGACAAGTGCATAGAAGTTATTAGGTGTCTTTCGTTGTTGTTAGCTTTTATCTTCTTCATTAGACGAGGAGAAACCGAATAAGGTGAATGAATTCCCAACCCCGCGGCATTGAAATTCGACTGCTCCATAATTGTCAGAGCCTTCTCATAAACTCGATCAGCAACGGACTCGTTTATGCCTAATTGCTCAAATTGGAAAAGTTGATTGTTGCCGAGCCCGTTGTTTAGCCTGAAGTCGTTGCCTACATTTATGAAGTAAGCTGTCCCATTGCCTTCCGCATCTCGCTTTGCCTGCGCACATTTCAAATAACTCTTGTCATCCGGTATTGAGATCGTGCGAAGGTCAACAAGCCTCGTTACCCAATCCACAAAATCTTTGTGCTGTAAATCCTGAGAACGGAAGGTGGACAATTCGAGATGTGTGTGAGCGTTGATCATGCCCGGGCAAATTATTCCGTCGAACTCACGGACAGTTGAATCCAATGAAGAATTTTTTATGCTGCTATACTTTTCCACACCAACGATACTACCATTATCCACCAGGATCCCCATGTCCGAGCTCACGCGCTCATAATCCTCTACTACAATTCTTCCGCGCAAAATCTCTCTCACTCATTGAATATAGAGAAGGCAGGACACCCCTTCAAGTTAGGTCCGTTAAACCATGGCGGCAGATCGGGTGTCAAAGAAACAGATATAAAAAAAGGAGTGATAAAATGAAGACGAAGTTGCTAGCGCTCGCGGTGGGATTTCTCGCAGCTGCCACAACCACACTGGCACAGCCATGCGCCCCTCCATCGACGGGGAATCGAATGGGACATTTTCCGACGGTTCCGCGCGAGCTGAGATTAACCGACCAACAAAGATCTCAGGTGCAAAAGATAAGGTTTGACCTCACCCAGAAGCAAATCGACATCAGGGCACAGCTCGCGCATGACAGAGTTGATTACGCCGAACTTGCCGCGGCGAACGCCCCGGATGAGGGCGCAATGGATGCGAAAGTCCAGGATATCGCGAAACTGAAAGGCGAGCTTCACAGCAACATGCTCGGTGCCTGGTTTGAAGTGAACAAGGTACTTACTCCCGAACAGCAGAAAATCTGGAAGAAGGTACTTGAACATCCGATGCTGTTCTCGAGAATGGCAAGAATGCGTCGGATGATGGATCACCGGGGAAGATTCATGATAATGAGAAAGGGAATGATGATGGGACGCGGAGGTATGATGGGCGGAAACGGCCCGATGGGACGCCAGATGTGGAACCGCAATCAAAATCCTCCTGACTCATCTCAGTAAACTTCAGCAAGGAGCGAAGCCCCGCCTTTCCCGGCGGAGCTTCCTCTCTTAAACTCTCCAACCCGGCAAACCCACTCCGAAGTAAGCTCACCTGCTCGGTTTTCATGACTTAAGTCTTTCCCCATTATTGCAACTTTCCCTTTTCACGGATAATTTCGTAGTATAATTTCTTCAACAGTAACCAGTTTCAGGCAGCCGCTTTTTTACAGTTTCATACCTCAGGAGAAGAACATGGATCTCGGTCTAAAGAACAGAATAGCAATTGTGGCAGGGTCAACAAAAGGCCTCGGAAAGGCAGTGGCAACTTCGTTCGCGGCGGAAGGCGCAAATGTGATAATTAACGGGCGACACAAACAGAACCTACACGACGCGGCAGAAGAGATTGGAAGAATAACCGGCAAGACTCCCATGACCGTTCAAGCTGATGTGACACAACCGGAGGATATCGACCGAATGTTCGAGGAAGCTGTGAAGAACTACGGTACCGTGGACATCTTGGTCGCGAACGCCGGCGGCCCACCAGCCGGGGGATTTGATGAGTTCAACGACGAACAGTGGGCGAAAGCTGTGGACCTAAACCTTATGAGCACTGTGCGACTTCTTCGTAAATCAATTCCGCTTATGAAAAAACAGCGGTGGGGACGCATAGCCGTGATCGTCTCTCTGACAGTCAAGCAGCCGGCAGACAACTTATTGCTGTCAAACTCGGTCAGAGCAGCCGTAGTCGGACTCGCGAAATCAATCTCTTTCGACCTTGCACGCGACAATATTCTTATAAATAATGTGGCGCCATATTACGTTTCCACGAGCAGGATCGATTATTTGATGGAACAGGAAGCGATCAGACAAGGGATCACGAAGGAAGTTGCGCTTCAGAGTCTCACGGCCAAAATTCCTATGGAACGACTCGGCACGCCGGAGGAATTCGGCGACCTGGTGGCGTTTCTATGCTCTGGAAGGAACGGGTACGTGACAGGTGCCACAATACAATTTGACGGCGGCGCTTATAAGGGGATGTTTTAGAAACCTATTTTGCCTGTTTGTTTCCGCACGGCTTGCTGATTCGGAGAAGTGTGTACGTTGTCAACCTGCGGAAGATATTTCGCGTTGAAAATCTCCGTCACTTTATTCGGAGTAAACGGCGTAGCAAGCCTACCGGTTGCAGGATCAATCGTCTCCCACACTACACCCTGAGGTTGGACAAAAGAAGTGATCGGCAAACCTATTGATCTATCGTTGTAGACAGCGGCCATGAATTTGCCCCAGATTGGCGCGGCAGCATCTGCACCCTGGCCATACCAGCCTGTAAAGTGAACTCTGTCGTCATCGAACCCGACCCAGACACCGGCGACCAGTTGAGGAGTATACCCGATAAACCAGGCGTCGCCGTAGTTCTGCGTCGTTCCGGTCTTCCCCGCCGCGTCAGAGTAAAAATACCTCCGGACGGTCAAGCCCGTTCCGCCATTGACAACACCTTCCAGCATGTTTGTCATTATGTACGCGGTCTGCTTGCTTAAGACTTCGGTGGCCTCAACATGACTCTGATAGATGAGATCGG
>JAKASW010000020.1 GCA_021818875.1 Bacteroidota bacterium
ATGGAAACAGTCTGAATGTCTGGAGCGCGGCCTGCTCGACAGGGATGGAACCGTATACACTGGCAATGGTATTGTCGGGGCATGAATCGATTAATCAAGGATTCTCGTGGTCCATTTTGGGAACGGATATCTCTTCAAATGTTCTGGAGAAAGCTGTACAGGCCATTTATAAGGAAGATGACATCGAGCCGGTTCCCATGGAATTGAGAAAGAAATATCTCCTGCGAAGCTCAAACCGAGCCAGTCAGCTGGTGAAAATCGTACCGGAGCTGCGCTCGCGTGTCGAGTTCAAGGAACTCAATTTTATTGACGACAATTACGATATACCTCAAAGATTCGAGATCATCTTCTGCAGAAATGCCATAATCTATTTCGACCGGGCGACCACATTGAAAATTCTAAAGAGGATTACTCATCACCTGATTCCGGGTGGCTTCCTTTTTCTCGGCCATTCAGAATCGCTGAACGGGTTTCCGATTCCTTTCGATACTGTCGGAACCACAGTTTATCAAAAGAGATTGGTGAAGCCATGAAACCGAAGATCAAATTTTTGATCGTTGATGACTCCTCTGTGGTCCGCCAAACATTAAGTGAAATACTTTCTTCAGATTCTGAGCTCGAAGTCACGGGCACTGCTTCGGATCCGTATGTGGCGGCGGAGCGTATCGACAGGCAGATACCTGATGTGATTACGCTCGATGTCGAAATGCCGCGGATGGATGGCGTTACCTTCCTTAAAAAGATCATGACCCAGCATCCGATACCGGTAGTCATAATTTCCAGTCTTACCGGGAAAGGAACTGAGACCGCATTCAAAGCTCTCGAGTATGGGGCTGTCGAGGTCATCGCGAAACCCAAGCTCGGGACAAAACAATTCATCGAAGAATCGCGCGTTCAGATTTGTGATGCTGTGAAAGCTGCATCGCGCGCACGCCTTAAGAAGGCTGATGTTTTGGAGGAAGTTGCTCCAAAACTTACGGCCGACGTTATTTTGCCGAAGGCGAATGCCAATGCGATGGCGGAAACGACCGAGAAGATCCTGGTTGTCGGTGCATCGACAGGAGGCACACAGGCGCTGCGAGTTTTCCTTGAAACGGTTCCTGTGGACTCGCCCGGGATCCTAATAGTGCAGCACATGCCTGAGCATTTCACCGCCTCTTTTGCGAAGAGATTAGATTCGCTCTGTGCCATCACGGTCAAAGAGGCGGAAACGAATGACACCATAATCCGCGGCCGGGCCCTCATTGCGCCCGGCAATAAACACACTCTCCTCAAACGCAGCGGGATGCGTTACTACGTCGAAGTGCGTGATCGTCCGCTTGTGTCACGCCACCGACCTCCGGTTGATATGCTATTTCGATCAACGGCGCGCTATGCAGGGAAGAATGTAATCGGTATTATCATGACTGGAATGGGAGACGACGGAGCGAAAGGCATTAAAGAGATGAGAGATGCGGGTGCATTTACTATTGCCCAGGATGAAGCGACGAGCGTCGTCTTCGGCATGCCTGCGGAGGCAATTAAACTCGGCGGCATCGATAAGGTTCTTCCATTGCAGTCCATTCTTGCCGAGGCTCTACGCCACGCCTAATCTGAAGACATAACTCCGATGATTAATGTCACTAAGAAAGATATCCGCAAGATCCCTACTATCACGATCCACATCGGTGGTATTCACCCAAGTAATATGCCAGTCCGGATCACCACAGTCCTCGGATCGTGTATTTCTGCATGTCTGCACGATCCATCGACACGAATCGGGGGAATGAACCGTTTCCTGCTGCCGGGTGAACCCGATAGCCTCGATATGTCAACTCGATATGGTGTAAACGCGATGGAGATGCTCATCAATGAAATGATGAGGATAGGCGCGAACCGACTGCGCTTGAAAGCGAAGGTGTTCGGCGGAGCAGATATCTTCCGCGCGAATCACAAGCTCATGATGGTCGGGAAGAGAAACATCGGGTTTATCCGTGAATTTCTCAAGGCTGAGAATATTCCGATTGTCATTGAACGGGTCGGCGGGAATGAAGGTCTGGTGGTTCATTATGCCTCAAACACGTTTGATGTTTTTGTGAAACCCATTCCCAGTACCCATTACCGAATGCAGGAAGAAGAAAAGACAAATTTCTACAAGAAGGTTTCTAAAGAGCTTGCCGATCGTGAATCGCAGAACGTCACATTCTTCTGATCTCTTTTCTCAGCAACTTAGGGGCATGCCCGACCTCCGCCCCTTCGATATCCGACTGGCAGGCCGACGAAGTCTATGATCGAATACGTCTTTTTCGCCAGAGATTGCGAAAGTCGGTTTTGAAGTAGTTAGTCAGCATGACCCTGGTGGTACACGGGAAAAAGATGTTTCACAAAGTCACACAGAGTTACTCACAAAGTCGCACAATGTATATTTCCTTTGTGGAACTCCGTGCATACCTTGTGAAACTTTGTGCAACTTTCTCTTAAGAGACAGGCTACCGAGGCACTCCGTCACTTGGCATTCTTCCGCATCGTCTCATATTTCTGAATCATCAACCTGGCATGCCTGACCATTTCTTCGGGGGCCGCCGGAAACTGTTCTGATTCTTTCACGAACTCCTGGTAAGACTTGGCAGCTTTCCGGTAATTCTTGACCCTTTCGAAGTACATGGCGGCATCGTATTGCCAGATCATATCCTGGTACGATCTTTCGAACTTCAGAGCCTTAGTCAGCTCCGCACGGGTTTGTTCCGGCGACCGGCTTAACTCACTCGTAGCTGCAGTATCCGGCGTGAGTTTGAAGGTAAAGGGAATGACAACCCACACAGCAACAGGCTTATCCCTGAGCATCGCAGGGGTGAACCTATATTTCATCGCCGCGTCAATGGCCGGCTTATTAAATATTTGCTCGTTGCTCTTCAGTATCTTAGCATCCCTGACGGCACCGTCTTTGTCAACCCACAACTTCACCCATACTCTTCCTTCAATGTTATCCTTGATTGCCTCCGCCGGATATTTCGGAATTGATTGAGATACGATCGTCGGCTCCTTGTCTACCGGGACGTAATCAGGCGGTGCGCCGGATGTATCCTGTTCAGCGGAGGGGACACCCGCTCCTCCAAGGTGAAGGATATCAGATCTTACTTCGATTCTCGGCTGTGCGGAAAGAGTTGCAGCAATCAGCAAAACCGCCGCAGCCAACCGTACAGAATTATTCCTTATTCTCATCGGACTCCTCCTTTAATCTCGCGATTCATTACCGGATAAACCACCTGCGTCGGCATCGAGTAGACGACCTGACCGGGTAAAGATTTCATTAATTCGGTCATCTCCTTTCGCTGGACATTCCCTTGTACCATGAAGCCGAAGGTGAAAGACAGCGCTATGAGGACGACAGCCGCGATAGAGAGTACGTAAGCAGGTACTTTGACCCTGTAACGTGCAATACCGCGTTTCGCCTTCATTGTTCTGAAATTCATCGCCTCGTCCAAGCCGGGCGGAAAGTTAACTTGGTCTTTGTGCGCGAGTGAACGCAGCTTTATTGCATCGTTGAAGAAATTCTGACACTCGCTGCATCCGTAAAGATGCGACAAGGGTTCCTCTATTTCGTCCGTGCTTTCCTCGTTATCCAGGAACGCACTAAGTTTTTCCTGCACATCATCGCATTTCATATTACTCATCTCCATAAAGTCTTTTATAAATCTCTCCTGCTTTTTTTCTCGCCTTGAACAGTCTCGACTTCACCGTCGACACAGTGGTCTCAAGTGCTTCTGCAATCTCTTCGTAGTTGAGATCGTTCCACTCACGGAAGATCAGGACTTCTCGGTATTCAATCGGCAAATTCTCCAGCAACTTTGTGATCCTCCATGACCAATCATCACAATCGGAATCCATGGTCTCATTTGCAGCGGTTTCGTCATCGCCACTTCCCAGATTTGTAAGCTTCGACCTGTCGCGGATGACATTAAGGCATTTGTTTCTTGCCGATTTATAAAGCCAGACTTTAGCAGAAGAGTCGCCGTTGAATCTGACATTCTATTCGTAGAGCTTAACGAACACATCTTGCACAATATCTTTTGCATCATCCGGACTGCCGAGAATACGACAGCAAAACCGGTAGACACCTATCTTGTAGCGGTTGTACAATTCACTGAACTCTTTACCATTTCCCAAATCAGGCACTCGACCCTCAGCTCCAAGAAAAGATTAGCACACTGATTTACACAGAACTGACTGATGTTCACGGATTCGTATAAGGATTATTATCGAACAATCACCGGAAATCCGTAGACTCCGTGTCGATCGGCGTTCAATAGTTTTGCAGTGTTTTGCGGCATTCATAATTAATAACCCACCAACATGACAAAAGTTGCCACTAAACTTTGACGTTTGGAACGTGAAAAGCAACTCGCCGAGGTAGTCAGGTGTGGGTCGTGGGTAATAGAAAGTGGCCGATATTCTCCACCACCTACAACCTAAATCCAACACGCATTTGCTCGCAGACTCCATTGTCTTTCACCCACCTCACACCTAAATTGAAAAAAAGACGAGGGCATCATTTGAAAAAAGAAAAATCATTTCGCGAACTCCTACCTGAGCAGTTGACGTGGCGCTGTCCGGAGAGTGAATTGAATTTCAAATCGACGGAAGAACTCGAGCCTATCGACGAAATCATCGGACAGGAGCGGGCTGTCAAGGCGCTGCAATTCGGAGTCGAAATCAAGAGCCCCGGTTACAATGTTTTTGTCAGCGGGATCGCGGGCACCGGGCGACTCACCACCATAAAAAGGATGCTCGAAGAAATCCATATCGAATGCACGCCCGCACCAGACAGGTGCTACGTTCACAATATCAAGGAACCGGACAATCCCTGCATCTTAGAATTTGAACGCGGCCGTGGAAAGAACTTCAAGGAGGATATCGAAGCGACGGTACGATACCTGAAAAGAAAAATCCCCGAGATGCTGACCGGTGAAGCCTACACGGATGCGAGAACGAAATTAGTCGAGGGGTATGAGAAAAGAGAGAAGGCACTTCTGACAGAGTTTCAAAAGAAAATCGAGAGTGAGGGATTCGCACTCGTCCCGGTCCAGGTCGGACCGATCACACAGCCGCAGGTCTTTCCCGTCTTGCAGGGCAAGCCGATCCCCATCGAGGAACTTGAACAGATGGCGAGTGACGGGAAGGTAACGGCGAAAGAATATTCTGACGCCGAGCACAAACTGCAGGATTTCAAGAAAGAACTGGGTGTTGTTGCGAGAAAAGGTTCCGCACTGGCAAACGAGATGATGCGAAAAGTGGAGGAGATGGAACTGCAAACCGTTTCAAGTGTAATCGGGTTGATATTCGAGGAGCTTGAAAACCGGTACAGGGACAACGAGAAAGTTTTGGGGCATTTGAAGCTCGTGCAGAAGTATACTCTTAGCAATATCCAGATGTTCAAGGGAAGCGATGAGCAGACGATGGATGAGTCATCGCCTCAACCGCCGACGAGAACTGAGGTTGATCCGTTTATCGTATACCGTGTCAACGTCATCCAGGACAACACGGATCGCGAGCAGTGCCCGGTAGTTATCGAGACGAGTCCGACATACACAAATTTGTTCGGCACCATCGAACGAACGGTCGACGCGCGAGGATTTTTCCAGACCGACCACACAAAGATAAAAGGCGGCGCACTCCTTCGGGCGGACGGAGGCTTCATCGTACTGAACGCGCTCGATGCCTTGACGGAGCCCGGCGTATGGAAATCTCTGAAGCGTACCCTGATGTACCGGAAACTAGAGATACAGCCGCTCGATAGTTTTTTCCAGGTAAGCCCGGTAGCCCTGAAGCCTGAACCTATCAGTCTGAATGTGAAAGTCATTCTTATCGGTGATCCTTATATTTACAATATCCTTTACGACGCCGAAGAGGACTTCAAGAAAATCTTCAAGGTCAAAGCCGATTTCGATAATGATGCAACACGGGACGAGAAGAAAATAAATGAGTATGCAAGGTTCATCTCACGAACCTGCAGGGTGGAAAATCTGCTTCACTTCGATACATCCGGTGTCGCCGCGGTGATCGAGTATGCCGCGCGCCGTGCCGGAAGAAAGGACAAACTCTGGACGCGATTCAGCGACATCGCAGACTTGCTCCGCGAGGCGAACTTCTGGGGAAAGAAACATTCTCACCAGCTCGTCTCTCGCGAAGATGTCGATCGAAGTCTCGACTCGTTGATCGAACGGAGTAATCTCATCGAGGACAAAATCCAGGAGATGATCGAACAGGATGTCCTGATGATTGATACCGACGGTGAGCGAGTCGGCCAGGTTAACGGCCTGTCTGTCTATGACATCGGCTACTACTCTTTCGGCAGGCCGACTAGGATAACTGCAGCAGTCGGGATGGGAAAAGCAGGAATTACGAGCATTGAGCGAGAGGCAAATCTCTCCGGAAAAATTCACGACAAAGGGGTGATGACACTGTCAGGGTATCTTCGCGAGAAATTTGCGAAAGAAAAACCTCTTTCCCTCTCAGCGAGCATAGCCTTCGAACAGTCATACAGCGGCGTCGATGGTGACAGCGCTTCGTCTACTGAACTCTATGCAATACTTTCCAGCTTGAGCGAGCTGCCGATAAAGCAGGGCATCGCGGTTACCGGGAGTGTGAATCAAAAAGGCGACATACAACCGATCGGCGGAGTGAATCAGAAGGTCGAAGGATTCTACCGCGTATGCAAGGCGAAGGGGTTGACAGGAAATCAGGGAGTCATCATTCCCGAAAGAAACGTGAAAGATCTTGTACTTCGTGACGAGGTGGTACAGGCAGTGAAGCGAAGGCAATTTCACATTTATCCTGTTTCAAAAATTGCGGAAGGAATCGAGATACTAACAGGCAGGCTGGCTGGGGTGCAGGACGGCAAAGGAAGATATGAAAAAGATTCGGTGTTCTACCTTGTCGGCAAGAAGCTAAAAAGGATGTCGCAAGAGAAACCAGGTGGAAGAGAGAACACGATGACCAGGAAAAGGAGGCGGTGATCAAAGGAGATTCCAGCGTCATCGCGGCGTGACTCTAAGACCCTTCCCTGTCCGTTGTGGTTAATTAGAACAGTCTCCTTCGGTGGCTCCGATCTCCTTCATACTGTCAGATTTGATCTGAAGTAATAAAGCCGAATTCGGGGGAATTAGAAACAAGTATAAGGCCCCGCACTCGGGAAATTCAATGCGGACAGTCAGCAATGCACCGGCGGGATTTTCTTTTGAGGCCGGTTGGGATCTCCACCAAAGGTGGATGCGCCCATGGCGCAGAACCAACGACCCTCTGCTTGAAAGAAAGGATCATTCGGGCAGGATAAGTCGAAAACGGCGATTCTTTACTGATTCAAAGAGATTTTCTATTACTGAACCGTACGGGGCAGTCCGGGTTTGGGTTCGAATATCGCCATATAATCGCCACGGAAGAATCGCTAAGTAAGGGCGTATCATGGCACAGTTTCCGACTGAACCAACGTCTTCTGCGAGAGGTGAGGGAATCGACTCGCACCTGGCCATGAGAAATAGAATTATCCCCGACTTAATGAGAGATCTGGGTACCATCATCCTTTCGGACCTAACAATAATGGAGGCCGTCTCAAAACAACGAGAGCGGTCATGCTGGACTTGTTTCAGCATCTAATTCCATTTGTTTTGAGACCCCGAAACAAGCCTGACCTGGAGCGTATCAGTCCAGGGTTCGGGGTGACGGAACAACACTTTTGGGACAGCCACCTTCTGAGAGGCATCCGTCGAAGACGGACGCCTTGCGAAAAGCGGTAATCCGCCGTCGGTCGATGACTCCCTACGGGATCGTAGATCGACTCGTCGAGCGGATTTTTGATCTGCACAGCCGTCTCCCAATGGGATAAACATTTCAACGGATGGCTGCTAAATGGCAGAACCCAGCGAAGCTGTATTCCCATTACCACTGCCAAAGGCACTGGGTTTTTACGTCGTACTAAATCTCTGGCAATCAATGGTCTCCTTTAGCTCCGCACCCACTTCTCGACTCTATCGCCCGGTCGGACCTGGCCCGAAATTACTTCAGCGACAGCAGATCCTTTTCCGATTACTTTCAGGACTCTCACCTCTCCGGACAAGAAATACCGTTTACCGTTATTCGCGTAAGCCGTGAGTGTATCACCGGGCTGGATGTTATTTACCCGACTAGTATTGATCGTCACTTCGTTTCCCGTGCCGGCGGTGACATAACCCGTCGCAACCAGCGATTCTGCGCAACCGACGAGAGCGGCAGCAAAAGCTGCCGCTATTATTAGAGCCATTCCGGTTTTCATTGTTACTCTCCTTCTTGCCCCAAAGCGGAGACTTGACCATTTGCAGTCTGATGTTTTATTTCCCGGCTTCTCCAGAGGTAATAGATCACCGGGTAAACCATGAGTTCGAGAAGGACACTGGTTACCACGCCGCCGACCATCGGAGCGGCGATCCTCTTCATAACATCGGCACCCGTTCCAGTTGCCCACATTATCGGTAGAAGTCCGGCGAGAATAGCTGAAGCCGTCATCATCTTCGGGCGAACCCTTCGCACCGCGCCTTCATGAATCGCTTCCTTGAGATTCTCGAGCGTGAACATCTTGCCTGCCGCCTTCATTTTGTCATACGCGATATCGAGGTAGAGGAGCATCACCACGCCGGTCTCTGCATCGAGTCCCGCAAGAGCGATCATTCCAACGGCCACTGCGACACTCACGTTGTAGTGAAGTACATACAGAAACCATATCGCCCCGACGAGCGAGAACGGAACGGCAAGCATGACGATGAGAGTCTTCGTCAGTGACTTCGTGTTCAGGTAAATAATGAGAAGGACAAGCAGCAGCGTGGCCGGAATGATGAGCGCAAGCGTTTTGGCCGCTTCCTTCATGAACTCGTATTGTCCGCTCCAGGTTATGAAGTAACCTGTGGGAATCTGCAGGTGCTCGGCAAGATATTGCTTTGCCTTGCTCACATAGCCGCCGATATCGGACGTATTCGCATCGACGTAGACGTAGATCGTCGGAACGGCTCCCTCGGTCCTTATGAACATCGGGCCGTGGTGGATTATCATTTGCGCGACATCGCCGAGCGGTACCTGCGCGCCCGTCGGTGTCGGTATGAGAACCCGCTTCAAATCTTCCGGATTATCTCTCGTTTCGAGTGCGTAGCGGACATCGATCGGGTATCGCTCGATCCCCGACACGATCTGTCCGACGGGCATACCGCCGATCGCCATCTGTATCACATCCTCGATATCCTGAACGCTCAAATCATACCTGGCGGCTTCGAGCCGGTCTATTTTGAAGTCTATATAGTTTCCATACCCGACTCGTTCGGCAAACGCGCTTTGCGTCTCGGGAAGCTGCTTGAGAAGCCTCTCTATTCTTTCCCCGATAGCCTGGAGTGAATCGAGGTCGGGACCTTTTACCTTGATACCGATCTGGCTTTTTATTCCCGTGCTGGACATATCGACGCGGTTCTTAATCGGCATCGTCCACACGTTGGAGAGTCCGGGCACCTGGAGTGCATCGTTCAACGCGGTCTCCAGTTTCTTCGGCGTCATACCTTTTGGCCACTGCGACTCAGGCTTGAGATTTATAGTCGTCTCGAACATATCGAGTCCGGCCGGATCGAGAGGCGTGCTGGCTCTTCCTGCCTTGCCGAAAACGGTCGTCACTTCAGGAAATGTCTTTATTATCTTGTCGGTCATCTCGAGGGTCTGGCGTGCCTGGGTAATTGAAATACCGGGGAATGTCGACGGCATGTAGAGAAATGTCCCCTCCCATAGCGGCGGCATGAATTCCGAGCCTAACTTCATGTACGGATAAACGGTTATCGCCATGATGAGAAGCGCGGTCCCGATAACCCACCATTTGAACTTCAGAACGAAGTTGAGAACAGGAGTGTATAACCTCATCAGGATCCTGTTGATCGGGTTCTTTTCTTCGGGCGGGATCTTCCCCCTGATGAAGTAACCCATCAATATCGGCACGACGGTTATTCCGAGAAGTGCGGCAGCGGCCATCGAATAGGTCTTGGTGAACGCGAGCGGCTTGAAGAGGCGTCCCGACTGTCCGGTCAACGCAAAGACCGGAATGAAGGAAACGGTTATAACGAGCAGCGAGTAGAACAGAGACGGGCCGACTTCCTTCGACGATTCGGTGATGAGTTTCCATCTGTCGGTCTTGCCACCGTCCGCTTCGATGTGCTTATGAGCATTTTCGATCATGATAATTGCCGAATCGACCATGGCCCCGATGGCGACGGCAATACCTCCGAGTGACATAATGTTAGCGTTGAGCCCCTGCCATCTCATGACGATAAAAGCCATGAGGATGGCGGTCGGCAGCATAAGTATCGCGACGAAGCCGCTCCTGAAGTGAAAGAGAAAGAGGAGGCACACGAGCGCAACGATGATCGATTCTTCTATCAGCTTGTCCTGAAGTGTGTTGATCGCCCTGTGAATCAGGCTAGCGCGGTCGTAAACCGGAATGATCTGAACGTCGGGGGGAAGGCCCGCTTTCAGTTCCGCCAGCTTCTTCTTCACACCTTCGATTACCTTCAGCGCATTTTCCCCGTACCTCATTTCGACAATCCCGCCGACGACGTCTCCCTGTCCGTTCAGGTCGGCCACTCCCCGGCGAGGCGCGGCCACTATCTGCACGTCGGCAACGTCGCCGAGCAGGACAGGAGTGCCGGTGGAGAATCCGCTGCTTAAGTATTGAGTCGGGGAAGTTCCGGAAGACATGTTTGCCTTTGAACCTCCGCCTCCTCCCGACATCCCTGAACCATTTGAGCCTTCTGCTGATGCCGGCTTTTGCAGCGATTTAGAATTAAGAGGATAAAATTGTCCTCCCCGCGAGACTCCGAGCGGTATGTCCTTCATGTCGTCGATCGTCTTGATGTATCCGAGACCTCTTATCATGAGTTCGTATCCGGCGTGATCGATCACCTCACCGCCAACATCGTTGTTGCTCTGCTTGATCGCATCCACGACCTGCATCGGCGAGATATGGTATGCTAGAAGCTTACGTGGGTCGAGCGTAGCCTGCCATTCTTTGACAAAGCCGCCGATACTTGCAACCTCCGCAACACCGGGCACCGTGGATAGGCCGTATTTCAGGTAATAATCCTGAATCGACCTCAGGTCTCCGAGACTTTGCTTATTGGATTTAAGCGCGTACTCGTACACCCACCCGACGGGGGTAGCATCGGGACCAAGCTGAGGGGTCACACCGGCAGGAAGTCTCTTCGCGGCATAGTTCAAATATTCGAGAACCCGGCTCCTCGCCCAGTAAAGGTTGGTGCCGTCCTTGAAGATTACGTAAACCAGTGAAAATCCGAAGTACGAGTAGCCTCTCACAACCTTCGCTTTCGGCAGAGAGATAAGTGACGAAGTGAGCGGATAGGTCACCTGATCCTGGACAACGGTCGGTGATTGCCCCGGGTAGCCTGTATAAACGATAACCTGTACATCGCTGAGATCCGGGATAGCATCTACGGGGCTGGTGGTCAGCGAGTAATATCCTGCGGCCAGCACAAACAACAGGAGGATGATGACTATGAAGCGATTCTTGATCGACCATTCGATTATTTTCGATAACATGTCAGCGCTCCTGTCCGGTTGAGTCGTGTGACATATTCATTCCGGGCATGCTGTCCATGTCGTCGTTTTTGCCGGAAGCTTTCTTCTGCGGGGCCGGATGATTCATTCCAGGCATGTCCTCCGTGTTATCAGTGTTGCCGCCGGAAGTATTCTCGTGTGCAGGCATATTCATGCCGGGCATATTCTGCATGCTGTCGTTCTGTTTCTGTGAAGATTGAGACGAAGCGGGCAGCAAAGACATCCCGGCCATCGCGGTACCTGCCGACTTCAGATTAGCGTCTGAGTCTATCAGGAACTGTCCCGAAGTAACTACGGTATCTCCGATATTGAGTCCTGCGAGCACCTCATAATACCCGCCCGCGTAAGCACCGAGTTCCACCTGGCGTATTTCAAATCTTCCTCCGCCGAGTGCGACTGCCACTACTTTCCTTAATCCCGTGTTGATCACGGCCTGGGAAGGGACCGATATCGCGTCGTAGCTAATCGGAGAATGAATTGAGACGTTGACATATTGTCCGACCTTCATCGTCATGCCGGGGTTATAAAGCGGAATTCTGACTTTAACACTCCGCGCGGTGACATCAACTTCCGGGTAGACGAAGTCGACTGTACCATTATACGTTTCGCCGCTGTTATATGTCACGGTCGCGGGCGAGCCTAACTTGAGGAACGGCATGTCTATTTTGAAAATGTCTGCGAGTATCCAAACATGGTAAAGGTCCGCGACTTTGAACAGAGATTGTCCCTCCGATATTTTCTGCCCTTCGAAAACGTCCTTCTCGAGTATCACCCCGTCGCTTGGAGAGTAGATAGTGACGCGGTCGATTACCTTACCCGACTTCTGCAGCATGTTGATTTCGTTGCCGCTCATCCCGAAGAACCTGAGGCGCTCGCGAGCGCTGCTGATCAGGCTGTTTGACGGCGTGACGGTGTTTCCGCTGACATTGGTGAAGCTCACAGATTGGAGGAATTCCTCTTCAGCGGCAATCAGATCAGGGCTGTAAATCACCGCCATCGGCTCACCCTTTCGCACATCCATGCCGGTGTAGTCGAAATAGAGCTTCTCAATCCATCCGCTGACGCGCGTGTTTATGTCGCTGATGCTCTTCTCTGCGGTCATTACGACGCCATAGGTGTTGATTGTGCGTGTCAGCCTCCTCCGTTCGACCGGGGCAGTTACTACCCCGATGTCCTGAACCATTGCCGGATCGATTCTTATTACGTTCGGATTGTTTTCGCCCCCGTCGGCATACATCGGCACGAGGTTCATGTCCATTGTCGGGGATTTACCCGGATGGTTGAAGTGGATCGTAGGGTTCATGGGGTCGTACCAGTAAAGGACTTTCCGACTGCCGGATGTGGCAGCGACTTTGGTCGAATTACCATTTGAATTACCGCTTCCCTTCTCTGATTTGCCGCAACCGGACAGGACAAGCGCGGCCGCGATCAAGGGGATAACTGCTAAAATTGCTTTCCTCATTTCACACCTCTGTAATCTTCTGATCCTTCTCCGACGAGCTTCGATATCTCTGCCGAAGCGGAAAAATATTGCGATTCTATTTTCACAAACTCTATTTTCGTATTAATCAACGTCGTAAGATTATCGATAAGCATTGCGAATGTCGTCTTGCCGACCGAGTACGATGAAAGCGAAGAATTGTAGGTCGCTTCATACTGTGGGATCAGTTCCTTCGAATAGAGCGGGATAAGTTTTTCCTGCGCCGCAGCGCCGGCATAAGTCGAGCGAAGCTGGCTGTCTAGCGCGAGGGAGACCGTCCCATATTGTTGACTGGCGGCGCGCTGCATGTAATCCGCCTCATCGATCATCTTCTGCTGCTTGGCTCCGAAAAAGATGGGCAGGCTGACTCCCACCTCAACGCTCATCAAGTTCGGTGCTTTCATTCCGTTCGACATAAGAGCGTCGCGGAATCCGTATGAAACGCCTGCGGTGAAATCCGGAATCGCAGCCCTTTTGGCAAAGACTTCCCTGGCAACAGCTGCACGCTCAATGTTCTTTACCTGCCTCAGATCCGGGTTGCTTCTCTGAAGTTGAGACTCAAGTGTAGACAGTGGCCCGAGGTTCGGCAGGACGAGCGTATCGACCTGGATGCTGTACGACGAATTCTTTCCCAGGATAGCGCCGAGCTTTGCCTGGAGTTCAGATAGCCTGCCCTGCATTGTAATGATGTTCGATTGCACCATCGTTAGCTCGGCAGTAGCACGGAAGACATCCTGCTGCGGAACCTGGCCAACTGCGAAGAGCTGTTCGGCAACCTTCACCACGCTTTGCAGGAGCCGTCTTTTATATTCAAGGTACTGTAACGATTTTTCGACGCTGTACGTCTGGCCGTAAACTTCTTTCAGATTGGTTACGACGTCGAGAGTAACACTTGCCAGCCTGTCCGCCGAAGATTCATACCCGTATTTTTCCACATCGGCGGCGGCAGATAATTTTCCGAACCACGGGAACATTTCCATCAAAGTGAACTCGGGCACCATCGTCATGGTCTCGGATGAGAAATTGAAATCGGCGGGAAAGTTCATCGCACCCACCTTGAGCTGCGGATCCGGGAGCTGCCCCGCGGGATCGATCCTGGAATGCGCCGCCATCGATTGATAGCGGACCATCTGAATCTCCGGATTGTTGCGCGTCGCTGTGGTGATGAGACTATCCAGCTGAGATTGTCCGAACGCGTTTGGTCCGAACAGCAGGACAATCAGCAATCCTAATTCAACATTCGGAATTGAGAATTTAAAATTCTTTGACAACATACTTCGCCTTTCCATTTTCCTTTTACAATGCAGCGGAAATCCACTGCACGATTGAGTATATCAAAAGAGAATTGACAAGTACCGGGAGGGACTGACCGGGCGAGACCACGTCATACAAGGCAGGTTCGCACCGGGACAATGTGTCCCCGCAGACTTATCATTCCCCGAAGGAGTCCTTCGGAGAGGAAAGGGCTTAGAAGCGGAGATTACTGTTGAGGATTGGTAAATCTGACGGAGGAGAAACAGGAGTAGGCAGCACGTGATAGGTAGTAAGCAGTAACTGACTGCCGACCGTCGAAAGCGAATTGCTGATAAATGCCGCCGGAACAAAGTGGTGAACGAGCTTCTGCGAGTCCGTGAAATTATCCAGCGTACTTTTCTGCAAGGTAGTCGATTGAATGCAATCGCTCTGGTTGAGCTGCTCACCCTGATGATCCGGTGTAACTGCCTTGCATTGGTCGCAGGTGTTTTTCGCCTCCGTACCCATATTCATTTTCATTACAGGCGCACTCACCTGCTGCTGCATCATTGTGCAGAAATAAGTGGAATAGGCATATTGAACCTGGCCGATCATGAAGGTTGACAACACTAACAAATTCAGATACTTGACTATTCTACTCATTTTTCTGTGGATCTATCTTTAGTTCAATATAACACATGTCACGTCTTGTAGTTCCACAAGTTTGATGCCGGTGATATGGCTGGGGATTCTCAAGTTTTCCGCGAGTTTGCGGGTCACAGGACAACCTGGAAGGCCGCCTTTGCGCAACTTCTCCCAGGATGTGGCAAGAGGGCGCAGGAATCTATTCCCTGTCTAATCTGGAAATATGTTGACACTTGGTATGAAATGGAGTCCCTTCGGGACAATCCATGATGTATTGCGGGATTTCGGTGTGAGGCCGGTTGGGATCGAACCAACGACCCTCTGCTTAAAAGGCAGATGCTCTACCACTGAGCTACGGCCCCGCCGTCTAAATGAACATCGAATCGTAAGTTAAAGTCACAGACTCACTCGTGCAAGGCACAGTATCACATCCTCTCCCTCCCCGCATCGTAAAAATCAGTAACCCAAATGATCTCGCCGTCACATTCTACTTACCATGATTATCCCACTTATTGTTGTTAGATTTCGTGCAGATGAAGAGATTCTTCACTCATCTTTACGAGCTTGCTTCATTTTCTTTCAGGTTTGTCAAAGAAGCTCTTGTTCCACCTTACGAATTTGGAGAGCTCGTGTCTCATCTGGAAGATTTTGGATCGCGATCGCTTCCGCTCGTGAGTGCGATTGGACTCCTGATGGGCTTAATCCTTGCCCTTCAAACGAAACCAACTCTTGCAAGATTCGGCGCAGAGTCATTTCTGCCAGCCATGGTCGCTATCTCTGTGGTGCGCGAGCTCGGGCCGGTGATAACGGCGCTTATAGTAGCAGGCCGGGTTTCTAGCGGAATCGGTGCCGAAATTGCATCCATGCGAGTCACGGAACAGATCGATGCACTAGAAGTGTCTACGGTAGATCCGTACCACTTCCTGGTGGTGCCGCGTGTCATTGCTGCCGTTATCGTTCTTCCGCTTCTCACAGCGTACGCCGATTTTCTTGCCATCATCGGAGCGTTCATCGTCATGTTTGTAACCGGAGACATGGGCTGGCAACTGTTCATCACTTCCACTCTGAACTCACTGTCCATCTCCGACATCGTTCCGGGGATAGCTAAAACATTCTTCTTCGGCTACATCATCGCAATTGTCGGATCGTACTTCGGCTTTCGGACTGAAGGAGGAACAGAGGGAGTGGGAAAAGCGGCCACTTCATCCGTGGTGTTTGCTTCTTTTATTATACTTATCGCAGATCTTGTTCTCGTCAGGGTCGGAATAATCCTGTTTGGATGAAACAGATATGATCAAAATAAGTGGTCTGAGCAAATCATTCGGCAATTTGGCGGTCCTGAACGGACTCGAACTTTTCGTGAAGAAAGGCGAAGCGTTCTCCATTCTGGGTAAGAGCGGCACGGGAAAAAGCGTGACACTTAAATGCATCGCCGGCCTTCTCATCCCCGATGCGGGTGAGATTATAGTGGACTCAATCACAGTAGATGCGGCCAACATAAGGGACCTCAGAACGATTAGAAGGAAGATCGGTTTCCTGTTCCAGGGTGGTGCGCTGTATGATTCTATGACCATCATCGAAAATCTGATTTTCAATCTGAGCCACCATCTCAAGATTCCGCGGGCCATGGCCGCCGACAAGTCTGAGAACTACCTGACTCTTGTTGGACTGAAGGAGTCGATGAACAAGCTGCCTTCCGAATTATCAGGAGGAATGAAGAAACGGGCCGCACTTGCACGCGCACTGGTGATCGAGCCGCAAATACTTCTTTGCGACGAACCGACAACCGGACTCGATCCAATAACCTCGGGTGAGATCAGTGAGCTCATAAGAAGACTTCACGATCAATTCCAGGTCACGGCGATCGTGGTCACCCATGATATCTTGTGTGCTGGAATTGTCAGCGACAGGGCTGGAGTTTTGGAAGACGGGATTTTGAAGTATACCGGCTCAATAAACGAACTCGCGGGGATTGATGATGAGAAAGTGGCGGGCTTTTTCAAGAGCCCTCTCTAAACCTGAAAGAGAGTCTTACCGATGAAGAAATCTTATCCGGCACTTCTTGGACTGTTCATTGCCATCGGGGTCCTGATAATTATCGTAGGTGTCTTCCTGATCGGCAGCAATCAGGGCGTGTTCACCAAATCGATCAATGTGCTTGCCCGATTCAACTCGGTCGAAGGATTAAGAAGCGGGGCTCCAGTCCGGCTTCTGGGGATTGACGTCGGAACCGTTTCCGATATACGGATATGGAACAACGTGGCGCTTGTCAAACTGAAGATCTATTCAGACTCGCGGAAATTCATCCGTGTGAATTCGCGCGCAACTCTGGAGACTGAAGGACTTGTCGGCAACAAATTCGTCGTCCTGACGCCCGGCACTGAAGGAAATCCCGAAATTCAGCCGCTCGATACATTAAGCTCAATTGAGGAACCAAACCTATCGCAGATCATAGCCGAGACGAGAGAAACGATAGCGAGCGTCCGAAACATGGTGGACCAGTTCACGGCGATACTTGCTGATGTGCGAGAAGGCCATGGCACGCTGGGAAAACTGGTTACAGACGAAAGTGTGTATTATGCTCTCAGACGCGCGACTTACGAGGCAGACTCGAGTCTTAAGAAAGTATCAGATAAATTCTCCGATATGGCAAATGTGGTCACGGGATTGAGCATCTCGTTCAATCGACTGACACAAAAGACCGACTCCGTGCTTTCAAATGTCAACCTGGTCGTGAAGAATTTCGATACAACAGCGTCGACGGTGAAGCTTATGGTAAGTCAAATCGACACCGGAAATGGGCTGGTCGCTTCTCTAATCCATAACCATTCTGTCTATGACACGACGATGCAGGTAGTCTCAACAACCCTCGCGGCAGTCAAAGAAGCTCAAATCGGCCTTCGGAAATTTGCCGGCAACATGGAAGCACTCCGTCACAATTGGCTTTTCAGCAGTTACTTTGCCGGGCGGGCGCAGGACGAATACACGAAGAAGCAGCAGCAGTTGGAGCAGATTGAGACTCAGATTGAGGATCGAAGCCGCCAATTAGATTTGATGGAGAAGCGACTCAAAGAAATTCAAGCGAAGATTGACAAATCCGGAGGTAAGTGAAGAAGACGGAATAGTGGAACGGTGGATCAGCACACGTTGTCAAGGTTTCTCCTGACCGTTCGGCTGTGCCTTCGGCTTGCATTTCCGCCGGACACTCACGGCAATACCTTGACTACGATTCTCTCGCCGCCTGAGCGATAGTCCAACCGAAGTCTAAAACGAACCATGATATGTTCTATCGCCGGGATTCAAAACCTTTCGGTATTTCAAATTAGCCGCAACCGATTTGATACCGAGAATTATCAAAGCAATACCGCCCGCGATAAACGCGGCAAAGAAGTCCATCGCCATCGGTACATTTTCAGATTTACTCACGACTGACTGTCCTATTACGTCCAGGAAATCGAGGAGACCCATACTGCCTATTGTGAGGAGTATACATCCCACCGCAAAGTTGGCGAACGACTCGAGCATCTGAAGTTTTGGAGGAAACTGGGGAATTTTTTTCTCCAGCCTTTCGTACTCAATTCCCATTTCGATTCTGTGACGTCTCTGCTGCTGGTCCAGGAATGCCGAAACGATAACCGCCGCCACAAAAATAGCGACAAACATTGACTACCCTTTCCTTAAAATTCTTGAGTCTCTGATCGCCATCATAAATAGAAGAAGATCAAGGAGAGCAAATCCTACTAATACGGCTGCAAGCCCTATATCTCCAATTAGTGCCACTATCTTCACGTTCCTCAGACGAATACCCATTCTTCCCACGAAGATCACACCGCCAACCGTAACAACTAGTAGAAGAACTGCAGTGGCAGTGGTCGTGCCCACCTTAATCCAGTTTGGTGGACTTCCGATTTTCGGTAAGATATCCTTTCTCAAGTCAATAAGAGATTTCTTATGTCTCGTCTCCCGCTCGCGGTACTCGTAAAATCCCCACACAGCTATTGCAGCAACATAAAATGAAGTTTCGATATAAACGCTCGTGTGATCCATATTGTACTCCGGTCTCAACTTATTAGACTTCCGCATGTGATTTTTTCTTTCAACGAAAGAAATATACTTTTCATGTAGTCTAAAGTAATGTGGAAACATCCGAGAAGACGGAAGGGCTGACATTGCAGGATGTAATTGGCGAACGCGCTGACGAGAGGACGACACTGGAAACAATCGTTGTCCAATATTCGGAACGCGTCTTCAATCTCGCTCTGAAGATACTTGCTGATCGGCAAGATGCAGAGGAAGCCACGCAAGACACCTTCATTAGCAGGGTGTTGAAAAACATAGTCGAATTGTCATTGCGAGCGGCTTCATCGCGAAGCAATCTCGTTTTTCGGCATAGGAAGCGAGATCGCCACGTCACTTCGTTCCTCCCGATGACACTAGAATTGGTTTTTCAACAACCTGTTAGAGTATTCAAATCTATTGCAAACTTCAGAGGCGATTCCACATTGTCAACATGGATTTACCGAATTGCATTTAACGTCTGCCTCGACCGACGGGAGAGAGAGAAGGACAATGTGTCGAGCCTTGATGAGATGGAGTGGGATCCGCCCGATGGGAGGATCGCAGACCAGTCGCAGCACGAAAAGTCGCTGTACGACAGAGAGAGCTCTGAGTTGGTTGAACGGTATATTTCCTCGCTTCCGCCAAACGAGTCGGCAGTGATTGCCTTGTTTTATTTGGATGGACAGTCTTACAAGGAAATCTCTGTCGCTTTGAAGATGCCGATAGGCACGGTGTCCGTCGCGCTTCACAGAGGACGGAAAAGGCTGGCGGAAATGTTGCGGAAAAGAAAGGATGACCTATGACTTGTGAAGATTTCGTTAATGCTGTCGAGAGGTTGATGGATGAGAGAAGATATACCGGCATCGAAGGATTGTCATCAGATATGAAATCGCACATCAACCAATGCACCGACTGCAAAGAGTATTTTAGAGAGACGGAAATCGTCCACGAGTCTCTCACCAGAATTCACCAGGAAACAATTCCAGCAGAGCTATATTGGAGACTTGTCCATCTTGCAAATGAAAGAGAAAGAAAATCGTCGAAGGAATTCACGGTCATGGCTTTGATTGGCGCCGTGAAAATCATCGTGCCGGTCCTCGCTTTATGGATAGTTGGGTTGTTTGCTTCTCCTGCGGCACGAATCACAATTGAAATAGGGATTTACATTTTTGGTCTGGCGCTGGCTTTCGAGAAATTAGGCAGAAGATTGATAACAGATAGAGTTTGAACGTTAGAACTTTGTTTCCAAAACCACCGAGTAATTTCTTATCGGCGCCATATCTCCGATCATCTCCACATAATAGTATTCAAACGCGTTGTTGACCACGAATTCGATCGAAACCGGAAAACCCATCGCAGTTAAGTCAACGCCGGCGCGAACGTCGGTCACATATGTCGGCACCCGCTCATTACCGTTCCTGACAATTCCGGCGTTTACGAGCTGCCTGTCATAGTTTTCGAACGCACTGATGTAACGAAAGTCCACCGATGCGCGATATATCCATCGCTCAAAATCTGCAGAAGCATAAAAGAGTTTGCGTGATCTATATTTCAATATTTCATGGTTGGTCAAGTCGAGCGGATAGATGTAAGTGTAACTTGCTTTCAGCGTAAGAAAATCGGTGCCAACGTCGCTGGACAGGTCAACCTCATATCCCCGTATCCTTGCACGAGTTACATTCTGGAAAGAGACCTGACCGCCGGTCGTGAACTCGGGTTCGATCATATTCCAGTAATCATTCTGAAAAACGGAGACGTCGGCAATGCCGTACCATGACACAGGAAACCTGGCACCGATTTCCTCCGCGACACTTCTCTCCGCAAGTAAGTTTGGATTGGGAATGATCGAGATGCCCCCCGTTTCAGTAGACGTGTATGTCTCGGCCAGACTTGGGGCACGGAAACCCGATCCGATCGATGCCCGGAGCGAGGCTTCTCCTCCTAAGTCGTAAACCAATCCCAACTTTGGACTTAGCTGGAGAAAATCGGTGGCACGTTGAATCCTTTCATAATCATATCTCGCACCGAGCGTAGTACGAAGATTGCCGAATTTTCTCTCTATCTGAAGATAGAAGGCCGTGGAATTGCTTTGCTTCGATGTGAATAAATTCGAGTTCATAAAGTCAAGTTCTTCTACACCGCCGAAGGTGATTATCGTGTTTGGATCGTAGGTCCACGTGCCCTGAAGTTCCAGGTATCCAAGATTAGAACTTGATGAGTCTCCGATACCGGTCGGGGTTTGTCCGAAATTGTCGAACCAATGATTAAAGTAGTAGCTTCCTCTAACAGCCAGAAGAAACCTGTCATTCACGATATTAGAGTAAACTCCGGCGATGTATGCCCTTGTTGAATTTACCCACTGCCCCAACGTGTTGCTCGCCGGCTGCAAAGCATGATTTATGTCCTGCCAATAGAGAAAATTTCCGGAGTGCTGATAGAAGAAATCGCCAAACCCCTTCAAGGTCTGATTTGGTCCGACGCTCCCCGACGATTCTGCAAACATATTATATCTTCTGAAGTAGTCATTTTGAATATAGCCGTCATCCCGTTTGTAGCTGAGCGATGTGGCGAGGTCGAAGTTGCCGATGCCTATGGGCTGAACGTGGCTCAACGAAATTCCCTGGAAATATCTTGGGTGACTGGACCATCTCCATTGAGCATATCCGGGTTGTTCGTAAAATCCTCCGTAGACTTTTGCGTCGGTCGAGGTGACATCCATATTGTCCTTGGTTATTACATCGATGACTCCGCCTAATGCGCTTGAGCCGTAAAGGGCCGACCCAGCCCCTTTTACCACTTCGACTCGTTCGATATCGGACAGCGGGATCGATTCCCAAACGGCTTCGCCGGTGTCGCCGGCTAGCAGTGGTATGCCATTTATCAACAGGAGAACTCTGCTACCGACCCCACGGGCATATCCACTCGAGCCACGAATATTCACCTGGTCCTGAATCACGTTCACCCCCGGTACATACCTGAGCGCGTCTTCAAATGAAATTATGTTCCGCCTTTCGATAGATTTCGCACTGATTATACTAATGCTTGCAGGAACATCAGCAAGCAGTTGGCGGCGCTTGCTGGCTGTAACCACAACTTGCTGGGTTTGGAATGGAAGTGGATGAAGATAAATGTTCAGTGTAAGACGACCATGGTCGGTCAATGAGATCGTGGAAGTATATCTCGTAAATCCGATCATCGAGACGATGACGCGGTATTTCCCGACCGGGATCATTTCAAACGAGAAACTCCCGTTTGAACTTGCGATTGTACCTAACTTAGCGGCTTTGATTGCCGGTCGCGGCTCAAGGACCACCCCGGCTCCGGCAATTGCGCTGGAGTCTTCAGCGGAACGAACTACGCCGTCGATTCTTGCTTGCGCCTCAGCGGCGATCTGAAACAGAAGCGCCGAGAGGATTAGGAGGCAGATTTTTGAAATCAACGTCGAAATCTATCCCATTCAAGAAATTATTTTGAGAGACGATTACTTGCTTCGGTGTTCCGGCACCATGCGAGTATCCGTACGCACCGACAACTTCCCAGTCCTGAAGGATATTCGAACCATATTGCATGACTACCGCGAGATACTTAAACGTAGAGGCTGAATCCAATGTAAATGAGTAGGTCACAGAGTCAACAAAAGTGGGAAGTGAGCTGGCGGCAATGGGCGGATAGACAAGGGCGCTCCCGGAAGTAACCTCGGTGATGATATTTTGCGGAGGATAGTCCCTGAAAGCAACAACTCGAAGGTTCAGCACGCTGTCGGCGGGAGGCCATGCAGACACAAATCTGACTGTACCACCAAACCCCGGCTGCACCGTAATCGGCGCCAGTCCATGATTGCAGCCGAAGAGGAAAAGTGAAAAAGTCATCAACAAAAAAAGCCTACTATGAATGGTGGTACGGAGAAGGACTTTCAACACTTTGTATTCCATTCCGATGACATAACCAATAGCATTCCGCTAGGCATTCTCCAAACGTGAATTGTCATGGTGAAATTTTAGCCATAATGCGACTGAAAATCCACCACCGGGTGGTGGATTTTCAAACAGATATTCGCACTCAGATGGGAAAGATTCTTCCCGACAAAAACAGCATTACCTCTTCGCGGCGAACAACGTCCAGGGGTAAGAAAGCATACTATGGAGATATCTCCCCATCCACCTGTATCTTGGATGGGCAGCGAAAAACTTGGAAGCTATGAAGTTATCTCCGTCCGGATGTCCCATACGCGCCCAGAACTCCATCTTCTTCGCCAAATCTGTAGTAGTGACTTTGGCTTGCACCGCGCCGCCGGGGAAGTAGGGAGTCCATCCCCATTGCGGAATGCCAGCCGGATCGTTCTCGACCTCGCCGCAAAGCGACCTTGAACCCGCAAAGTTCCTCTTCAAAACCACATCATAAGTATCGCCTAGAAACTTCTTAGCCAAATTCGCGTCGATCTTTCCTTTGTATTCTTTCATCAGCTCTTCCCACCTTCTCTTGCGGGCATTCATCGAGCTGTTGCGGTCGTAGACATTGAAATGTGTTTCGTCTTTGATCAGTGCCGGATCACTCGGGAAGTTTGAGCCGACGAAATAGCCGTTCTTCGTTCTCCATTCGCGATAGTGCTTCAGTCCAATCTCGACCCGCGCGATCTCGTTTGTCTTTGTATCCCCTACGAGCCAGTCGTTTGCGTACGCACCATTGTTATCGGTTGTCATAATCCTGACGAAATCATCAATATTGTTAGAGTACTGTTCAGCTTCCCTGGCTCGCATGAACTCCGGAGCCCCATTCGGATCAAAGCCTCTATATTGAGCTATGGTGGTCTCGGTTATCAAGATGCCTGCGCTGTTCTCGGCGAAATCGTCTCCGCTATCGATGAATCCCGGGAAGGCGTCCATCAATATCCGGTTCCCGTTTTCCGGGACGATATCTTCGATGATATTCCACCGTTCGCCGACGACATAATTGACCCAGGCGTTGTGTGCCATGACAATCTTCCCATCGGAAGTGTAACTCCCGGTTGCAATGAACGCGCTGCAGTGACCGGGCGCTCTGTCCCACTCTCCCCGCTGTATCCCCCCGTAGCGGAGAGCGGGCAGGTAATACTGCGCGAGCTCCATCCACCCATTTAGCGCAGTAATGTCAATTGCGTCATACTTTTTTCCGCGAGCCTGCAAACCCTCTGCAATCCCCTCAATCTCTTCTTTGTACTCCTTCGTCAGCTTGGGCCAGAACATTCTTCTCGCATTCGCCCGATACCAGCCCCAGCTTTTCCTTGTGCCAATGGCGAGATAGTACTTCAACGTCCTTATAGCATCGTCAATGTCCGGCGCAAGTAAGTATCCATCCTGGAAACCGATGTCATTTGGCGTTCCCTGAAGATGGACGAAGACCCAGCCATTTTTATCCTGGCGGTAAGAACCCGCAAGCCTCGGATCTACCTCAGACCTGATCGAGCATAAAAATGGAAGAAGCAAAAGAAACAGTGCCTTGTACCTCAAAGTCCTTCCTCCGATTTTCTAGCCACCCAGGTTGCCCGCCGATCGATTATCCCGCGGGCACAATCCGCAGCGACTACTGCTTCCTTGGTAAAGGGTTTCTGAAAACGTTGTCGGGCACGGGCCATGCGTCCGGAAAACCATGCCCGGCTACGTAAGTCACTGCCCTGTCAGCTTCATACCTGCTCCGAAAATCCCCAATCCGAACTTTGTAGTACGGCGCATCATAGACTATGTACACATCGTAGTTAGGCAGCAAACTGTCTGCGAGTGATTCCGTACTCACAGCCTGCAGCAAGTCCTGAGTGGAGGACAACTGTACACGAAAACCAGGAACAGTATTCGCATCTGCTTCACTCGTGATTATGTTCAATGTGTCTTTGGGTGTGGAGACCGTGTCGAGTCTCGAAACGGTTGTATCGCTGGCAGTATCGCTGCGTGTAGATGCCTTCGCGTGATTCATGAGCAAAAGTGTGTCTTCTGCCCTGATGATTGAGTCCGCCATCATTATCAACTGGTGAACTGAGTCGCTCGTCAGGGCTGTGTCGGGCTGTAACGTTTGGCAATGAAGCCTGCCATATGGAGTTATCGTCAGGACTGAAAGGGAAAGGAACAAGACTAATTCTTGCAGTTTCATGCTCTGTTTACCAGACTTGTACCCGGCAACAAGACATCTTACGCGTGCAAAAGCGTGTGGAGGGACGTTACAAGGAAATATATGGACAGCATAATCAGAACAACACCGAGGCCGTAGTTTACTCTTTTCATTATCTGACTCGATATGAATTTCTTCGCCCAATGAAGCATGTTTGCAAGGGTAAAAAGATATGAGGCCAGGCCCAGGCCACCGGCAATTAGAAACAATAGCGACACCTTGGGTACAAAATCAGAAACCAGTCCGAGGTCTCTTACAATCTTGCCGCCGATGAGCCACCATACGATCATCATCGGGTTCGTGACTGCAAGCGAAAAACCGGTAACAAACGACAGCCTCTTGCTCTTCAAAGTGGCGTGAGACAGCTCCAGCATGTTTTCCTTTGCACCGTCGCGAAAAGTAAGATATGCGAGGAGCCAGAGAACTACGGTTGCCGCCAAACCGAATATTGCAACCACGGTTTTTTGTTTGAGAAAAGGAGCAACTCCAACGAGAGCGAAGGCGCC
>JAKASW010000319.1 GCA_021818875.1 Bacteroidota bacterium
TTTCAGCGCAGATGAAGTCGGCCATGGCCTACTCGACTCGAGCGATGTAATCAAGAAGCAGATTATAGATGAATTCGGTAGGGATGTCATTTCCTCACAATCGATAGACAGACGCAAGCTGGCCAGGGTCGTGTTCAACGATCCAGAGAAGAGAAGAAGACTGGAGAGCATTCTTCATCCGGAAATAATGAAGAACATAACTGAAAGTGCAACCCGCCAGGCTGCGAACGGATACGTTGTGGTCGAAGTCCCTCTTCTTTACGAGGCAAAACTTTCGGACCAATTCGATTATGTGATCCTGGTAAAGGCAGATCGGGAGGTGGCGGTCGAGCGAGCGTCAAAAAAACTGAATGTGCACAAGGAAGAAATTCTGAGGCGTCTCAACACCCAAATTGATCAGACGAAGAAAGAGGGACTTGCCGATTTTGTAATTACCAATGATGGTTCGCTCGACAAGCTAAGAACACGTGTCGCTTTAATTCACTCGATCATTTCATCTTTGAAAGAATCCGAAGCAAGCTCATGATCAGGATCCCCTTTACCAAGATGAACGGCGCGGGCAATGACTTCGTTATCATAAACGATTTCGATGGTTCGTTCAAGCTCGATCTCCCTTCTTTTGCCAGGGCAGTTTGTGCAAGAGGATTTGGAGTCGGTGCAGACGGGCTCCTCATTTTGAGGCGGCATAACGAATATGACTTCGAGATGGTCTACCTGAATTCCGACGGCAGCGAAGGTGGGATGTGCGGCAACGGTGGAAGGTGCATTGCAAGGTTCGCGGTGATGAGGGGAGTCTGCAAATCACCAATGAAATTCATAGCTCACGGGCAGGAATACCGCGCGGAGCTGACAGGCGATCGGATCGTTAAGCTCCATCTCCCCGATCCCGATGAAGTTGTGCCCAGCATGAAGATTCCGGTGGATTCTCATGTGTACGATGCGACTTTTGTCCGACCTAACACGGACCATGTCGTCCTTACGCGTGGTCAGGCATTTGACAGGGTGGATTCGGTTGACATCGTTCCGTTTGCAAGAAAGATCAGATACAATACCGGAATTTTTCCGAAGGGTGTAAATGTAAACCTGATTGAAAAGGCGGACGACAATACCATACGGATGCGAACATACGAAAGAGGCGTGGAGAACGAGACTCTTGCGTGCGGAACCGGAGCCGTGGCAAGTGCGATAACTGCCGCCATGCGATACGACATGGAGTCACCTGTAAGAATAGTTACGACCGGTGGAGAATTCTTGAGTGTATACTTCAGGAGAAATGGGAATCAGTTTTCCGACCTCATTCTCGAAGGAGGTACGATGGTAGTCTTCAAAGGGGAAATTCTTTACGGCGACGCGCACAACAAAATCCTAGACCTGTTGGATGGACAGAGAAACCTTTGAGATGATTGCCGCGAAAGCATTCGACGAGCTTCCGCCCGAATTTAAATTGAGGATCGAGAATGTCCACGTCGTGGTACAAGACCTGCCGGACGACTTCCAGGTCGACAGCTTGAAATTGAACAGCAGGTCGTCGCTGCTTGGCCTCTACTCGGGAGTACCGCTCAACAAGCGAGGTCCGAACTACGGCATGTATCCCGTTTTGCCTGACCGGATCACGCTCTACAAGAGCAACATCGAGCGAATTTGCAGCACAGATTCCGAAGTCGAAGAAAAAATAAGAGAAGTATTGATTCATGAGGTGGCACACTATTTCGGCATGACAGACCAGGAAATCAGAGAAGCGGGGTATTGATTTGCAGGCATTGGTACAGCAATACGGATACCTGCTGATCTTCGTGGTAACACTTTTTGAAGGTGAGAGTGTTCTCATCATTGCCGCGATACTTGCGCATCAAGGATTGCTGAACATAGAGCTTTCGGTCCTATCAGCGTTCTTAGGCTCAACGTTGGGTGACCAGCTTTTCTTTCACCTGGCGCGCCAGGAAGGGTACGAATTCGCGAAAAAATTCAAATATGTATTCGATGCGCTGCCGAGGGCTGAGCGAATGGTGAAGAAGCACGGGACTTATGTTGTCCTTCTGGCACGGTACATCTATGGTCTTCGGACTGCCCTTGTTGTGATGTGCGGGCTTGGAAAGATGCCGACAGCGAAGTTCACCGTCTACAATATAATCGCAGCATCATTTTGGGCTGTTTCTTATGGTTTTCTTGGTTATTTTTTCAGTGAAGCAATTGGATCGGTTGCCGGATTGAAGAAAATCGAGCTTGTGGTTGCAGCGGCAATCGCAGTAGTAGCTGTGATTTATTGGATCGTCAGAAATGCAAATACGAGGCCGATTGCTGACAAGCCAAAACAGGAGGAATAGATGGCAAAGGTTTTACTGGAGATCAACTACGAGGTTCAACCATCCAAGCGCGACGAATATCTTGGCTTGATCAACGAGCTCAAATCGGGATACGACAATTCAAAGATGGCAAAGCTCGAGGTGTTCGAAGTGCAGGGTTCTCCGAACAATTTTATGGAGATTTATACTTACGAGAACGAGGATTCCTTCCAGAACGCTGACGACAGTGCATTTGATGAGACCGTCGTCAAAATCAACGACTGCCTGGTGCCCGACAAGCTTCGTTCTTATACTCTGCACCAGATATGATCCTGGATGGCATTACTTGCCGTAATCATTTTCGGATTCACTTACCTCACAATATCGGTACAACGATTACCGTTCCTTCATCTAGATAGAACGTCAGGGGCAATGATCGGGGCGGTCGCGATGGTCGCCTTCGGGGTGCTTAGCGTCAATGAGGCCTACCGGGCTTTAGATCTCGATACCATCGTACTACTTCTCGGAATGATGATAGTGGTCGCATACCTTCAGGTCAGCGGCTTCTTTGATTTAGTGGCACAATGGGTAATCAGGAAAGCAAAGACAGGTACGGGGCTCTTACTCACGATAATTTTAGTCAGCGGAATTCTCTCGGCTTTCTTCGTCAATGATACGATATGCGTTATGATGACGCCTTTCGTGCTGCTGGTGACAAGTCGCTCTCGCACTGATCCGAAGCCTTTTCTCATCGCACTCGCCTCGAGCGCAAATATCGGGAGCGTTGCAACTCTTGTCGGCAACCCGCAGAACATGCTGATCGGCACATTCTCACACTGGCCCTATCTGAGTTTCTTTTGCGCAATGTTGCCAATCGCGATTGCAGGTCTCGCAATAGATTTCTTCGTGCTTAAATTCTTCTTCAAGGAAAAACTGGCGGTTGCTCTGGATCCACCGGAGCTTGCGAAGCACCAGGAGCTCAACCGATCTCTCCTTATCAAGTCGATGATAGTGACTGCAATTGTCATCATCGGATTTTCCGCAGGTGTGCGGATGTCGTTCATGGCTATTTTAGGAGCAGCACTCCTCGTCCTCATCGCTTTCAGGAGACCAGACGAGATATTTGCAAAAGTAAATTGGTCGTTACTACTTTTCTTCGGAAGCTTGTTTGTCGTTGTGGGAGGGATCAATAAGGTGGGGCTGATAAATCAGGCCCACAATTTTCTCGAGGGTTACTTCTCTATTTCAACCGGTCAGCAAGTCTCCACTTTTTCTTTTGCGTCGCTCATACTTTCAAACGTTGTTTCAAACGTACCCTACGTCATGGTAGTGAGACACTGGATAGCGTCGTTCAATTCGCCGATGTTAATGTGGCTGGTCCTCGCAATGAGCTCGACGTTTGCGGGCAATCTAACAGTTGCGGGTTCCGTTGCGAACATGATCGTTCTGGAGCTGTCCAAGGAGAAAGCACCATTCAGGTTCTGGGAATTTACAAAAGTAAACGGAACGATTGCACTACTCACGTGGGGATTCGGAACTGCGGTGTTGGTTGTGTATGGTGCAATGAGACTATTCTGACCGATCGAAAGAACCACGACTCACTTCCCCGTTCGTGACGATTGCTTGTAGGCTTTGGGAACTTTCGATGTTTATGATTTGCTCCCTTCAAATGAAGCTCCCCGCCGCAAGCGGCGGGGTATCTTGTCAGAAAAGAGCGAGTTGTTCAGACTTGTGTAATACAGTATACTCATCTTCGATTCCTTGTTCTCTCACATATCTTGCAATACTATTCTCGTCTCCAAACTTGCTTACCGTGTTCACAAAGTATCCGTCGCTCCAGAATTCTCCTCCCCATAGTTGCTTCTTCACCTCGGGGTGTTTCTTGAATATCTCCCGCCCTGTTATGCTCTTGATCACCGTGATAATCCTTGTCGGACTGTATGTCGGCACTGACTGTACCAAGAAATGTACATGGTTCTTGTCAGTCCCTATTTCAAGAAAATGCATCTCGTATCGTTTTGTTATCTCCAAACATGTCTCCTTCAACGTGATATCTACTTCCATGTCAAAAACCACCCTCCGATATTTCGCAGGACATACGAAGTGATACAACAAAACTGATACATTATGTGACTTGTGTACATATTCGCTTTTACTCATGCACAAATATATAAAACTTTCGCCGCAAGCGGCGGGGAATTTAACCCTGAGTGATTAAA
>JAKASW010000021.1 GCA_021818875.1 Bacteroidota bacterium
ACTTCCTTCTTGTCGACATCGCGTAATTCGACTGCAAGAATACCGCTTCCGGGGAGAAGTCGCCAGATTTTCTTGTTGGAATTTTCTGGCGACCGCGGAAAGGTCCAGGAGGGTTTCAGAGATTTCTTGAAGAGATTCATGGGATAAAATTAATCCGAATTCAAATTTATCCCAAAGTGCCGGCATCGGAAAAATGATACTAGGATTGCGATGGAAGAAGGGGGAACCGATCGAAGATTGGGTAGATGATCGTTAAAGAGGGGAGGTTGCGCGGAGATCGAAAGGATTGGGAAAATTACTGAAGGTATCTGAGGCAGGGGGAAATTTCATCGGAGGGAGGGAAAATCGGGATCCTATGTGGGGGATTAAGTGCGGGGGGTTCATTCGTATCTCAGTGCGTCAACCGGCGTCATCTTTGCTGCCTTCCATGCGGGGTAAATACCGAATATTGTCCCGGTCATGATGGCGAAGACGAATCCTAATAAAACTATGCTGACCGCGGCCACAGACGGAACACTCACCAGAGACGCGAGGATTTTTCCGAGGAAGAGACCCAGGACCACACCCAGTGAGCCGCCAATTAAGCTGAGTACAATCGATTCAAAAAGAAATTGAATCATGACGTCTTTCTTTCTCGCGCCGACAGTTTTCCTTACGCCGATCTCTCTTGTTCTCTCCGTTACAGACGCGAGCAGGATGTTCATGATTCCGATGCCGCCGACGAAAAGCGGAAGCATTCCTATACCAGCGGTTACCATGGTTGCGGTCCTGACCATTGACTCGGCGCGCTCAAAGACGTCGCGCGAAGAAGTTACTTGAAATGGAAGATTCTCTTTTTTCATTCGGGGGTTTTCTATCCTCAGATGACTTCTGAGGACTTCACGAACCTGGTCCTCTGCATCCTGAACTGATGCAGCTCCATTCTTTTCAATTGCAAGACAATAGATGCGTTGGATGGAAGCAGCGTGTGCAAATTCTTCACGCGCAACCGTCAAAGGCACATGGACAACAATCGAGGTGAATGGCGTTACGAGAGAATTCTCTCTTTTTATTATGCCGATGATACGGAACTGCACTCCGTTAATTTCCAGATCATGACCTGCCGTCGAAATCAAATCCATTCCGGGGTTCTATTCGGCAACACAGACATCGTTATGCAACACCATATCCATATCGCAGAGATATCTTCCGTCTACCAATTGGATTGATCTTGCCTGCTGATACTGAGGAGTGGTAGCTAAAAGATTAAACTGGACGGTCTTTCCGTCGAGCGTCCCTTGCGCGTAGAATGAGCAGCTTGGTGCCACATATTTGACGAGGGGACATCGTTGCCGGATTAGATCAGCATCAAACATAGTAAGGGATGACTCGTGTCTTGAAACCGACAGCATTGTGGATCTACCAACTCGATTCATTGAGAAGCTGGAGCGGGGTTCGACCCAGAACAAGGAAGGTCCCATCCTGTTTACCTCGGCTTCTATCTTAAGCTGGTTTCCTTTTCCTATTGAGAGAACGGCGACCACTGCAGCGATGCCGACGACGATCCCGGTTATGGTGAGAGTCGACCGCAGCGGGTTATTGCGGAATGAAAAGAGGCCCGCTTCGATATTTGGGCGGATAAATATTCTTCTCATTATCAATGCTCGTTATTCTGTCCCCGTCAGAGAGATCGATGTTGCCGGAAGTCACGACGGTATCAGCTTTCGTTAGGCCGCTACGGATTTCAACGGAGTTTCGGTTCGTGAGCCCCAGCTTCACTACTCTCGCCAGAGCGTGGCCAGACGACGAGATGAATACTACCGGGCGGTCTGACCTGAACATGACGGCATCTTCCGGAATAAAGAGCGTCTTCTCTTTCACAGCAAGTATGAATGCCCCCTCGACGCTTGAACCGATCAACGGGGTATTCCTGAAGCCGGAGATAGTAGCTGTAACTGTAAACTGTGGCTCCGTGGCGGCCATGCCGCTTTGCTGGGTAGATTGCTGATCGGCTATAACCGGAAGCTCAATGACTTTGCCGAAAAGCTTCCCGGAAAATACGTCGGAGATGTAATTTACCTCCTGTCCCATCTTCACATCAGAAATGAGATGTTGAGGAACAGTTATCTCAACCACAAGCGAGTGAGGGTCAATCACAGTACAAAGAGAAGTTCCGGTCGATACATGGTCGCCGTCGGTGAATTGTTTCTCCACAAGGACACCATCAAAGTCGGTTTTCACCTTCTTGTCCATGAGATCGTCGTGGAGATTCCTGACGTTCATCTCCTGCTTAAGCTTCGTGATCTCTAATGCTTTGTAGTCTTGTTCGGAGATTGCCTTCGCTCTCAGAAGTTCTCCCGCTCCGGCGAGTTGTTCTGCCGATACCTCCAGGTCCATCTTTGCGAATTCATAGTCCTGTTTCTTCTTCAGGGCATCTTCCGGAGGCAAACTGACGGTGGCTATAGTGGTCCCCCTTCTGACGTGCGATCCAACTTTAATTCCTGCGTCATGCACAATCCCGACGATCGGTGAAACGAGCATCTCTTTCTTTCGTGCAATGATCTTGCCTTGGGCCGAGACGCTGGCCACGAAAGTGCCGTAGCCAACCGGTTCGAGTTTGACGGGGATTAGCTTCTCCTTGCTCCGGTCGGTGGAAAAATAGAAGTAAGCGGCGCTCCCCAGCGCTATAACAAGAATGCCTATTAACAAGGTTCGAATCATGTTACCTTTGCTAAACAAAAAACTTGGCCACGGATTAACGCGGAACAAACGGATTACCACGGATATAAGTTGTTGATGAAAAATAAATCCGTGCGAATCCGTTGTATTTGTGAAAATCCGTGGTTGAGTGTTTTACCTATCGTTGAGGGTATCCACCCATTGTCCAAGTTGACCCGTCGCCTCTGCGAGTCCGGCTCTGTCGAGCACGCACGAGATCTTTGCCTGGTTGAGTGTGTTCTCAGCGGTGTTGAAGCGATTCCTTATGTCATCTATTTCCGTGGACGAAATCTGTCCCGACTGGAACCTCAGCTCCGCTATGCTCAAAGCCTCCTCTGCTGCCTTCAGGTTCAGTGTGAGTCAGCCGAGTCGCCGAAGATCAAGCATCAAAGTGCGATACCGGTTCTCGACATCTATCTTAATATCCTGCTTGAGCAACGCAAGATTTTCCTTCTGAACCTCGATGTTTCTGTCCGCCACCTCGATGTTTGCGGATGTTCTGCCACCGTCCCAGAGTGGAATTGCGATTGAGGCCTGCAAACCCCACCCATAGTTCGGGAGCATCGTAACGGAGTTTATGAACGAAGGTTCATATTGCGAGCTGAAATTGTAGTTAACCTGTAGTTGCAGAGTTGGCGATAGGGAACTGGCCGTCAGTTCTCGATTCAAAAGAGATTGATCAATTGCAATCTCTGCTTGTTTGATCTCTATTCGTTGACGGAGAGCTACGGCAACTGCCGAATCCGGACTAATGGTCATGCTGTCAAAAGGAAAATCATTGGCGAGCCTCAATGCTGTATCGGGATGCCACATGTCGGCCGTATCTCCGATCAGCTGATAAAAGGAAATTATCTGAGTCTCCAAGTTATTTCTTGCCTGTACCAGGTTATCTTCTGAAAGCCTGTTTTGAACTCGAAGATTAAGCACCTCGAAGCCGGATATGCTTCCGGACTTAAGCTTGATCTCTGCTATTTCGAGAACTCTTTTAGTAGAGTTGAGATCCCGTTCGCTCTGGTCCACCTGCCTCATCGACTGCCAGAGCTGGAAGTAGCCTTCTATCACTGATAGGACGAATTGGTCTTTTCCAAGCCGGAATACCATTTCGGAGTTGAGATAAGAGCGCTTCGCGGAAATTATGTCGGCGTGACCTGACTCGATGCCAGACGCCGAAAGTGGCTGTTGATACGAAAGTGAGATTTGAGGCGTAGTCAAATAGTTGAATGTCGACAAACCTGTTATGGCAGTTTGAAATCCCGCGCTGGCTGTCAACTTGCTGCCGAGGGGGGTAAGGAATGTCTGCTGCAGGCTGATGTTTGGAAGCATCTCCTGCATGTAGGATGTCGTGAAATAGTCACCTGCCAAACCGGCGGCCTGTAATTTGGTTCGGTTGAAGTAGCGAAAGAGGCTGCCGCTGGCGTTGAGAGTCGGATTGTAATTTGCTTCGGCAGACTTGAGTTGAGCCGATTCAGCAAGATAGTTCTGCTTCAGTGAATAGAGGACGGTTCGATTGTGGACTAGGGCGTACTGGATAGCAGCGGAGAGGGAAAGCGTGTCACCAGTGGATAAGCTCGCATAACGTGAAGTCTGGCAAAAAGAGGATGTGGGTTCATAAACAAAACCAAGAATAAACAGCATCAGTGCTCTTCGTGGAAACATGGGAAAAGGTGAATCTAACTCTCACTATCGAAACAAACTCACCAGTCTAGATCCTGGATGCCGCGCAACAATAACTTTTGTCCGCTGCCGTCAGCGTTCATAATGTACAGGTCAACATCGGCCAGGAAATCTGCTGGGTCTGATCCCCATTCTGTGTAATATATCTTCCCATCTTGGGACCAGGTTGCGTTATATATGTTCGAAAGCGTAGTAAGCACCTGAGAACCTCCAGTTTGAGGATCGATTGAAACTATCTGCGCGGTCTGGCCGTAGGAAACGGTATCACTAAAGCTCTTGGCTAGTATACGATCTCCAGATGGATTCCATCCGCCCCAGAGGGCTGTCCATGGCGGTGGATTAACATCCTTGGTAAGGTCGACCGGCTGGCTGACACCGGTACCTTCAACTCTGGTTACGTACAAATGCTCGTTGAAGTTTTGACGGAGCGAATCGGGGAGTGCCCCGTAAACTAACTCGTTATCTTTAGGCGACCAATAGTACCAGTACGAATGCGGTATGGTCGCCAGTACCATGGAATTCGAATAGTCATATATTACAAGGGAGGGCCCGACTTGCAAATTCCGAATGAACGCCAGGTAACGGCCGTCGGGTGACCATCTGGGTCTAATATCAAACTGGTCGTTTGTTATTTGCTGTTCAGCGCCATCAAGGTTGACAACGAAAATGTTATTTTCACCAGCTTTCGGAGAATCAAAGACCATTGTCTTGCTGTCAGGCGACCAGTGGACCCCATCCTGGTAAAACTGCCCCGGCAAAGTGACGATATCCACTATTTTCAGGTTGTGACCATCCACCCCTATCACACAGAGCGAAAATCCCGAACCGCCTGACTTGGTTGCGTAAAACGCTACCAGTTTTCTGTCAGGGGAAAGCTTTGGCGTCATATAAGGACGGATTACCAGTCCCGAGTCGACGGTCAAGACGGGTTTAAGATTCGCGCTATCTTCGTTTTCCATGATGTAGAGACGACCATTTATTGAAAGAGCCAAACTGGAAGTCGGATACGCAGGCTTCGGGCCAATCGGTGATGCGCTGTGGCATCCAGTTACCAGAAATGCACAAAAACCGACGCAAAGCGAGAGCAGAATGTTTTTGAAAGCGATCATTGATGATACTCCTTGTAAATTTGTACCGGGGAATCGCTGAAGCGACTCCCCGATAATGCCATGCCTCTAGAATAATGGCGGGGTAATGTCAATGTAGAAATTGGTGGAATTGGAATTCCCGAGTGGATTAGTACTGCTACTGCCCTTCGGGTACCACTCATTCCATCCTGGCGGCCCATCGCATTGATGGGCATCAACGGCCCCCAACACATTGTAGGTGCCGCTTACTAGTGTCGAGCGAAGGTCAGTGAAAGAATAGGAGCCATCGCTCCCCTTAAATTGCCAATTAATATTCTGGTCAACCGTACCATCGCTATATTGCACCTCAAGTTCAGTGGGTGTTCTGAAGCAGATGTCCCAGAATTCAGCGGGCAATGCCCAGTCGCTGCCGGTGCAGGTTTGAGGCGGATTTGCGTACTTGTCGGTGTATGACCAACTAACATAGCCCGAGAATTGGTAGTTCTGGCACGCACCGGGAGCACAGGTGTTCGCGCAAGTGTTGGCACAAGTGTTCGCGCAGGTGTTGGAGCACGTCGGGCTACTGCAAGTGGTGCTTCCGCACGTTGTGGCACAAGTACTTGCGCATGTTGCTGTGCTGCACGTTGAGGTGCTCGACGTGGGAGTACATGTGTACTGCTGCGTATTCGGTACGTAGGGACAAGCGCTTGAACTGGTTGGCGTGTTTGCCGCCATTTCCTTTGACCCAGATGGGAGCTGGAGCTTCCCCTGAATCTGTGCAATCGACTGCTGCAGGCTTTGCTGGTACAGCGGCGATTCCTTCACTTCTCCGCTCGGCCGCGCGAAGCTCGCGTTAGCGAGCACAAGGACTAAGCCGAGGGAAAGTGTACAACAAATTAGCTTTTTCATTTTCGTTTCTCCGATTTGTTAGCTGATAGGTAATGGGTAATAGCTGATGGAAGCTTTCATCACCGCCATAGCGGCACGCATCCACCATGAGCTATCAGCTATGAGCTATTAGCTCATTGCAACGCCGTGACTTTCTAAAGTTTGCCGACTGAGATCTGCTCACAGCGTAGCAGTCTCAGTTGTTTGCTGGCTTACCTTATTAGTCCGACCCTCCTTCTTTAGCTAATAGTTGATGGGCAATAGCTGATAGTCAGTGACGGAGGACCCTCTTTGCAATTCACGAGCTTCTCCCCATCAGCCATGAGCTATTTCTCCTTGACGCTGTCCACATATTGCCTGAACAAGGAATACTCCAGGCTGTAAATCCTTCTCATGTTCGTATCGGGAATCACCGAAGTGAATCCCATCTCCCGGTCTGAGAATAGAAAAGAGGTTGCCAGAGCCACGATTCGTCCTTCGCCCAGACGCTCCACTACGCCTGAAGGGAGTGGAGGACCGGTCCCCTGCATCATGGGTTCACGGTTTGTCCACAAGTTTTGAGGATAAGCATTGCCGAACGGTCCGCCAGGCGGCATTCGGAAATTACGTTGTGAAGGAGCAGGGCTCGCGAAGCCATAAGGAGTTTGCGGGATATTCTTCATTCGTGCGTACAGGATCGGAACCCCTCCGCTGACTCTTCCTGCCTCAAACGATGAAATTGAATTGGCATCAGCGGTGTCTGTCGCGAGAAGTATTGGAAGTCCGAGAGTGTCGTTTGCAACAAGGCGGACATGGAACGGGGACAACAACTCGTTTGCGATGACGAAATGATTCCGCCGTGGGTCGTCCATGATGTATAATGCTCCTCCCTTTTCAAGAAAAATCTTCGTCGCATGTATCTCCTTCTTGCTAAACGGCTTTACCGGGTTAGTCACAACAACTGCATCGGCATCACGAAGAGCCTCCAGATAAGTCGGTTTGACCGATGGTACATAATTGAGCCGCTGAAGCCAGATGAAGAAGGTGTCGTAAGCTCTTTCTGCATCCATCGCAAGATGGAGGGTCGGCAGCTCGATGTCCGAATGCTCCGTTTCAAAATCGACCTTCGTGTATTCTGAATGCGGCTTGGGAACCGGGTAATCAAGAAGGTTAAGACCATGGAACGCCACAACCGAGAGCGGTACGAACAGAAAGCCGGTCGCTATTACGACAAAAATGGTTTTGCTCCGTTCAAGTTTCGATGCAAGGATGATTAATGCGATCAATGAGAGGATCCCGAGAACTGCTGAAATTGGGTGAATCCAATCCAAAATGGTATTCGTTCTGTCCAACCATTCCATGATTCCCAAAAGGAGCTCGGGTTTGCCCGGCATGAACATGGAAAAGTTGGACCACGGTGTGCTATCGCTAAGTAAAAATACTCTTCCTTTGCCATAGATTACTCCGGCTGCCTGCACGAAAAGACCGAACTCTGTATCCGTGGCATCGCCTGCGCTAGCCGGAAAGAAGTTTGCCTGTGAGTAATCTGCCCCGACAGACTTTATGCCATATCCTGTTATGGAGCTTTCGGCCATCAGGGGCGCATCTATCATGCAGCTTGTCTCGAACATGAATGGAGGCATGTGCTGGACTACCGGGTCGGGGAGAATTTTCGGCCTGGTGTAATCGGAAAGGTCACCGTTAAGATCGTATTGTGCATCGTAAGTGAAGCTCATTCCGAACTGTTCGGCGATCGGGTTTAGGTTGGTTGTGATCCCGAAGACGTTTGTATGGTCGCCAACAAGTAGGAGTCCACCTCCTCGTTTTACAAACCCTTTGATCGCCGAGAGCTCATGCTGTGAAAATGGTTTGGTCGGTGTTTTTATGAAAAGGATATCGTAGTTCGCGAGGAGATTCTTTGTTAGCGGCTGAGTCTTCTGATCGACTTTGTAGAAATACTTGAGGTACTCTGCCATGCAGTAATAATTGTAAGTAGACTGCTGGTCGTACCATGTCGTGTCGAATTTCTGAGTAGTCCACTCCCAGTTGCTGTGACCCTCGTCCAGGAGAATCCTGCCAGCTTTCTTCTGACCCGGATCGACGAAGCCGAAGAAGGTGACGGAGGAGAGGACGAAAAGTACCATGGCGGCGGTGAACCGGCGTGACTCACGCCCTTCCGTCCCCCTCTCTAACCCCTCTGCTGCGCGGGAGTTCAACTCCCGCGCAACGGTCTGCAGGGGTGAGTAATGTACCATCTTCGCCAGCACGAACGGCAGCGGTAGCAAGCTCACCGTCAGCACGTCCAAGCGCCACAGAACATTCACCTGCTCCAGTTCCAGGAAAAGAAGAATCACGCCTGCGTACCGGACGATCATGTATACCAATAGCACAACGGGCAGAATGAGATAGTAAATCTTTGGCGTATTGTACAGATAGAATAGAGCGAAGGCGCCCGCAACAATGTTGAGAGAAACGTATAGTCCCAAGCCATCAAATGAAAGAATGAACGGGTAAACTCTGTCAGCGATCTGGACATTCAGGAATCCATCGGAGAACGTTGCCGGCGCGCCGAAGATGTTGAGAAGAAATGTCATCACAGGGGCGAGAAAGTCGGCACGGTGGAAACGTGAGGCGAAGAGGAAAAAGAAAGGAAGAACGGCCGTTTGGACGGCAATGATCATGCCAGTAGTGAAAAATGAATCTGAAATCGGAACTAGAATTCTCGGCGATGCCCCACTCAGGATGGTCTCTTCGAAGAAGAGAAATATGATAGCAGCGAGAAGCAAGATGCCAGAAAAATTGTAGGGGAAGGGGATCAGGATCGAGAAGACGAGCGAGGCCAATCCAAGGATCGCAAGTCTCCGAGGTGTGGAAGCAATTGTTCGGATAGAGGAGTAATGGAATGTTGGAATAATGGAATTCTGTTTCTCCAGACCTCGATTCCTGATCGAGAGGAACACGAGAACAAATGAAATCGCCATTGCCGCCACGGAGAACCAGAGCGGCGCGTGGTAGTTTATATCCGCTGGTTCGTAGATGCCGGTGAGCGGATACCATGCCAAAGAAGTGAGTATCAAGACAAACCAGAAGGTAATCATCTTTCTCCCTGTGTTTATCCTTTGGACTTAGAATTTGAAAGCCAATGAAACATTCGCCATCCGTGGCAGCTCATACTCGACAGCGAGGGTCACGTTGTTGACGTAGTACACGTTGCGTCGGTCGTAAAGGTTTATCATGGCGATTTGCATTGCCACACTCTTGCCGAAGAGTTGGAATTCGTCCTCAATGCTGATATCAAGGCTCTGATACCCCGGTAGCCTTGCAGAGTTATAAGCCCCAAATAGAGGCAGGGGAAAAACCCAACCTTTACCAAAGGACTTTATGTCGGTATAATCGAAGTTCGGCTGCCCGAGGAAACCTGTGAGAGGAGTATATGGCAGGCCCGAGGCAATCTTCCAATTTACCCGCAGCCACACTCCGGGCACAGGGCATATTCCCATTGAGAAATTTGCCTGGTTTCTCAGATCATACCGCGGTATATATGACACTCCACCCAGCTCCCGTGTCACCATCCCATAAGAATAGTCCACATCTGCGTAGAAAGTTTCCATATCAAATTTGAAGCTCAGCTCGGCTCCGTAAGCATGGCCGCTCCCTGAGACGAAACCTTGATCAGTCGCATAGACCTGCTGGCCGTTTATGCCCACGAGTCTGGAAAAGTCTTTGTAATAAATCTCACCTTTCACTGTCGTAAGCGCAGCCGGATTTGCCACGATTCCCAGGGTGCAGTCCCAGGCGGATTCCTGATCGATACTGTCGGGGAGCGGCATGATAAGATCGAAAGGGGTGTATATTTCATTTTCGTCATTCAGGTTTATGATTTTCTTATGATAAATTCCACCGCCAGCAGTCAAAACGAGTCCGTTGTTGATACGGTAGAGAATGGACAGTCGAGGGTCGGCAAGATACCCGTTTGATCCGCTTGAGAGAAGTTGTGCAAGACTTACCATGTCCCATCTGAGTCCGGGAATCACTACGAATCGCGATCCAATGTTCCATTCATAGGCAGCCCAGAACTGGGGTTCAACTATCTGATCTGTTGCGTCTATGAGATTACCGTAGGCGTTTGTGAATGAATACGAGTAAGAAGGAAAGCTGAAACGCAAACCGACCTTCATCTGGTTGTTTGAGCCGGTAAAATATGTGGCGTCGGCGGTAAGAGTCGGCTCGCTTATTCCCGATTGTTACGGATATTGAAAAGCCTGGCTTGTCTGGACGGACTGACCGGTTGTATATCTCGAATATGAAACGGAGAAGTTGAAAATGTAGTTGTCTCCCATGAAGAAACTGCCCGAGACCGCTGCTGCTCTTTGATCCCATCGGTAACTCGGATTGAAGAAGTCTTCGGCCTGTATATTGTCGCCGAGAGCAAATACTTCCGCACTGATTTTACCATCGCTGCCGATATCGCCTCCTGCCTTCAGGAAACCATCGTAGAAATTGAAGTTGTCGTTGAAAGAAAAGAAATTCTTTATCAATCCTCTGTTCATGGGGAGTCGGAAAAAGCCGACGAAACTTGATGTGCCTTGGTCTGAGAGGGAAAGCGGGCCGCTTACCTCCGGATCAGCGGTGAACAAATCGACGCTCCCGTTCCCAGTGAGCTTGTTCGGGTTGCCATCTACGGTTCGCACGTCCATCACCGACGACAACCGGTTGCCGTATTGTGCCCCGAAGTCACCCGCGAAAAAGGTCGATGTCTTCACTATCCTCGGGTCCAGGAAGCTGAACAGACCGAAGGCGTGAGCGAAATTATAGATTGTTATCCCGTCAATGGTGACGAGGTTCTGATCGGCGCTGCCGCCTCTCACATAATACCGGGTCGACATGCCGCTGAGTGTTACCACGCCAGGGAGATGGGTAACGTATCCGAGCAAGTCGTTGTTGAAGAAACTGATATTGCTTTTGGCTTCGGCGGGGGTGATCACTGTCCTGTCCGGCTGCAGATACTGGAGCTCCTTCCTGTTACCGAGGACGGTGACTCCATGCATGGTCGGCGGCGATTCCTTAAGCGGGATTCGGAGCCTGAATATCGGACCGGCGCCCGGTTTAATAGTCAGGAATTTTGTCTTGAACCCGACTGCGCTCACCCTCATAGTGTGTGCCCGGCGTTCCACATTAGCTATTAGGAACTCTCCGTTGTTGTCGGTAACTGCTCCCCGTTTATCGTCTGTCAACATTACGTTGACGTAAGGTACGCTTTCACCGCTCGAGCTGTCGACGACAACCCCCTGAATTGTGAATGATGTATCTTGTACTGCTGGCAAGGTTTGAAATGCCACTATGAACAATGTCAAAAGCATGTGCGTCTCCCCTCGTTGTCCTATTGTACCACAATATCGAGACTATCTATGCAGGCGGACCCGACCACTCCCATTCCATTATTCACATTCGTGTATATCACCTGATTTTGTCTGAGAGTGTTTGGTACGCCGGCCCCCGTTGAAGCAAAGTAGAACTTGTAAATAGTTGAGTCCATTTCAGTCGTGATCAATCTGGCGAAGATATGCATCCCTGAAAGATGTTCTCCCGCGGAAAATACCGCGTCGAGTGAATCCTGGTAGACAGTTCTTGAAAATTCCAGTGTCAAGCTTTCGCCCTGAGGAGAAAATAAGTACATGCTGACTCCATTTTCGCCTGTGACAGTGTCTCCGACTGAATTTACTCCCAAATAAGCGACCTCAAAATTGGCCAGGAGCATCGCCGGGTTCAAAGGAAAAGAGAGCGTGTAATAGATGTCATCATAATTGTGGGCGGGGTCTTTTAGCACTTGATCCGTGTCGTAAGCTGGCTTGATATCAGTGTGCCCAAGTACAAATACTCTAGTGCTCGCATCTGGGAAGCCTGACTTCGACGCGTTGACCTGATAACTAGTCAAGGGTTTAAGGTTTGCAATGCCTGCATATAGCACTACGGGTGAGTAGCCCACATAGAGAACCGTCCTTTCCTTAAGTACCGTAGTATCTCCCGAGTCCGAAATCAAGTTGACGTTGGCACCGGCGACGTCTCCGCTTACATCGTAGTTGAACTTTTGCTGCAGGCTCAACAAACGAACATACGTAGTATCGTTATCGGGGTACAGAATCGAGTAGACTATCAGCTCGGGATGATAATCGACGACGGGTACGAAATTGTTGTTGCAACCCCCGGCCGCAAAGGCGGCCACTATAATTTCGAGATATGCAGCCCTTCGCATATGCCTTCCTTTCATCGGATGGTTGGGATGTTGCCCTGCTGTCTCATAAAGCGATCTATGGGTTCAGTTGAAATCATCAGCTTGATTCACCCTTCTCGCACCAGAGGTGAACAGAAGAATGAATGGGACCGCCATCGCACGCTAGTTGATGTCAGCAGGTTCATAAATGCCTGTGAGTGGATACCAGGCTAAAGAGATCAGAATCAATCCAAACCAAAGAAGGAGCATCTTATCCCCCTTTCCAGTCCTATTAGAATTTAAATCTTACTCCGATGTTGAGCGGGACCATAACATTGCAGGCAGCGTACCCAGCATCCGGCTTCATAATGCGACACCCAACCAGACGTCGAGGGCATTGTTCCGCATTTTCACGAGACCGTCATTGTATGAATCAGAGAAGTCCAAATTGTACCGCAACTCGATGAGGAGATTAACCGGAAGGAGGGAACCTGTTTCCAACCCTGCGCCCATGCTCCACCCCAACATCGTTTTCTTGAACTTGCCGTAAACAGGGTACATGCCAGGATGAATCTGAAAGTCTCTATAGCTCAAAAGGAAGTCTCCTCTCGGTCCGGCGATGACATAAGGGCTAACCGATCCAGTTTGGATATTGAACTTTGCGAGTATCGGAATGGACAGATAACTGAGTCGGCCACGAGTCGACGCTGGTTCTCCGTTGATCGTATATTGGAGATTCGCTCCGCGCTGGTCATACTCGATTTGGGAGATAAATGAAAGATGATGCGAGTCGAACCACTCCGCAAAAGCCGCAATGTTGAATCCACTAACCGCGGACGTCTTACTCGAAACCCACCATCCTGCGACATCAAAAGGATAATTCAGGCTTTGCGAAGCAGAGGTGTATGCGATTTTTACTCCGTAGCTCCCAAGAAGTTGAGATCGAGCGATCCCGGTTAAGGCTGTAAGAACTACCACTACTCGAACCACGATTTTCTTCATGACGATAACCTCCATTTATGGAGTAACAAGTATTCGGTGGTTACCTACCCTTTTCTACCTGAACTGATATCTGATGGAAGATCTTTGGTGAGGAGGATGACTCAACTTTGATTGGCACCTTTGCTTTAGAAACCCAGAGCATTGCTCTCGATCCGATTAAAGGCCAGTTAATAGAGTTTGCAGATGGTTCTTGGATAAAGCCTTACGGCAATGTGATGAACACGGGGGATTTCAACCTTGGCTTGAACGACGGATCACCGAACGGAATTATTCGAGCCGTCTCGTTTATAAATGGAAAGTTTCCAGTTGGATATTCTTGACTCACTTGCTGCCAGCTTAAGATATTTAGGGTGTCTTCATTAAACTGCTGCATCTCTGCTTTTATGCCGTCATTCACGGCTTCTCCCCAAGTACCACTACCATCTAAGACGCTCACCGCTGGCCACGAACCCCAACCATTCAGCACGACTCTCGATTCATAAACGCAGGCTCCCTGCTTCAGAATTCTGAGTGCAATGTATTCACTATCACCTGGCGCTCCGTCCTCGTATGTGGCACCAGTAGAACATGCACCAGAGAGTACCACATCGCCGGTCAAATCTACGTTTGCAAGATCGGACGCGCTTATATCACAAATGTTGTCCGGTCCTCCGTGCCCGATGAAGAAAATGACCTGGTTAGTGGCAAATTTCTTTAGCTCTCCCGCAACATTGTCTGCCCCGCTTTCCATGTCCATTATCGCTGTGTCGCCGTACCAACCGGAGGCCCGGAATCGATCAGCGAAGTTGCTGAGGTACGATTTGACCCATTCACCACCAGGGTACAAGTGCGACACGCCGAGAAACTTGTCAAGCGCCGCAGTATCCTGCTGGTCCCTGTAAAACAGACTACGTGCATCATCGATCGTGTACCCTGTTATATAGCCGAATTGTACATCAGGATAGACGTCGCTATTTAGCGAGCAGAAGCATTTGAATAGGTTCCCAACCAGATCGGGGGTGATAAGAAACGGTGGCAGGACAACAATTGCATATTCTGGATCCACATACTTCAATTTTGCGGTAATCTGATCGAAAGTATTGTCATTGATAAAGATCAGTGGAGCCTGGTGGTACGCTGCAATCTCTTTGGCAAGATTGTAGAAGAGATAACGCGAGTGTGTCAGGACGAGGAATTTGCTTTTGAACAACGGCGGCTCAGGCACCGAGTCGAGCTGGAACGCCGGTGCGGGTGGCAATGTCTCGACGATGCTATTGACAGTGGAGCTCCTACTGCACCCACCAAAACTAAGGACAAAGAATCCGACGAATCCCCATGCGATGATCGTGATACATGATCTAATTGGACTCACGCTCCCACCCACCCAGATTTTGGGCGGTTTTTCAAAACAACGCATTGATCGTCGCCTGTAGAGATAGAGAACGGGTGTTGTTTGGTAATCCAAAATAATTTTGTAAGTTTCCCCAAGTTGTTGAAGCCTGGACTCGAAATGCTCTCATCAAGTTTCCTCTGAGCGTGAATCCCCAATAACTTGAGGATTCTGCTGTGCCACTTGACTTTGAATAAGAATAATTGAGGCCTGCATCAAATCCATCAATTATTCCGATTCGACCGACAAGGTCAACACCGTTGTTCGGTATCTGGGTGTTGAAGTTAATGGCATTATCGGAAGCCAATGAGCCGATTATGGTCAAAGAGTAATCTCCCGGATTGTCTATCTTACCAAAGAAATAGTCGAAGTCGCTGAGCTCCGGGGCGTCGAATCTTAGATTGTGAAGGGTCAGTTGCGCAATTCCATAACGGGCCCAGCCTTTTCCCGAGATAGCATTGCTATAACCCTGGCCGAGTTCACCCTCCATTGACAGCTCAATAATATTGTTCAGCCCGAACACTACACTATCGGCTATGGTTGTTTTTAAATCAGAAAATGAAGTAGGGAGAAAAGTGTTTTCAATTCTATCCCTGGTGGAATACATGACCTTCAACTGGTTTGTCGCTTCACCAGTGTTCAGATAGTTGCCGGTGTAGTACGATCTCCGAAGATCGTAAATGGAAATCGGGCTATTCAAAAATGAAAGGAACCATGACCCGGAAAGTTCAGCAAAAGTTCGTTTGTCTACGGTTGATGACTGTTCAAAGTAACCATTGCTGAATGAGGAGGAGCCTTCCAGAGCGTAGCTGTTATCATACAGATTCAATCCGAACTCCACCGAGTTGTTCTCGTCCGCAAGGTAACTTAGATCCAATCCCAGTTGGTACTCCCAGCCATTAATGCTGCTTGGTCCAATTCCCTCAGAGGGGATTGCTGGAGACTGATTTAGCGATCTGTAGTAGTACGCAGCTAGACCGCCTGTAAACCGGTCTGTGATACCATACCTAAGCGACACCGGCAAAATGATTGTATAGTATTTGGAACCACTCGGGCTGTTGAGCTGATCCGCCAACTGTGGGACAAATCCGAATTGCGACTGGTTCGAGCCGAGAAAAAGGTTCGAAAAATAGTAGTACTGGCGAAGCGAGTTCTCTGTGAAATGTATGTCGCCGCCTGAAAGATGGTTGGCGGACAGGTCCAGGCTCATTTGGCCGTTCGACAAGTTTCCTGTAGAGTGGCCATAGTTCGCTATTCCCGACAATTGCCAGCTATCGTTTGGTCTGACACTTAGACCAAGGTTCAAACTCTCAGATGGATAGGAGGTATTGTTCGTGTTGTCTTGGAAACTGGCGGACACTTCGTAACTCTTTCGATTACCTGCAGTGAAATCCGCAATTGCGTCGTTTAAAGCCGGTTCAGGATAAAGCGTTGCTGAATTCAACTCGCTATGCACGTAGTTCAAAGCGGCAGTCATTTCGTTCGGAAACCTGCCATAGATATCCTCGAACAGCCCGGAAAGAGAATCCTCTGGCGGAGTGGACGAAGCAGGCAAGTTGCCCATGTTTGTTCCTTGGCAGAACGCGGCGGAGTATAGAAATACCAGCAGAGACAAAAGAAAGATTGGATTGATTTGCGGAATCATTCTCCTCTCAGAAAACTTCGTATCGAAGTTACGCACCAGATGCGAATGCATAACAACCTCCTTGGTTAGTTATCTTACTATCTAAGTACTTGGGGGCAGTAAGACTCGAACTCGGATAATTACCGCCCTTTCAGGCTTGCTCTAACAATTTATCTGGTGGAAAATATTCTCCCGATTATATCTACCAATCTGGATTCTGTATGCCGCGCAACAATAACCTTTGTCGCCCGCCGTCAGTGTTCATAATGTACAGGTCAACGTCACTCAGGAAATCTGCTGAGTCTGCCCCCCATTCGGTGTAATATATTGCTTTCCGATCTTCGGACCAGTTTGCGTCCACAATATTCCGAAGCGTAGTAAGCACCTGGGAGCCTCCAGTTCGAGGATTGATTGAGACTATCCGGGCCGTTTGACCAAACGTAACAGTGTCAGTAAACAACTTGGCCAGTATTCGATCTCCGGCCGGGTTCCATCCCCCCCACAGAGCTATCCTTTGTGGTGGGTAATCGACCTTGCTGAGGTCGGCCGCCTTGGTGACGCCCTTAACTTCAACCCTGCATAGGTACAAATGCATGCTTCTTCGACCGGGCGAAGTGGAAGTTGCCGCATAAACCAACTCGTTATGTTTAGGTGACCAATAATACCAGTACGAATTAGCGATAGTTGTCAATACCATAAAATTTGAGTAGTCATATATTACAAGGGCAGGCTTGGCCGGCGGAACCGACATCTGAATGAACGCAATGTAGCGGCCGTCGGGAGACCAGGCGGGTTTAATATCAAACTGGCCGTTTGTTATTTTCTGTTCACCCGTGCCGTCTACTTTGACGATGAAGATGTTATTATCACCAGTTTTCGGAGAACTGAAAGCAATTGTCTTGCTGTCAGGCGACCAGCTTAACCCCACTTGAAAGATCTGCCCTGGCAGAGTGATATTATCTACCGTTCTTAGGTTGCAGCCATCCACCCCTATCACACAGAGCATAAATCCAGAGTTAATTGACTTCGCCGCGTAAAACGCGACCAACTTTCTGTCAGGAGAAAGATTTGGCCACAAATAGGGACCGATTACCTGCCCTGAGTCGTTGGTCAAGAGTGGCTTAAGATTCGTGCTGTGTTCGTTTTGCATAACGTAGAGATGACCATTTTTTGAGAGAACCAAACTCGAAGGCGGCAGCGCAGACGTGAGGGGAATTGGTGACGCCTTGTGACATCCTGTCACCAGAGATGCACAACAAGCTACCCAAACCGAAACTAGCACACTTTTAAGAATGGTCATGGTTGACTCTCGCAGTCGAGTTGCATCGAGGAGTCGCCGGAGCGACTCCTCGACAACGCCATGTCTTTATGGCGGAGTAATGTCAATGTAGAAAACGGGCGGGGAATTCTGAAGCTCGAGTGAAAGGGGGAAGGTGCTCTGGCCCGACGCTTGCCATTCGTTGCTTCCAGGTGGCGCATCACATTGCTGGCACCAAATAGATCCCAGCATGCTGTAAGTTCCACCTGTAAGTGTAGTGCGACAATCAGTATCAGAATATGCGCCAGTGGATGCATTGAACGACCAATTTCCGTCAACTTTTCCATCACTATACTGCACGCTTACAGAAGGGTTCACCGGAAAACAAATGCTCCAGTACTGAGGGGGCTTTGTCCAGTCGCTGCCCGTATACTTTCCGGCCTCGTAGGACCAATCGACGGAACCCGAGAACTGGTAATTCTGGCATGCACCAGGAGCGCACGTGTTCGCACACGTGTTTGCGCAGGTATTGGCACAGGTATTCTCGCGCACGTGTTGGCGCAGGTGCTTGCGCAAGTGGAATACATGGAATTGCATGTGTTCGTACACGTTGAATAGCACGTTGCACTGCACGTCGGACCTCCGCAGGTGTTGCAGTAAGTGGATGAGCAAGTGTTTTGCTCAGTTTGAGGAACAGCTGGACAAATACTCTGTGAAGTTGGGAAGTTCGCGGCCACAGCCAGCTGCCCTGCCGCGTTCGGACTTGTCTTGCCCTGAATCTGTGCGATCGACTCCTGCAAGCTTTGCTGGTACAGCGGCGATTGCTTCACTTCACCGCTCGGCCGGGCAAAGACCACGCTGCCCAACACCAGCAGCACGCCGATCACAAATAGAGAACTGACGATTAGTTTCATTTCTGTTTCTCCGATTCTTTAGCTGATAGCTGATGGGTAATAGCTCTTAGGCGTTGTCTTGAACGTACGCTGACGCTGTAAGTGTGACAACACCGCCATGAGCTATGAGCTATTAACTCTTTACAATACCGTAATATTCTAAGAGTTTGCCTCCTGAGATCTGCTTATGGCTTCGCCATCTCAGTCCCATCCCGAGATATCGGGACAGGTTCGGCTTACCGCTCAAGTCCACTCCTCCTTATTTAGTTAATAGCAGATAGCTGATAGGTAATAGGTAATCGCTCATAGCTTATAGCTGATTGCTGATAGCTGAACGCTGACTGCTGACGAAAAACGATCAACAACATCCCAAAAGAAAAGATGCTAATCGCTATTGCCTGTCTTGTTCTGATTGGGAATATCCGCAATGTCACTGGTGCAAGTTCTGTTCGTCTCAGAAAGATCGTTAGGGGGATGAGATCGAGAAAGAAGAGAAGGACGGGTAAATCCATAATCTGAAATCTTGGGATCGATACGAGATTCTGCAGCCATGAGTACCCTGGTTGAAGAATTGCAATGAAGACCAGGTTGGCAACTACTATTCCTACGGTGTACGCGAAGAGGCGAAGCCATCTTCGCTTCTCTTGCTTCGAGAGCACGGCGACGAAAATGCCGACCAAAACCAAATAGATTGTTATGAAAAGTCCTGAGGCCGAAGCATCAAACTCACCTTTCTGGACCGTGAGCATGCCCACGATCCACGAAAGTGATTTGGAGAGATCTTGTATGGTGTACCATAATAGCGGTTCCGAGAAATACCATGTAAGAAACGCCCCAAACGCGAAAGTGCTCAAAGATAGGACCCAGTAATTTCCTGCTATCTGGCGGTCCCCGTTAAGGAGGTTACTTCCAAGAGCAAAGCAGAATATGCAGATCAGGAAAATCCGCAGGAAGTATATATTGAACGGCAGGTCTAAGTAGAGAACTGAAAAAAGTAGCAACGCAGCAGCGTTGGTTCCGTATACTTTCAATGACGGGTTGTGCTCATCAGTCCATATTAAAGGCAAGAACGCCATCGCGAATGCCCCGGCAATTACCAGGAGATTTGTCAGTGCTTGCGGTACCTGACCGAGGAAGCGTGATACGAGAAGAATCATGCCCGCTGAGATGGCGGTCAATGAAATCGCTTGCGACTTGAGGAACGCAAATCGTGCTGCTTCCGGTTCCGACTCCATCACCCTGTACCTCCGTGAGTGACTCACCGAGGTTAACCCCCGTGGCCAAATAATTCAATAGGGATTTATCCCTATTTTGCGGAAGTCTAATCGAGAAGGCTGGAGAGGAGATACCCGGCGACAGCGATCAACTGAAGATGTCCACTTAACCCCAGCTTCTTAATGATGTTTTCGCGGTGGTGGTCGACGGTCTTCTTGGCGATACAAAGCCTCTCGCCTATGTCCTTGCTTGAAAGCCCCTGGCCTATCAACGCGAGGATTTCCTTCTCTCTATCAGATAGATTCTCGAATTGTATCTTCCGTAATTCGCCGGGATCTGTCCCGTCAGGCTCGAATCCATCGCACTCACTTCCACATGGCACGAGTTCACGTACTATCACTCTTTGAGATTCGCCGAATATCCATACGCCTTTCTTGCAAAGGAGCTCCACCCTTTTATCTTTCAGGTCGACTCCTTTATCGTAAAGACATAGGTCTGTGAAGACAACCAACTGTTCGAAGTCGCGATTCGCCACATTTTCAATTTCCTCCAGCACTCTCCCAAGATTCCGGTGGTATGAAAGGTTCAGGAAGATAACTTCGTACCTACCATTATCCATCTCACATGGTGATCGTAGAAGCTCTATCGGACAATCGCAATCTCTTTCAAGAGATGCCCTCATTGCCGTTCCGACGGTCTCGTTCTCGTCGATGAGAACCATCCGTTTACCCTTTGGCCATTTCATTTGTTCTTTCTCCAGCTCGTCCCACGTTTCATGCGGCAGCGAGTTCCACGCTGCTAAGCTAAGTTCTGTCTCAATCCATATTTTTTCAATACCTCTCTACTTGCGCTGTCCATTTGCTGACCACCGATTGCCGCTCGAAATTACTTCTATACTCCTCTCACTTGAGCAGCCCGAAAACCGCCGGGCCTAACACAACATCATGCGAAAATAATTATGCCCGACAAAAGCCCCTCGGTTTCTAGCAGAAATTACTCCATGGTGTGCGCTATCGATACAACCAGTGTGCGGTTTTGTTACAATCGCACAGTTGTGATCTACGTATAACGATCAACGATTTGCAATTACCGGTGTTCACTTTTCAAATCGAAAATCCATGTTCGTCAACTGTATCTCAGACTTCCGATTTGAGAGCAAGGATCAACGATTTTCGATTTAGGATTATGACTACCGGATTACCACCATCTTCTTCGTCTCACTCAAACTTCCCGCAATTAGCCGGTAGAAATAAACTCCGCTCGGAAGTCCGGCTGCATCGAAGCTCACAGAATGCGCTCCCGCACTCTCCGTCCCGTTCACCAGCGTCCTCACTTCTCTGCCGAGTACATCATATACTTTCAGCGTCACAATGCTGTTAGCCGACAGCTGATAGCCGATGACCGTGCTCGGATTGAACGGGTTTGGATAATTCTGTTTAAGTGCGAAAGAGGTCGGAGTATTTGCCGGCTCCGCGATTCCTGTGAGAACGCCGATCTGCCAGGCTCCTCTTCCGTGCGTTCCAATTCTGAGAAGGTTCGAAGAGTACTGGATCGCAATACCATCAACGACGGCATTTGGCAACCCGGTTCCAAATTGCGACCAGCTTGCTCCGTTGTCGGTCGATTCAAATACACCGGCATAAGTCCCCGCGTAGATATAGCCATTGAGTGAGTCGACAACAATAACCTTTGTAGGAACATTAGCGAAGCCGTTGCCGCTCGAGTCGAGCCCAACCCATGTCTGACCATAATCGGTGGTTCTCAAAACGTGCGGCGACTGAAGGCTGTTTGCGTAAGTGAGAACTGCAAGATATGCTTCGCCTTTATGAGTCGGATCGGCAGTGACCTGGCAGAAATTGGTGCCCGGAGGAAGATTGCCCGTTATGTTCGTCCAGTTTGCCCCGGAGCTTGTGCTTACATACAAGTAAGCGCTGTCGGCTGCTCCGCGGTAGCCGCTTATACCTGCATACAGGACATTTCCTTCCACAGGAGAAATCGACATCGTGGTCACCTGATTGCTGGACGATGGCAGGTTCGGGTTCAAGACCGGGCTTATCGAAGCCCAATTAGTCCCGCCATTGGTAGATTCATAAACCTTGTCCGTGGCAGTGTAAAGGAGGTTGTTGTTCACCGGATCCATAACGTAAGGCGTCAGCCAATAACCGCTGCCGATATTGCTGCTGCTTGTAATCTCATTGAAAGTCTGTCCGCCATTGACGGATTTTTGAATCTCACCGTTAACATACTCTGTATAAACGATGTTCGGATTGCTGGGATCGATCATCACGTAGCCACCGTCGCCTCCGAAGATCAGGTTCCACGTCGTGGATGGCTGTGCGTTCATTTCCGTGCCGTTGTCCTGAGTCCCGCCAATTGTCAAATTCTGATTTGCCGGACTGGCAGTGATATCATAGAACTGGATGGTTTGCAGGTTGGAGTTGCAGTCGGTAAACGATGCACCGGCATTTGTTGTCTTCCAGACGCCTCCGTCGTTGCCGATATAAAACGTCGTGCTGCTCCCTTTGGCAAATGCAATCGCATGCTGGTCGACATGGACGGTCGTCTGGCCGGTCTTGTAAAGTCCATACCCGTTTGTCATAGGGGACCATGTATTGCCTGAGTCGGTGGACTTCCAGAAGTCTACCCCTCCGAGATAGACGGTCTTCGGATTGTTTGGGTCAACCGCGATTACGTTGTTGTACCATCCTTGTCCCCCGCCGAAGTCCGATGTAGAAGTGACTGACGGAAGGACAGACCAAGATGAACCGCCGTTTTGGGAAATATAGACCCGGTTAGTATCCTGGCTTCTGCCGGTTGGCCTGTTTCCATTGATTGCCGCATATAGGACCTGGGGGTTGCTCGGTGCTATTGCAAGAGAAATTCTGAAAATCTGGCCGCTAGACGGAAGGCCATTGGTGAGTTTCGTCCAGGTATTGCCAGCGTCGGTGGATTCAAATATCCCGTAGTTCGTGCTGTCTCCGGAAAAGCCTGACCCGTAAGACGCATAGATGATATTGGCGTTCGTGGGACTGACCACTATATCATCGACCGCACCATCTGTCAGATCCAGCTCGGTCCAGCTTGCTCCTGCATCAGTCGATCTGTAAACGTCCCAGAAACCGGATGCGTAGACATAATTGCTGTTCGAAGGAGCTACTACGATCTGGCTCGTGTAATAGAGTCCGCCGTTCTGCGGCATGGCCAGCTGAGTCCATGAATCGCCGCCGTCCGTCGATTTATAAAGGAAGCCGGTACCAGGGTATCCATCAATGTTGAAGTTCAACTCGCCCGTACCATAATAGATGACGGATGGGTTGTTGGGATCCACTGCGACAGCACCAGATGCAAGTCTTGAAAAATTATCCGTAAGCGGCGTCCAGCTTGAGCCGCCATCCGTAGTTTTCCATAGTCCACCACCGGCCGCCGCGGCATAAACGACCAACGAATCTGTCGGGTCAACGGCAATTGAAGTCATTCTCCCTGCAACGTTGTTCCAATACGGAGTAGATGTCGGTGCGGGCCCCATGGAAAGCCAGGACGACGAAGCGAGGGTCTTGAATAGCCTCGGCACCGGAACACCGAGAGTCTTATGAAGCTCCCATCGATACGGTTCGCTCAGCTTTATTGCACCCCTGTCTTCTTCCTTCGCGGCTGCTTTGCCCATAATAAGAGCGAACATGGAGGTGATTAAGACAATTAAAATTTGAGATTTTTTCATTTATAGATTCCATTTGGTTTATTCAATTTCTTCGTTCCCTCGACTTGCACCACGAAGCTGGCTCTGAGTTTTTTCCCTGAATTGCAGGAGAGCCAGAGCGTGTGCTTTTCGGCTCCGACTTTCAAATCTGTGTGCCAGCTTACAATGTACCATCTTCCTTTCAGTTTCAGCGTTTTCCGCTCAGCACATCGCGGGATGCAAAGTTCAACCTCTGTTGAATCGATTCTTGCAGCCTTCAGCTCATGCGGGGATTGGATGAAGAGCCTCAGGTCCACCTGTCCTACATTCGGCAACTCCAGCGTCCCGATCCTAAGCAGTGATTTGCCATTGAAATAACAGACCTGCGGTTCCTTGGGCGACCCTAATAAAACAACCAGAGCTAGTAATAAATTCATTTTGCCTCCGAGGAATGAACCATTAACAATTATAATTGTTCATGAAGAAAATACAAGTGATCTACCAGACATTTTCTCGGTGCTGACGATCAACCTACGGTTTCTTGAGAAAATGAGCGCTAGAAAATGGCTTGCATTTTCGAGTGAGTTCGTATTACTTACTCCACTTAAAAGCAAGAAAAACCGCCATAACAAGTCAAATTGAAGGCTTTTGATGACCCGCGTTGAGCTTGAGGAAACTCTCGAAAGACTGCGATACTTAGATGTTCCTATCTGCGAATTGCCTACAAAGATTAACGGAAGCTTCCTGAAATTGATAAGGCAAGTCGAAGCGGAAGCTTCGAGAAAAGGCATAAGATTCAGACCTGAATACTATTTGGGCACCGGCTGGGGGTGCGTCAACAAAAGCATCTCGATAGAGATCCCGTTTTGGTTCCAGAATGAATCTCTCATGGCGATCGAAGACGAGATGGCTTACGATGGTGTTGAGGACGAGAGTGAAATCAGGATGGGTCTCAGGCATGAGCTCGGTCATGCGGTGAATTATGCCTACAAACTTTATCTCGATCCAGAATGGAAAAGACTCTTCGGGAATTTTAACCGGAAGTACAAGGACTATTATCGATTCAATCCGTGGAGCAAGCGGCACGTAAAACATCTTCCGGATTATTATGCACAGAAACATCCTGATGAAGATTGGGCAGAGACATTTGCCGTCTGGCTGACACCGGGAAGCAGTTGGCGGAGAGTCTACGCAAGGACTCCTGCACTAAACAAGTTGCGGTACGTCGAACAGAAGATGAAGGAGATAGGACATAAGCAGCCGCTGAACACGAGGAAGAAGCGGGATGTGCCGATTGAAAAAGTGAAGATGACGGTGCGGGAATTCTACGGTGCCGATTACGAAGATGTGAGCCCTTCTGAACAGTTGGTAGAAGATGTCGAGGCAATGCGCCGCATCTTCCCGAACGGCTTCAGAAGCACGCGGAATTTACGCGATGCCTGGAAGCTGGTACACAAATATTCACCTTTGATGGTCGATAAAATGTCGCAAGAATTGAACGTGCCCTATCATTCTGTGAGAAGGATATTGCATGTCTTCGAGAGCATCTGCAAGACTTATGATCTGAAGACCCGTCAGGGCGATGAGGATGAGAAGATAATCGGTCTGTCTGTTTATCTTTCGTTGAAGTTCAGCAAAGATTAGCGAAATGAATCGGAGAGTCTGCCTACCGGACACGCAGGCAGGCTCTGACAACGTGAACGGGCAAGATGTGGAGCCTCCGCCTCAGGCTCAGAGAAGGCGGATGCGCCTAAGGCGCAGAAGAAAGGGGGAAGTGGTACGCTCGCTGAAAGACTCGGTGCAATAAACAGAATAGTTGCGCAGGCGCTGTCGAGGTCGGACGATCCAAGTCGAGTAGTCAAGCTGATCGCCGTATCGAAGACCCTTCCTGTAGACCGGATTCGAAACGCCATGGATGCCGGATTGTTTACCTTCGGCGAAAACCGCGTGCAGGAAATTGTACCCAAGTACGAAGAGCTGAGGGGAGAAAAAATCGAATGGCATTTCATCGGTCATTTGCAGACAA
>JAKASW010000022.1 GCA_021818875.1 Bacteroidota bacterium
CCCGTCTGAAACCGTGTAGGTATCGAGCGTAACGGACCATTCACCTGCCCTAGCCACAACTTTGTCGCCTTTCCAGAATCCTCCCGCGACATATTGTCCCTGAATTTCCCGGCTTAGTTTTTCCCAGATTTCTTTTTTACTCGGTCCGAATACTTGCCTTAGAATGCCCACAGTTTCATTCTCCTTCATTTCCAGTTTTGTACTTCAATTATATTTCCTTCCGGATCGGTAGCATACGTAAAAGTAATCGTACCAGCTCCTTCTACTTCGCTTGTCACGATATCTCCGAGCGGATGTCCGCCATGGTGAACGATCTCATCCAGCTTCGCTTTCACATCGTCGACCCGAAATGCAAGGTGACCGAGCCCCTTCCTGTTTGCTGCTGGTCGAGCCGGCTTATCGAGCATTTCGTGGTAAGAGTAGATCTCAAGTGTAGGTCCATCATCTCCACAGCCGGGAAGTCTGAGGTGAACACCTTTGAGATGGGCGTTCTTAACCGCCGTCCCTTTTTCGAGCCACTCGCCGGACTCGTCTCGTTCGGGTGAAAGGGGCTTGCAGTCGAAGACATTGATGTAGAACTTTGCCAGCTTCTCCCAGTCTTGACTGATTATGTTAGTATGGGCGTATTCGGTCGGCATTTGGTTCTCCTAAGATCTCGTTAACATTTCGTCAATAGAAATTTACGGAAGAACGTGGGGACAATTTACGCTGTCATTCTGGAGAGAGTCACCTGGAAATACCACTATATGATTTCTCACCTCAACTTCTCCAAAGATTTCTTCACCTTTTCGAGATGCGAATCCAATGCAAGAGCGACTTCATATTCTGACCGCGCGCTGTCCCTCTTGCCAAGTTTTTCGTAAATCATCCCCATCCTCCAGTGCGCATAGGGCCAGGTCGGCGCATCTTCCAGCGGTTCGCTTTGAAGACATTTTCTGAAAAACTCCAAACCCTTTTCTAAGTCTTTCCCCGAGAAGAGCGCCGCTTTTCCCAACTGATAGTAAACACGCGCATCTGCCGAGTCCCGGCTCAATGCCGCACTGAACATCAAAACGGCTTTGTCCAAGTCGGACAGTTCCTCGTAATAGAGTCCTGCCGAATACTCAGCCCCCGATTTGTCGGCTGCTGTATTCAGCATCCTGGCGACAATCTCTTTCGCTTTCGAATAGTCTTTCTGTCTTGAGTAAAACCGCCAAAGACCCTCGTATGCCTTGAGTCTTTTAGGATCTATCGAAAGAGCCTCTAAATAGCACTGCTCTTCCTTAGACCTTTCCTTTCTATATCCGCGGATCATTGCCTCCGCGAGATTCCCGGTATAGGGGTCGGACATTTTAATCGTATCGGCCTGAGCATAAGCCTTTTCGATGCTCCCACCAATGATGCCCGGTGCCTGCGCGTAATAGTTGATAAGCCCCACACGCGCGCTCAGGTTCTTCGGGTCGAGCTGTGCGGCTATTTTGTATTGCTTCAGACAGTCACTCGCAGCGCCTAACTTGCTGAAGATGCTCGCGCGGGCAGCCTTAATGCCGAAGGAATTTCCCAGAGCTACGTGATAGTCCGCGTCGGCGTAATCGAGCTTGATTGCAGTCTTAAGGTAATTGATCGCTCCATCGTAATCGTAAAGCATCGACATGAGGCCGAGATAGTAGAACGACTTCGCGTCGTTGGGAGCCTCTTTCGTGATTCGTTGAAAAAGCACCTTCGCTTGTTCGTATTGGCCTTCCTTCTCGAGCTTGATCGCTGTATCAAGCTTCGATTGTGCAGTCGCCACAGATGAAATGATAAGAAGTACAAGCACCGAAGGCCGAATGGTATTCATGGCACGACCCTTTCACTCGGATTTCGCAAAATCAGACAATCGACTATAGGTGGCCCCCTGAGCCATCTTAGTCGGACATGAATTTATCCTATCTGACTTTCCTGTACAAGTCTGTAGTCTCCCGTTCCGAACTCATCCACGAACACAAACTCAAGGTGAAGATTATAATAGTACCAGATCTGGTATGCCGGTGAGTTGAAACCCTGGTCATGGTTGTCCACCTGGTCCGGGGGCCCGTAGATTATGTAGATTCTTCCCTGGTCGCTTCGCCATCCACTCTCAAGTCCCCCTCTCAATCGGTTGTTTACATAATCAACTCTCTTGTAGAACTCTTCTCGCATAGCAACAGCCAGAGCAGAATCGCCGTGCGCCCTTGCCAGCCAGAATTGTACGAACTTTTCTTTCCGCTGCTCGAATGTCCCCTTCTTAAGTTGGGCCACGATATTCCCCGGTGCAATATAGATCAGCGGATCGACGTCTGCATTGAGCTCAGCGGGAAGTGTCGGCATCTCACTCCTCGTAATTGAAAAATAGGCCTCGGACGAGCTCTTGTCTTTGCCTCTCGTTACGGACACTCTAAGAACGTATGGCCCCGGTTCAAGAGATGCCAACTCTATCGGAACGTGGTAGTGCACAACTCTCGAAGAGAGTGCAAGGTTCAAAGTCGTATCAATCTGTGTCGGCACCTCGACGGACTTCGCCACAACGCGCAGCGCAATATTGGCAGGAGCGTCTTTGGTCGTGACGTAGAAGTCAGCCAAAAGGGTGTCTTCCCTGCCTTTGATAGCGGTGATCGGAATACCGGTCGTGTCGGGACTGTGGAAGAGAAGCACATCGCTGATGCTGACGGGATCCTGAAGAAAGTTTTTGAAATCATGCGTGAACTCCCGCGCGGATGTCGTTCCGGTATTGAGATCGAGCAGCTTCAGCACAATGTAATACTTGCCTGGCTCAAGGGTCATCCTGTCTCCGAGAGTGTCGAATCGAGTTATGGAGTTCGTCTCGGCATAGCTCGGAACCTGGATCCGCCGATCGAAGATTTTCGAATACTTGAGATCCGTCAACCCTTTATCCGAGAAAACACTGACTGAGAATTGATAGTGAGCAGCAAATCCCGAGTCGTTCCTTTCAAAGACCACGTCGTCGTACCTAAGACGCGAATAGAAATCAGCAACGGAGGAGTCCGATACGGGAGAAGGATAATTCACAATAAAAAACCCGAAACGCGGCTGAAAGAGAGTGTTTTTCAGACTGGGTGGAAATGTCTTCAACCCCGGTCCGCAACCCGAAGATGCGAAGGTCAGCCCGATTAGTAAGACTGACAAAGCCAGAGAACCGCCTGTCAATACCGAACTACTTTTGTGATTCATTTTCAGAAGAACTTCCTTTCGAGAATATGTCTGAAGCTTCTAACAATTTTTCTACTGTAATTATTCCAAGAAGGGAGCCGTCTGCCTCAACCGGTGCAACCGTCACCCGGCTTGCGCGCATTGTGGACAGCGCATCCGAGGCAGTCTCATCGGGCGGGATCTTAGGGAAAGTCTTCTTAGCAATCTGTCCTACCTTGGATTCGTGCAGTCTGTGGTGAAGAGATTCTATCACTGAAGAGCGCGTGAGTATCCCGACGAACCTGCCGTCGCTTACAACCGGAAAATCGTTTTGGAAAGTGTGAAGGGATTTCTCGACGACTGCTGTCAGTGGTTCGTCCGGCGAAATCGTTTTGTAGTCGGTAATCATAAGCTGCCTCACGGATATTTTCGAAAGCGAGGAAGAAACGGCCGCCGACTCCGCTTCGCTGCTCGCGCCGCTAAAGATAAAAATTCCGATGAGGATCAGCCACCAATTGTAAAAGAAACCTATCAGTATGAAGGCTATCGCAAAAAGTCTCCCCACATCTGCGGCAAGCCTGGTTGCCTCAAGATATTCCTTCTTCATGGCAATTATCCCGCGGAGTATTCTCCCCCCATCCATCGGATATGCCGGAACGATATTGAACAATCCGAGCATGACATTTGCCCAGAACATATTGACGAGAAGGCTTCCACCTTCGAGAGATATCCTGGAGAACTGCAGGGATGGGTCGAACATTTCACCGACGATCAGGATAAATCCGGAAATAAGAAAGTTCACTACCGGGCCGGCGACGGTAATGGCAACCTCCTTTCTAGGTTCGCGCGGGATTTCCATAATCTGAGAAACCCCACCAATCGGAAGGAGTACTATAGACACGATCGTGAGCCCGTATGACTTGGCAACGAGACTGTGGCCGAATTCGTGGAGCAGAACGCATACGAAAATCAGTATCCAGAATAATACCGCTTGCACTCCGGCCCGGGGCCCGAGCATAGCGGATTCTACATACCAGATGAAAATGAGAAGCAGAACAAACGTGTAGTGAACTCTCACCGGTATGCCGAAAAGCGTCCCGACTGGAAACGACCAACGCATCTTAGCTCGACCTTTTATCCCTTCAAATTTAAGGTTCAACTAAATTAATGAAAAATGCCATAAATTTGTTCCGAACATGTACCGCTTCTTCTTTGATTGCCGCGAAATGGTACGGGTTTAAATCCGATATGCAAGGAGTATCCTGAAAACCCGATGCGCTCCCTGACGCCACAAAATAAAATAACCCAAAAATATTCGATTTTTCTGTAACAAACTTTCCGACCGCGCGTCTAAACAAGTAGCCAGCACTCAAAGAAGGACCTACATAGAATGCCTCCTTCTACCCGCCCTTTGCCCAAGGGCGGGTTCTTTTTTATCAGGAGCTCAGGAATTCAGCAAGCTTCTGAACATACTCGCTTCCTCCTTTCTCAAGAACATCGACATGGCCGGCGCCCTCGATCATAAGCAGCCGCACTCCATGATTCAAGTTTTGAAGGAGAGTTGAGTATTCCTTCTTCACCGTCCTGTCCTTTTCCCCGTGAACGATCATCACCGGCACATGTATTCTGCCGATGTCCTTTGCGGGAGATACTTCAGACGATTTGAAGCCTGCAATTTTCTCAGCCCTGTGAATTACCAATCTCAACAGCAGTCTGCTTTTCAAGCCAATCTTTCTTGCCTGATGGTCAAGTGCGATTGAGAACAGATCATAAAAAGGTGCAACGGCAATGACACGATCGACACGGCTGTCTCCTGCGGCAGCCTGGATCGAAATCGCTGCCCCCATGGATACTCCGAGGAGCGCAATCTTGGAATCAGGATCCGAAGATTTTATTTGGTCGATCAACTTCGAAACGTCCTTCTTCTCAAAGAAACCATAAGTGCAGTATTTGCCGTCGCTCTCACCGTGACTCCGCATATCGAGCAGGTAAACCTTCTGACAGAGCCGGGTTAGTTCCCTCGCATAACCCAGGCCGCTCACTTTTGAATCTGTAATGCCATGAAGAAAGATTACAGTCCCCTTCGGCCGATCACAGCCGGCCGGATCGATCACCCAGTAACGGAGTTTCAAACCGTCTTCAGTTGTGAGTGTGCCATCTTGATACTTTAGCCCGACATCTAAGGGATGGCTGAAACCGTATCTCTTCTGGTAAAACTCCGGTCCTCTCCTGTCAGGCATAAGTATCATCCGGGGTCCAATATACTGAACCACAAGAACCAGGCATGATAATCCAATTATCACTACAATGATGGCGGCGATCATTTCACGAAATTATTATAAACAAGAAGCGAGACTTTTGCGATGAACATCTCCGCCTTGTTGTCGGTGATCCATCTCTGGTCGGCATTGTGGGTTGTAAAAACACATAGGATGTAATTCGCTCGTGGAGTATAAATGATTGCGCAATCGTTTCTCGTAGCGTTCAAGGCGCCCGTTTTGTGAGCAATTTCTATAGTATCGCGCCATGTCGGCAGAAAACGTGGGATGCTGGTGTTGTAAAACTGGTATTTCATTATGTCAACCATTTTCCGCGAGCTCGCCTTGTCGACAATCTTGCCTTCATACAACCACTTTAAAAACTTAGCGGTCTCACGCGGCGTTGTAACACCGATGCCGTAGATCTTCTCCAATGAGGAATCGGGATAGACCCTCCTGTCGAAAATCCTCGCAAGCTCCATAGTGTGATCCAAGCCGAGCGACCGGATGTATTGGGTGACTTTCATTACTCCACCGACCTCGTCGGTTAACAGGTTGGCCGCTACATTGTCACTCATGTCGATCATTAGCCATGCGAGATCGCCGAGCGTTGGTCGAAGCCCCGCATGCATGAACAGGAGGATTCCGCTTCCCGGCACTTTGTCGGAATCCTGAAGTGTCACCCTGTCATCCATCGACAGTTTGCCGTCCTTCACTTCCTGGTACAGCTTTGCGAGCACATAAATTTTTATAACGCTCGCTGTCGGAAACATCTTTTCTCCATGGTATGAAATCGTATCGCCGTTTTCGAGGTTGATGGCGTAGATCCCGACATCTCCCTTATATGCCCGTGCCATGGCATCCACGGAGTTCTGAAGCGATTGTGCACTTGCGGTTGAAACAAATAGGATTGCAGCTAGGAAGCAGGAAAGAATTTTCATGTTATCTCCGGTTTATGTCCTGTATATCGTAAAATAAGTGTATGTATATGAATGAAAAAAGCAACGGCGCAGGGCACGCGGCCGGACAAGTATAAAAAAACCGTGCGATCTCGGCGCACGGCATCTTGGAAAGATGATATAGCAGGAGAGTTTATTGCCTTCCGCTGCCTGTATGGGAAACACTCCTCCTACTTATGCATTTATACGATTCCATTCCTAAAAACTGTAGTCAACTCCCAGGGCTAAGATGTAGAACCCAAATCCAATTCGTTCCTGTGCAGCCCAATTCCTGCTGAAGAAGTATCTTACGCCCGCGCTCGCTCCGAGCGTGAAGCCTCCGGCAGTTGGCGATGTGATGTAGCCATGGTATCCCGAGTCCCACGTCCATGATGCCGCTTCGTATCCAAGCACGAGCCCAATAAAAGGATCCCATTTCCTGTCTTTGAGCACAAAGTGATACATCCCCGAGACGCCGATGTCAACGTAGGTCCACTGTCCTCCATAATTGTAATTGCTGCCGTAAGAGTAGTAGTCGAACAGGCCGCCGATGCCGATGATTCCCGGTCCGACGTCGCCGACATTTGTGACACCTCGCTCGTAGTCGAGACCCAGAGCCAGCGCGCTTCCGACTCCGCTCAGTCCGATGTGAACGCCGGCAAAGTTCCTCTGATTTTCAAATTGGGCGCTGGCCTTCGGTGCGAAGATGGCTACCGAAAGTGCCGCCAGGATCACGGTAAATAGATTTCGAAGCATGGTTGACTCCTTTTTTGGTTGTAATCAAGCATCACGATTGAGCACACAGTTCACTTGGGGAACGCCTCCTGGATTTACCTTACTTGGGAGTTCAGTCGGGACTATCTCCGGCTTACACTGCACTGGTAAACTCCGCCACACTCAAAGGATGTAACGCAATTCTCCGATTTTTGGTGCCCGGATCAGATATTTTGTTTTAGATAATCCGAATCTTAATTTTATCACTAGTTTGAATTACGACATATATCGATTTGCAAAGATTGATTCTACGAACGAGCATTTGATGGAGCTCGGTGATGAGGGCTTTCCGGAAGGGACGGTGGTCGTTGCGGATGAGCAGACGGCAGGTCGCGGAAGGTTCGGCAGGAAATGGGATTCCGAGCCTATGTCGAATCTGCTTTTCTCGGTTTTGCTAAGGCCGTCGTTTCTGGAGAGGGATGAGATCTTTGTTTTAACATTCTGCGCAGCAGTTGCAGTTGCTGATGCTCTGGAAGAGGTCGCCCGGGTTAAACCGGAGCTCAAGTGGCCGAACGACATCCTTCTCGACGGGAAGAAAGTCTGTGGAATTCTTCTTGAGACGAACTTCGAGGGAGACGCGCTCAGGTATGTTGTAATCGGAATCGGTATAAACGTAAACCAGAAGATTTATCCGCCCCAGATTGCCGACAAGGCCGTCTCAGTTGCGACGGTTGCAGGGAAGGAATTTGATCGTGAGGAGGTGCTCTCGGCTATCCTGGCAAGGCTCGCGTCATGGTACGATATCCTCCGCCGGCGGGATTTTTATAGGATTATGAAAAGCTGGAGAGATAGAAGCCGAATAGCGGGAAGAAAAGTGAAGATCGATCTTGCAGGCAAGATATATGAGGGAACATGCGAAGAAATCGCTGACGATGGCGCCATCAAGATTCGCACCCGTGAAGGAACAAAGAAATTTACTGCAGGTGAAATAACAATGCTGGAGGACTAGTCTGATGCTTCTTTGTGTCGATGTCGGAAACACACATACCCAGTTCGGTGTATACGATGTAGACCGACTCGTGCGCGACTACCGGGTTGCAAGCGAAGTGGTCCGAACCGAAGATGAAATCGGCATCGTCGTTCTCTCCTTGCTGCGTCACCATGATATCAAGATAAAGAGCATCAAAGGAGTAGGAATCTCGTCGGTGGTTCCGAACCTGACAAACATACTGGAACGGATGTCGAAAAAGTACTTCGAATGTGATCCTTTGATCATAAGCTCAGATCTCCTCCTGGGGATAAAGATAGGGTATGATGAGCCGGCCACTGTCGGAAGCGATCGGATCTGCGGTGCGGTGGCGGGGTATAAAAAGTTCGGCGGACCCTTGATTATCCTGGACTTTGGGACTGCCACCACCTTCGATGTGGTATCGGCGGAGGGAGTTTATCTCGGCGGCGCGATTGCTCCCGGACTCGAAACCGCTGCGGCTGATTTGCAGAGACGGGCGGCAAAACTGCCGCGGATAGATCTCCGATTCCCGCATGATGTCATCGGGAAGACCACCTCGACCAGCATGCAGAGCGGAATCATGTTCGGTGCGGTGGATGCCATGGAAGGAATTGTGCGTCGCATCAGGTATGCGATAGGTCCGGAAGCCATTGTCATAGCAACTGGAGGATTCGCCGCAACCATCGCCACTCATACAAAGATTATCAAAAGCGTCGAGCCGACCCTCGTGCTTGACGGAGTAAGGATCATATATGAAGCCAATAAGAAGAAGAACGTCCGCAAAGCGAAAAATCACTGACGCTGACGTTACGCCCGGGGTGTCGCACTTCACAATTCGGCGCGCAAAGATGGCAGATCTGCCTGCGGTGGTCGATATGAGCCGCGGTCTAAACGAGATTGAGAACTATCCCGGTCAAGTTATGAGGGAAGAGGACTTCATACATTTTGTAAAGGGTCGTGGCTCCACGATGCTCGTCGCTGTCGTCGACGAAGAGCCGGTAGGCTATGTGACTGTTTATGAATCGGAAAACTACTTCTATCTTCCTTACGCGGTTACTCGAAAAGAGTGGCGCAGCCAAGGTGTCGGATCGGCGTTGCTGAAGGAAGTCGAGATGTTGGCGAAGAAACGGAAAGTCGAGTATATTCTCATGAGTGTTTACGCATATAATTCGGCGGTCCACAAATTCTTGAAGGCACGCGGCTACGCGGCGAGCAAGAAGCTGGTTCAGTACTCTAAAATCTTAACCGCGAAAGACAGACAATGAACAAACTGATTGTAAGCATATCGGGCCTGAGGGGAGTCGTCGGGGATACTCTCACTCCCGAAACAATTGTGAAATACGCCAATGCCTTTTCGAAATTCACTAATCGCAAGAAGGTCGTGGTCGGGAGAGACGGAAGGTACCACGGTGAAATGCTGTCCGAGATCCTAATAGGCGTACTTGCCGCGAATGGATGTGACGTCACCGATATCGGGATCTGCCCGACTCCGACGGTTCAGCTTGCTGCCGAGCATTCCGACGCGGCAGGAGGAGTGGCGGTCACCGCAAGCCATAACCCGATGGAGTGGAACGGCTTAAAGTTCATCAATAACCACGGCGTGTTCCTGGACGCAGAGGAGAACAAAAAGCTCTGGAAGATCGCCGGCGGAAAGCCGGAATATGCAGCGTACAAGACGGCGGGCAAGATTACCCGCGACAATTTTTTCCTTAAAGATCATATAAGACGTGTACTTGGAATCAAGTCTCTTGACGTTGAGGCCGTTCGAAAACGACACTTCAAAGTTGTGGTCGACAGCGTCAATGCAGCAGGCTCCTTCGTCGTACCGGAGCTGCTCCACCAATTGGGATGCAGCATCGTAAGGATGAATTGCGAAGGCACAGGAATTTTCCCTCGAAAACCCGAACCCGTACCTGAGAACCTTCTAGCAACAATGGAGCGCGTGAGATCCGAGAATGCGGACCTCGGCATCGTGGTCGACCCGGATGTCGACCGGCTCGTACTCATCACTGAAAGAGGAGAGCCTTTCGGTGAGGAATACACCGTTGCGCAAGCCGTCAAATTCATTTTCGAAAAGACGACGGTAGAGAACCGCGTTGCTGCAGTCAACCTTTCGACCACCCGAGCAGTTGAAGAGATTGGAAGTAAATTGAATGGGAAGATCTTTCGCTCACCTGTGGGTGAGATTAATGTTGTCAAGAGGATGAAGAAAGTTGGAGCGGTGGTCGGCGGAGAGGGAAGTGGAGGAGTCATACTGCCTGAAGTTCACTATGGCCGCGATGCACTCGTCGGAATAGGAATTACTTTGCAGCACTTGCTGGAATTTGGAGGCACGTTATCGGAGCTGAAGAACAGCCTGCCGAAGTTTGAGATTGTAAAGAAGCGAATCGAGCTGGGAAACAAGAACCCGGACCGGATAATCACCGCGGTCAAACATAAGTACTCGAAGTTCAAATTGAATACGGAAGACGGACTCAAGATCGATGCGCCTGATTACTGGATTCATCTTCGGAAGTCCAATACTGAGCCGATCATCCGTGCTATTGCCGAGGCACAATCTCGTGAAGAAGCCGAGGCCCGTGCACTCGAGGTTGTGAAGATCATAAAGGGGCTCTAATGCCTAACTTGATTCTTGTCGCTGACGACAACCCCGATAATATTCTTCTGCTCAAAAGAGTACTCAGAAGAACCGGTTTGGAACTTGAGATTCTCGAAGCGAACAGTGGACGGGATACAATCAGACTTGCAATCGATAGGCTACCGGAGCTAATTTTACTGGACATGAAGATGCCGGACATGGACGGCTACCAGACTGCGGCCGCACTCAGGGGAGATGAGACAACCGAGAATATCCCTATTGTTGCAGTCACGGCTCAAGCGATGCTGGGAGATCGAGAGAAAGCCATCGAGGCAGGATGCAGCGAGTATGTTACAAAACCTATCGATGCAGCTCTCCTCACAGAAACGGTAAAGAGATACCTCGCAAAGAAGTGAGAAATAACAAGGGCCTTCTTTCTCTCAGTGTGGGGATCGTAGGAGCGTGGGTATTCGCAGTTCTTGCAGTATTCCTCGCCGAGACTACGCATTTCACCATCACAAAAGAACTTCTCATCGATTCCATCCTTATTGCGAACATGATCTCCGCTGCGATTTCGCTGTTCGCATTTTCCAGGTATGTCGTGTTGAAGGACCGGCTGCTTCAATTCATCGCCTTTGCATTTCTCGTGGGAGGGTTTATCAGAGTAGTCGGAGTGGTCGTAGCCGATCTGGGAATCCTCAACAGTACGGCGATGACCTTTTCATTTCAAATCACCGCCTGGCGTGGTGGAGGAATTCTATTCGGGCTTATGCTCTGTGTGGGGACGTTGTTGGTGTGGATATATCCGGGAATAAAATCGTCTCTATTGGATATCCTGGTCGAGGTCGTAATTATTGCAGTGCTTGTTTCGGTTACATTTGTTACGCTGCACGGTCTCGGAATCAACGGCAGTTTCATCTCGTCCTCAAAATCGTATCCGCTTGCTTTCATCATATCCGGACTCTATCTCGTTTCGTTCATCGGCGTCTCAAGAAACTATTTGAAGTTTCCGACGCTGTTCAATTATTCGATCAGTATAGCCCTTTTCCTCCTTATGATTTCGGAACTGGTCGGATCTTTTTCAACTTCTTTTACCGACACCGCCCTTGCCGTCCAGGCTGGTATGTCTCTGATTGCATTCACGGTCGGAGCTGTTGGAAGCCTGGTTGATGTAGGACAGATATTTGCAGATTACGTGAGAAATTCCGAAGGTCTGAAGAGCGCGAACCAGGAACTCCTCAGAAATGAAATTGAGATAAACAATCAAAATCAAAGACTGTCGTTGATAAACAAGACTGCTCTTGCGATGAAGGACGTGCTGGATGTCAACGAGATTGTAAAGAAGAGCCTCGCGAGCCTGCTTGAGTCTGGAAGTCTCACCGCAGCAGCGATCTATCTTATGGACGAAGGTGTCAACGAGCTAAACCTCGCCGCTTCTCTCGGATTCAGCACAAAGTTTGATGAGACCGAGGAAGTTCGTCATTTCTCGACCCGCAACGGCTTCATGGCACATGTTGTCGGCGACGGCGAGACGAAAATGATATCAAGAACCTCATGGGACGATCTGCCGGGTGAAGTGTGCGACGCGCTTGTCAGCGAACATGTGGCATCCGCCACCTTAACACCGATCATTGGGACTCGAAAACTCTACGGTGTACTTCTGGCAGCATCGGGAACCGAGACTAATTTCAATGAGAAGGACAGTGAGTTCTTCATGATGATCTCACGTGTGATCGGGGCCGCCATCGAGAACGCTGTTCTATATTCCGACGTCCTTGAGAAATCGAAAGAGCTTGAGGACTCAAACGAGCAATTGAGGATGTCAAAGGTGTGGATCGAGGAGGCAAATGCTCAGCTCGTGGAGGCAAACCAGCAGCTCGAAGACGCGAGCCGTCTCAAGAGCCAGTTCCTTGCGAACATGAGCCACGAGCTGAGGACTCCGCTTAACTCAATAATCGGTTTCACCAATCTCATTCTCACCGACGACCTTCAGCCCCCCAACGGTGAGCAGAAGGAGGGACTGGAGATTGTTCTGCGAAACGCGAAGAATCTTCTCGCGCTCATAAATGACATACTGGATCTTTCTAAAATCGAAGCTGGAAGACTCACCATCACCCCCGAGGAATTCAACATCGATTCGCTTGTAAGCGACGCCCTGATGACGGTAGAACCGCTCCTCGGAGAAAAGCCGGTAAAGCTTCTAAGCGAACTCGACCCGCAGATCCCCGCAATGAATTCCGACTCCGCCAGGATAAAGCAGATAGTGCTGAACCTTCTAAGCAATGCCGCTAAGTTTACTGACAAAGGACATATAAAGGTAATCGGCAAGCGTGTCGAAGATAATTTCCTTTCGCTGGCAGTCGAGGACACCGGAACCGGTATACCGGCAGAATATCTTGATGTCGTCTTCGAGGAATTCCGCCAGGTCGATGGCTCCAACACAAGGAAGCATGGTGGTACAGGGCTTGGACTGGCCATATCTCGCAGGCTGGCACGAATGCTGGGTGGCGACCTGACGTTGAAAAGCGAGATTGGAAAAGGATCGACATTTACTATAACCGTCCCGCTGGTGTTTCGTTATGAAAAAGACAAAGTCGAGGAAAAGCCTGCAGCACCGCCGCCGCCGACGCAGTCTTCACAGATGAACAATCTCGTCGTTTGCATCGACGATGACCCGGAAGTTCTCATCCTATTGAAAAATCATTTGGAGTCGGAAGGGTTCGAGTTCTTCGGTGTAAGCGATTCCCGAGCCGCAATCGACACCGTCCGCAAAAACAAACCCGTATTGATCACTCTCGACATAATGATGCCCAACAAAGATGGCTGGGTGCTGCTTCAGGAGTTGAAATCCGATCCAAACCTTAAAGGAATTCCGGTCGTTATCCATTCCGTTGTCGATAACAAAGCGCTTGCGGTTTCACTGGGTGCGGACTCCTACCTCGTCAAGCCTGTAGATCCCGAGAAAATTGTTTCGGTAGTACGGAGTTTCACCGGAACGGCCGGCGGCGAAATACTCGTCGTCGATGACAACGAAGATTTCACAAACTTCCTCAGAGGTCTTCTGGAGAAAAGCAGCTTCACAATTCACACCGCCCGAAACGGAGTCGAAGCCGTGAACATTTTGCAGAAGATCGCTCCATCCATGGTTTTCCTCGACCTTCTGATGCCCGAGATGGATGGATTTGAAGTTGCTAGGCGCATGTACGAAGACGAAAGGCTGCACGATGTTCCGATAATTGTGCTTACCGCAAAGGAAGTCACCGAGCAGGATCGAGCGACACTTAATTCGAAAATCAAGAGCATCGTGAGAAAAGAGGGCCTGACACGCGAGATAATCCTACGGGAAGTAAACAGATTCATTCAGAGGAAGAAAATCCAGGCCTGATTCCCCATTCGTGGATGACCACCCGTAGAGCGCCTCTCTACCGCCTGCTTGAAGACAGGCAGGACAGACGGGCATGAACAGCAACAAAAATTCACTTCAGCAAAGGGAGCCGGAAAATATATGAATAGAAAAAGTAGGCGCTACAGCGAAAGGATGTAAGATATGGAAGAGCGTTCCAGAATATTAGCTGTAGACGACGCGCCGGACAATCTGATACTGCTGGACAAGCTGCTTAAACGGCAAGGATTCGAAGTCATCAACGCTGGGAGCGGACGCGAGTGCCTGTCAAAAGTAGCGACGGACCCTCCCGATTTGATCTTACTGGATGTGGCGATGCCGGAGATGGATGGTTTCGAAACGCTCAAACATCTTAAGGAAAACGAGCTTAGCAAAGTCATTCCCGTAATCATCCTGACAGCAAATTCGAAAGATGCAGGGAGCATCGAGCACGGGTTTTCGCTCGGCGCGGACGAGTACCTGACAAAACCGATCGATCAGGAAGAGCTTATCGCGAGAGTTCGCTCCATTTTGCGTGCTGTAAAGGCCGAGCATGAAATCGAGCAGGTCAAGGCCGATTTTCAATCTATGCTGGTACACGACCTGCGCAGCCCGCTCTCGGTCATCACCGGTGTGCTGGAGCTCGGGGTCAACGGTGAATTCGACCAGAACCCGGTAGAGATGAAGGAGTTCATGAATAACGCGCTCAACACTTCGCAAAAAATGCTCGGACTGATTAACGATATACTCGATGTCGCAAAGCTCGAAGCCGGGAAACTGGAATTGAACAAGCAGCCGAACGATCTGAATGCGGTGGTGAGTAGTGCCGTTGCAAGGCTGAAAATTCTCGCAAGGGAAAAAGGGATAACACTGACTGTTGAAGAGGACCATGATATCCCTGTCATTGAACTCGACAGCGGTAAGATGGACCAGGTTGTGACCAACCTCGTAACCAACGCCATCAAGTTCACCCCAAAAGATGGAAAGATTACAATCAGAACTTATATGAAGCATTTTGACCACGAGATTCCCGGCCTCGGTGGAGACTATGCGGCTTTCGACGTGGAAGACTCCGGCGTCGGCATTCCTTCGGATGACATTCCGATGATCTTCGACAGGTACCGGCAGGCAAGAAATTCCAGGACCGCGGTCCAGAAGGGAACAGGACTCGGACTTACCATTGTGAAACGGGTCACCGAAACTCACGGCGGGAAGGTTTTTGTTGAATCATCGTTGGGGAAAGGTACCAAATTCACTGTCGTAATCCCCGTCGGAAAGGACGAAGCAGAATCCGGATCATGAGACAATCGATGGTGAAGAATTGATTGAGCTTCGGTCACTCCTGGCACTTTCGATGGTTCCGGGGATCGGCGCAACAAGGCTGCGCGCTCTTGTCAATCACTTCGGAGAGGCGGAGTCTCCGTTCGCCTCAAGCGAGCGGGAGCTGACCGAGATTGAAGGCATCGACCGCAGAGCGGCCAGAGAGATTTTGTCGCGAAGAGATTTCAATAAAGAAATTGATACCCAACTGGAACGGCTGGAAAAAGTGCAAGCCCGTGTCGTCACCTTTTGGGACAAGGAATATCCGGACAATTTGAAGAAGATTTACGACCCACCGGTAATGCTATTCGTGCGCGGATCGTTTATCGACAAAGACAAATACTCGGTAGCCATGGTGGGTACAAGAGTGCCTTCGGATTACGGCAGACATATAGCAGAGAGGTTCGCGAGAGATCTCGCAGAGAAGGGGATTTGCGTGGTCTCCGGTCTGGCGCGGGGTATCGACACAGTATCACACACGGCGGCTGTTCGAACTGGCGGACGAACAATCGCAGTACTCGGAAGCGGAGTCGATGTGATTTATCCGAGCGAAAACCGGAAGCTGGCGGATCGAATAATCGAGAATGGTGCGGTAGTCTCGGAATACTACATGGGTTCCAAGCCGGATGCAGTGAACTTCCCTCGAAGGAATCGCATCATAAGCGGAATCTCGCTTGGAACTATCCTGGTTGAGACCGACGTCAACGGCGGCGCAATGATAACTGCAGGGACAGCGCTGGATCAAAACAGAGAGGTGTTCGCTGTACCAGGAAGCATTCTCGAACCGAAGGGCCGGGGTGCGAACAAACTGATCAAAGAAGGAAGGGCGAAACTCGTCGAGGACATAACCGACATATTGGAAGAGCTTCGTTACAAACTGAAGCCGGTACTGAAAGAGGCTTCCAAACCGCAACAGAAAATCCAGCTCACGATTTTCGAACAGAAAATCTTTGATGCTTTGACCGAAGAGGCGATCCACATCGATGTCCTCGGAGAAAAATGCGATACTTCCACATCCGACCTTCTCGTGCAGCTTTTGAGCCTAGAGCTTAAAGGAGTCGTCAAACAACTGCCGGGAAAATACTTCACAAAATGCGAATAGGAATTGTATTATGATAGTAGTGACAGGCGGCGCAGGTTTTATCGGAAGCGCGATCATTTGGAGACTTAACCAGCTTGGCAGAGACGATATTCTTGTAGTAGACAGCTTAGGCACCGACGAGAAATGGAAGAATCTCGCTTCATTGCGATTCCACGACTACCTTGAAAGAGATGAATTTCTCGGTTTGGTAAGAGATGGGAAACTGTCCGGAAGAAAGAGTGCAGTCTCGGAGCAGGTGGAAGCCATCATACACATGGGCGCATGTTCGTCAACAACTGAACAAGATGCGACTTTCCTGGTACGGAACAATTTCGAATACACACGGCAGCTTGCCGCTTTCGCGTTAAGCGAAGGTGTACGTTTCATCTATGCTTCGAGCGCCGCAACCTACGGTGACGGAAGTAGAGGTTTCCTTGACGATGAGCTGCAGATTGACCAGCTCAGGCCGCTCAACATGTACGGTTACTCGAAACAGATGTTCGACCAGTGGGCATTCAGGCGAGGACTCTTCAGCAAAATTGTCGGGCTGAAATATTTCAACGTTTATGGGCCGAATGAATATCATAAGGGGGACATGTGTTCGGTCGTTTTGAAAGCGTTTGAACAAATCAAAGCTACTGGTGGAATGAAGCTCTTTAAGTCATACCGCAAAGAATACAAAGATGGAGAACAAGTTCGGGATTTTGTTTATGTTAAAGACGCGGTCGATATGACATTGCTCTTTCTGCAACAAAGGGATGCCGCCGGCCTGTTCAACGTCGGCAGCGGAGTTGCAAACACATGGAATAATCTTGCCGGAGCAATCTTCAATGCACTCGGCAAGCCGGTGAAGATCGATTACGTGGAGATGCCCGAATCAATCAAGGACAAGTACCAGTATTACACTTGTGCTCATATGTCCAAGATACGGAAGGCGGGATACACGAGGGGAGTTACGCCGCTCTCGGAAGCAGTCAAGGACTACGTCACAAACTATTTGGTGAAAGGGACAAGGCTGGAAGAATAGAAGCTCTATTCTTCGATCTCTGGATTAACCGAGTTCCTCCATTTTCTTGACACGTCGCGCAATTGAACCGGTGTCAAATATCATCACAATTTGGAATGGTAATGAAGAATCTCGGCACTCGCGATATTAGCATCAGGGTTGTCCTTTTCGGCGACCAACACTTTAACGCGAAAGTTGCCTTTCCGGATCTCGAGCAAATACTTGTCAAGAACGGGGTACAAGTTCGAGGGATTGAGACGAGAGAGTCCGGCCGAGGCACACCCTTTGCTTTACGTGCCGTTCTAACAAGGCCGGAAATTGTCGCATTCAACGCGGCATTCAGTATCGGATTAGTCAATCATGACGATACCCACTTCAACGCAACGTTAGTTTTGGAGGGCCGCGAACAAGCGCTCCAGAAAAAGGGATTCATCGTACAAGAGTGTGAAACCCGCTTGAATGGGGACAATACTCCGTTGGCAATCCGGGTGAGACTTTGAGTCCTCGTAAATAGGATGTTATGAACTTGAGCGCCCCCTAACCGGCATTATTCTATTCCCCCCGACCACTTTTGCCTGTGCCACGTCATATCCATCGAGGAGGTCTTTTCCATACTGAGTATGCTGCTACATAAACGGAAGCCCCTGATAATCATACCGACTTGATAATATCGCTTTCCTATCTCCCCTTCTTAAGTCTCTCGCCAAGTAGTGGCGGCAATCCTGCGGCGATGATCTTTCTTGAAGCAGTCTCGTAATTGTATTCTACCCTGAAATTCTCATAGGTAAAATTATCCGTGTCGATCACGCCAAAGCTTGCCCTGTTGTCACCATCACGCGGCTGACCGACACTCCCGACATTAATGAGCTCTCGCCACCGGTGCTCCGGATCGTTTCTTATCCTTTCTTTGAAGATAACAGGCACGTGAGTGTGTCCGATCAGGCAAACCCTTTCTTCAAAAGAAGCGAGTTCGACCCTGGCATCCTGCTCTGAGAAAATGTAGTTCCAGCCATCAGGTTCCGAAGGAGAAGCGTGGACCAACAAGACATTGTCAATCGCCTGTGTCAGCGGAAGTTCCTTCAGCCATTTACTGTTCGCTTCAGTAAGAAGTCCCCGGGTATATGTTATCGCGGCTTTTGCGTAAGAATTGACGATATCGAAGCTGGCAATGTTGAATACCGCATCGTCATGATTTCCCCTGACAACATACTTCGCTTCGTTCCTGACAATCTCAGCCACTTCATCCGGATTCGCACCATACCCGACGATATCACCCAGGCAGATAATTTCATCGACGTTCTTGCTCTCTATTTCCTTGAGAACCGTGACGAGGGCTTCCAAGTTTGAATGAACATCAGAGATGACTGCGTATCTCACAGTTGGTGTTCCATCATGTGTTTAGAATTTACCTTTGGCAGCTTCGCCGGCAACAAAGAAATCGTCGAGCCGCGATATCCCGACAATGTCAAGTCCGCCGGATCTGAAATAGGAGACGATGTCTCTGTCGAGATGGCAACCCCCGGCCGTCTTTTTCCAAAGCGGAGTCACGAGTTTTTCTGCTTTGGCCAGAAAAGGCCTGTCGGCTATGGGATGTTCGGCAAAATAGAAACGGCCCTCGGGCTTCATCACTCTTCGGATTTCCTCGGCAGCTTTCAGCGGATTGCCAATCGTGCAGAAAGTCAGAGTGGAAATCACCGTGTCAAAAGAATTGTCGGGAAATGGTATGGTCTCCGCTGCTGCCCGAACGAGCACCGCGCATTTTTTCCCATCTCGCGACGCAACCTCCGACAATCGCGAGACGGCCCTTCGCAACATGAAATTATCCGGCTCGATAGCGAGAACACAAGCAGCATTTTCGAAGAACCTGAAGTTGAGCCCCGTGCCCGCCCCGATCTCAAGCACCCTGCCGAAAGCCTTCTCTGCCACCATCTTCCGCACCCGCTCGAAACCGAGCTTATCGGCCGGCACCATCAACGCATCGTAGATTGCCGCAACGAATAGGTGAGCACTCATCTCGCTACTGCACTTTCAAAATTCTCGTCATAAAGAGACTCAGATCAGGCAGGTAAGTCACTGCGAACAACGCCAGCAAGGCGATTGCGAGAAACGGCAAAACAGCACGATAGATCTTCACGATGTCTTTCTCAAAACGCAAACTCGATATGAATAAGTTCAATCCGAGAGGAGGAAGCATGTAGCCGATCTCGAGGTTCAGGAGGAAAATGATCCCCAGGTGAATCGGATTGATGCCGTACTGCGTGGCGATCGGAACTATCAGCGGCACGACGATGATTATTGCCGAGAAGATTTCGATCATGTTTATCACGAGCAGGAACAGATTGAGAAGTATTAGAAATAACAGCTGGCTCGTTACATACCGGTGGATCAACTGAAACAGAAGCATCGGTATCTGTTGGTCGATAAGATAGCTCGTCAGTCCGAGCGCCGTGCCGAGGACTACGAAGATTGCCCCGACGAGCATCATACTCTTCTTGGTGATGCGGGGAAGGTCTTTGAAAAACTTGATGTCTCTTCGAACAAAGACCTCCACGACGAAAACGTAAAAAGCCATTATAGCACTGGCTTCAGTTGCTGTGAAATATCCTGCGTAGATTCCGCCGATGATGATGAACGGAAGCGGAATCTCCCACGCAGCTTCTTTGACTGAAACGAGTGCCTCACGAATAGAAAAAGCCTGGCGCTTGACGTTGGACTTATAGCCCGTGTAGATGCTGTATGCCGATAGCATGACTATGAGAAGTATACCGGGGGCGACTCCGGCGGCAAAAAGCCTGTCGATGCTGATGCCTGCAACAATACCGTAGAGTATGATCGGAAGACTTGGCGGGAACAGAAGCCCGAGGCTGCCGGATGTGGTCATGAGTCCGGTGGCAAAACTATCGGGGTACGATTCCTTTACGAGGACCGGATAGAGAAGTCCCCCGAGAGCCACGATAGTAACACCGGAGGCACCGGTAAACGCGGTAAAGATTGCCGTCGATATGAGAGAAACTATCGCGAGTCCGCCGGGCATCCATCCGAAGAATGCCTGCGCCAGTCGCACCAGTCTCCCCGGCGCTTTGCTCTCGGCAAGGAGATATCCCGCAAAAGTAAATAGCGGAATCGCAATAAGTGCGGGCATGTTGGCCAGCCGGTATAACTCCACGATGACGGCCGAGGTGCTCACCCCTATGGATTTGAAGAGAAGAAGGCCTCCCGCCCCAATGAGAACAAATACCGGCTCGCCTAGGAGAACCAGAAGTAAGATTGCGACGCCGACTATTATATAGATCAAACTACCTCGGCGGTTTGGGGTCCGGCCACGGCAACTTCGATTGCCTTGAAGAGGAAATGCAGCCCTACCAGAGCGAAGCCGATCGGAATAATCAGCTCAAGGTAGTAGGGCAGTACATTCTTTCCGAAGACCGTGAAGAGCGGCTCGGTGTCGTACTTTATCTCATCCCGAAGAAACGACATCCCGGCTTCGGAGAGGAAATAGCAAACCAAGGCAGCGGCGGCATGAAGGAGAACCTGTATGATTCTCTGAAATAGCGGGGGCAGCCGCTTCGTGACAACGTTGATTGAAAAGTGACGCGATTCCTTCGCGGCCAGGGCCGCGCCCAAAAAGCCGATCCAGAGGACGAGGTGCCTGAGAAACACGTCTGCCCAAACAATGCCGGTCGCCCAGAATATCCTCAGAATCACCTGCAGGAACGCCATGCCGACGGTAACCGTCAGAAAGATGACGAGCAGAGAGTTCTCGATGACTCCGAGAACGTTCTCGATCCCTCTCAACACTTTCATTTGCCCGGATGGCCTTTCCGATACTGCGCCAGAGCAGATTCGATCTGGTGCAGCAGATCCGCCGAGTATAATTTGCCGACCAGCATCTGTCGTGCCTCCTCGCCTGTCTGGTAATAATGCGCCAGCTCGCTCTTGGACTTCGGGTGGGTGAGGATAATTCCTTTCGATTGAAGTACCTTGATGGCCTTAGCGTTGTCTTCACGGCTGAGACGTGTTAGCTTCGCCATATACTTTGCTCCCTCCTTCAGAAGTATCTGCTGCAGGTCAGGGGGAAGAGTGTCGAAGTACCGTTTGGAGATCAGCGCCGAACCCGTTGAGAGCGCAAGGGGAAGATCGAGCATATACTTGACTTTAGTGAACCACTGAAGCGCGATCATCGCGAGAGGCGGAGAATAAACACAATTAATCATTCCTGTTTGCAGGGAGGTGTTCACGTCAGTCACCGAAAGCGGAATGGGGGCAAGATTGAGAACCTTGAACGCCACCTGCGCAATCGGATCCCCTTCCCACATCCATGCTTTGACACCTGCCATGTCGCTTGCAGAATAGATCGGCTTTTGGGTGAACACGTAGACCCAGCCTACTTCGGCCCACCCGAGGAACACAAAGCCACCTTTCTCGAATGCCTCACGAAACATCGGAGTGAACTTTTTATAGATGTAGTCAACCTCTGAAGTATCACGGAATAGAAATGGAGTATCGAGGATACGTTCCTCAGGAGCGATCTCGCCCATGCCTACGCCGGTGAAACCGCCGGCTTGATATTGGCCGATTCTAATTTTGCGGAGGACATCTTTCTCGTCGCCGGCAATTCCGCCGGGATAAAACTTAAAGCCCAACTTCCCATCGCTGTCCTTTCTCACTGCGGCATCGTACTCGTGCATTACGTTCATCCATGTACTGCCTTCTGGAGCGACGGTGGCGAATCTTATTATGTACTGCTGGGCACGAAGTGGAACATTCAAAAGCAAGGACATCAAGATAAGAGAAAACAGGTATTTCACATACTTAAACATTTCAATCCTCGTTGATCTCAGAAATAATCATTCTCGTTTTTCAGCAAAGCCTTCGCTTTCGCTTTCGCAATTTGGTTCGCAAGGTTCTGATCGGGAAGCAGGTTCACAGGCGCATCAATTACCTTCTCAAGGAGCGACTTAAACAAGTCTTTATTCTGTGTCATAACGGCATAGGTCTTCGCGTAGTAATAATAAGTCATAAGGAACTTGCCGTGGGATGCTTGAATGGCGCTGTCGAAATTTTCTCTTGACTTTGTTGTGTCGCCACCGAACATGGCAGGCAGGCTTCCCAGTATGGTCCCGAAGAAAAGATGTGCTCCGCCATAGAAATAAGATGGCTCGTACTTCAATACGAATTTCATCATTGCCTCCACCTTTGGCAGGTCGGCGAGGGCATCGACATTGTCCCGGTTCAGGTTGATGTAACTCCCCCATGCATTTGCAGTCCAGAATACCGCCGGCACATTTTGTTTACCAAATTTGTCCAAAGCCTGCTGGAAGTCCGCAAGGTCGCCGCCGAAGTTCTTCTTGAAGTCCTTATTCTCAAAAAGAATCCTGAGGCCGTAGTTTCTTGCCCGCATATAGAAGAGACTCGCGCGCGATGCGGAGGAGCCCTCGACAAACCCGAGTGCGTAGCTTGTATAGCCTTGCGCCCCCAGGAGAAGAAGGCTCTTGTCATTCGGTGCTTCGAGGATAAGACCGTCGAGGAGTTTGAGGTCTCCCGGGATGGCATCGGCGGCAAGTTGGAGATCGGTCTCGCGATTCATGGCTTCGAAGGCTCCCTTGATAATTCCGCCGGTTGCTCCGATGGTGAGCTGTGTAATGCTGCACCCCTCGACACCCAGCATGAACGTCGCTGAAAACATAACCAGTACGGCAAGTCTCCTGACTACACCGTAATCGAATTTTGCGTTACAGAATCTGCTCATCTGCCCTTCATCGTGAACACAAAGAAATTTTTCAAATGGACAGCACCTGAGACAAGTTTACCAACGTATTATCTATCCCCTTTTTCTTTTCCCACGTGTCTCGCATGGGTGTCAGGACTACTTTGCCGTTGACTTCACCGGCCATCACATTTCCTTCTCCCGCCAGGAGCGAATCGACTGCTTGTGACCCAAGCTTGGTCGCAAGCACACGATCACGTGCAGTTGGACTTCCCCCTCGCTGGATATGACCGAGGACAGTGACGCGGTAATGAAGGTGGACAAACTCGCTCATCCTTCTCGCGAGATCGACTGCGCCTCCCTTAAAACACCCTTCGGCGATGACGACTATGCTGCTCCTCTGTCGGCCTCCCTGAGTCAACTTTTCTCTTATCGCCTCGAAGTTTTCTTCTATTTCCGGGATGGCAATATACTCCGCACCGCCGGCTATGCCGACATCGAGTGCGATAAACCCGGAATCTCTTCCCATCACTTCAACATAAAATACTCTGTCGTGCGCGTCTGCGGTATCGCGAATCTTGTCTATTGCCTCGACAGCCGTGTTGATTGCTGTGTCATATCCAATAGTAAAATCAGTCCCGAATAGATCGTTATCGATTGTTCCCGGTACACCGACGGTCGGTATCATATGTTCTTCATAGAGCAGAGTCGCACCCTGGAACGTACCGTTGCCTCCGATAGCGACGAGGCCTTCTATTCCCTGCTGGCTGAGGTTTGCTGCGGCTTTCGCCCGACCTTCCCGTGTCATGAATTCCATTGAACGGGCCGTCTTCAAAACCGTGCCACCCCGCTGGATAATATTTGAAACGGATCGGGGTCCCATCGGCTCGAAATCGCCCTTAATCATGCCATTGTATCCATGTTGTATGCCGACAACTTCAACGCCGCGGTACACGGCGGTACGGACTATCGACCTCAACGCAGCGTTCATTCCCGGCGCATCACCGCCGCTCGTATAGACTCCTATCTTCTTAATCTTGCTCACAATCACCTTAATCACTGTTGGAGATGGCTCCGAACGGTCACGTCCCTTCGGTATCCCTTCGTGGGAAAACGCTTTAAATTTATCATTAACCGCCAGAAAATGCAAAGAATGGGATAGAAGATGGGGGGTGAAGGTTGTATTTTTAATGTGTTTTAGTTATTGAATGTACAAGCAAGAAATGCAAAATCTATCGCCAGACGTAATGAAGAGACTGAAAAAAGTCAAATTGATAGTAACAGACCTCGACGGGACTCTTCTGAATAACAGCGGTCAGGTATCACGGCGGACGCTCGATAGCGTTCGGGACCTGAAAGGTACCGGCATAGCGGTGGCTCTTATGACAGCGCGTGCCCATTCTTCTGCCGAGCGCATCGCCGACGGGCTCGGTGTCGCTTCCCCAATTATCTCGCTCGACGGCGGCCTTGTCCGAACGCCCCACTCCAAAGTCAACATCTTTGCGAGCTATATGAAGCCTTCAATTGTGAGACGGGCGATAGTTGAGGCTGACAAGAGGCTTGCCGGCATCATTCTCTTCGTCGATGACAAAATGGTACACCGTGAATTCGAAACGATGATTCCCGGTTATGTCGAAACGCTGCAACTCGCTACGCAAGAATCGGACAACCTGATGTCCTTCGCAAATCGTACCATCCAGTTGGTCATTGGCGCTGATTCCCGCCGGTCGATAAAAGCAATTGCCCGCAAGGTCGCAGGTTTTTTCGCCAGGATCGACTCCAAGCTATATCGCAGTTCACAATACGATAATCGATGGTACGTCGAGATGAAGAACAAGAGCCACTCAAAGGCAACCGGACTTGCTCATCTCGAGAAACATTTTCATGTGAAGCGAACCGAAGTTGCCGTCTTGGGGGATTTCCCCAACGACATCGCGGCCTTCGAGCGTGCCGGTGTAAAAATAGGTATGAAGAATGCCGTATGGGAGCTGAAGCAGCGGGCCGACATCATCACCGAGAATACAAATGACCAGGATGGAGCCGCGGAGTTCTTTGAGTTCCTGTTCCATCTTAGAACCGATGGTAAATATACGGGAGCTCCCGGAAGATGAAGGCAGCCGGTGACATCTGGACGAGGATGAAACGTTTCCCGGGCTTACGATATATGAGTGGGAGGTTGAAGGACGTCGACTTTGAAACAAGTGGGGTAGTTCGTTTCCTGCTTCTCGCCGCTCTCGTAGCCGTGATCACCGCCCTCACACCATCACAAAACCAGATACCCCTTCATTATGAGGTGGGTACCGTTTGGACGCATGAAGATGTGATTGCTCCTTTTTCGTTTCCTATTTACAAAGAGAAGGCTGAATACGATAGGGAAGTACAACAGGCAAAGGAGAGCGTTAAACCGGTCTTCGACAGAATCACGA
>JAKASW010000023.1 GCA_021818875.1 Bacteroidota bacterium
GGGGACTCCGAATGCATTGAGCATCTTTTTGATGTGACCCAGCTGGGAAATCATGTCTTCTGGCATTTTCTCCCTGGTCGCCTTGTATTCCGGATACATCTTGTGTCGGAAGGTCGGCTCTCCGGTGTCGAATACGCTTACGATATAATCCGGTTTTTCATCGCTGATAATCTTCATAAGATAGTTCGCGAAGCCGAACACTGCGCTGGTGTTCTGTCCCTTGGAGTTTACCAGCGGATGACTGATCATGGCGAAGTACGCGCGATAAGCAAGTGCAGTTCCATCGAGAATGAAAAAACGTTTTGAAGGCATGGCACACTCCTGTTTGAAACAATTTAAGAAAGATTAATGTGACCGTCACCAGCAAGTCATGGCTAAGCGGGTAACGGTCGTAAGATGAATTCGTTTGCACTTCTGCCATGTCCTGACTAACTTCTTCAAACACGGAGGCTATGTAATGGACATGGATACGAGCAAAACAGATTCCGCCCAGCCAGCCCAACAAAACGCACTTTCGATTTCCAATGTAACTTTATTCAACATGGCCCGTGACATGAGATTCATGGGCATTGCGTACATCATTCTTGGCGGGTTGTATTGTCTCTCGATCTTCGGCACCTTAATCGGAATTCCGTGGCTAATCTCAGGAATCAGGCTGCGGGATTCCGGCGACTCCTTCAACTACTACGCGGACTCGCGAAACATAAACCAGCTTCAGAACGCCATTGAGCAGCAGAGCCGCTTCTTCCGGATTCAGAAGATTCTCATCATCGTCATGATAGTCCTCGTCGTCGTGGCGTTCGCCGTGGGGATCATGTTTGGACTATTCTTTACAAGACATCCGTACTCATATCAATCATAAGTTACTTCGGTTTTACGTTCGTGGATCGTCCATGGCTATATGCGGGAACAGTTCAATAGTTACTCGATACATCACACTATTAACTTAGCAGAAAGGAAGGTCAAATGTCTGAGCAACCTGTTACAGTGGAACAGCCATCCGAAGAGCCCATGACTTTTCTGGACAAAGCTGCTGGCGTATTCTATGAGCCCTCGAAAGTTTTCCAATCAATCAAGAGCGGCGGGCTGAAGTTTGCTGACTGGTTCGTGCCGGTTCTTGTAATGGCTATTCTTACGAGCATCAGCGTCTACGTCGTTAATAGCAGTCCCGATCTCCGTTATCAAACCTTGCAGATAATGGAACGGAGCATTGAAAAGAACGTGAGCGACGGAAAGATGACTGCCGAACAAGCTAAGCAAGCTAAGAAGGTAATGGAAAACAACCAGGGTACTTTCATGGAAATCGGAATTGCCGGGGCTTTCTTCGGAGTCTTCATCTTTTTCTTCATTCTATCGTCAGTCTGGTTAGTGGTGGGAAAATTTGCTCTTAAGGGAGTGATGAACTACACACAGGCTATGGGCGTCGTCGGACTTGTCAACTGGATTTCCGTTGTGAGTCTTGTAGTAGGAATCGTTCTTATGGTGGCATTGTCTCAGTTGAATGCCGGTTTAAACCTGGGGCTGCTCTCGTCGGCGGGATCTCTGACCAAGTCCCACCTCCTGCTTAGCAAGATCGATCTTTTTACTATTTGGAGTCTCGTTCTGATATCTATCGGCCTCGGGAAATTATCCGACAAGAAAACCAGTCAAGCGGCAGTGTGGGTCTTCGGGATCTGGATCGTCTGGGGATTGTTCAGCATCTTCGTCCTCGGCGGCAAAGTCTTCGCCTGATAATCGAAGATCACCAAATTGAAGGTTACCCTAAGCAAGCATCGGACCAGGTTGGGGTAACCTTCTTTCCAGCTCAATCTTTTATTTTTCCTTTTAGCGAATCCTTAGTCAGAGTCTTCTTTGAGTTTATCAGCTCGCGGGCCTCTTCCACCTTCCCCCAGGTATTCCACAGAAGCACCCCCTTGACCAATCCATCGGCAAGATAATACACCACTCCCTTCCGGTATTGTTCAATCCAATCCTCATAGGTTTCCAACCGCGAATCAAGTTCTCCAACTGCTTCGTATCCAAGATCGAAGAGGTCGGAATAGAAGAACGGAAGATAATCATACTTCTCTTCTTTTCCTGTCATGTTATGACCCGCGATGGTTCCCATCGTGTTGGCATTGTCTTCATGTTCTACACGCACTCTCTTGTCAAGAGCCGAGCTGTAAAAGTTGGCGACATCGCCTGCCGCAAAGATATCACGGTTCGTAGTGCGCAGGTAGTGGTCGACGATAATCCCGTTGTCGGTTGCGAGACCGGCAGACTTCACAAGGGAGTCGTTTGGAGTAATTCCAAGACCGGCGACGACGCAACCGGCTGAATAAACTGTTCCGCTCTTGGTTCCCACAGCGTACGCAGATCCTTTTCGGTCGATGGAGACTACTGCCTCGCCTGCACGGACTTCAACGCCTTTTTCCGAATAGTATTTTACAAGGTAAGAAGACAACCCTTTAGGATAGACTTTTCCGCCAATTCCTTCCTCAGGAAGTATCATGGTTACTTTTGCGCCGTTCATCGCGAGTGCCGCAGTTATTTCAGAACCTATGAAGCCGCCGCCGACAACTATAAATTCTCTTGTTTTCTCCGAGGCGGTGCGAAGCTTACTGTAATCTTCGTATGTGCGGAAATAGATGACTTCATCTCCGCCGAACGGAAACCTTCGGGTAGCGCCACCGGTAGCGAGAAGAAGTTTTTCGTATGTGTAGGACTGCCCGTCAGCAGCCTTCACCGATTTCCCGGACGGGTCTGCGGAGGTTATTCTGGTCGAGGGGAAGAAATCAGTTTTGTGTTCGTCGGTCTTTCGCCAGATACTTTCAATCTTCTCACCCTTCCAGAGTCCCTTGGATAGGGGCGGCCGATTGTACGGTAGGCTTTTTTCTTCGCTGAAAATGGCGATGGTTCCATTCGAATCGTACTCCTTGATCCCTTTTACCGCCGAATCGGAAGTCATCCCTCCGCCGACGATTATGTATTTATAGTCGCTCATTGCTCTCCATGGTTGTCAATCTTTCCATAAAATCCAACAGAAAATGATCCAATTAGTTCCAGCAGTCTACATCTTACAATCATGTCTTGACTCATTGACAGAAATGTGATACCATTTTGTATGGATATTCAACCAGGGCGACAACTCTAATCCTCCCTTAGCTACAAATCCGAGAACATACTTCTGCGTTTGGCTTTCTCGATTGATATTGGAATTAATTCGAAGAATCGCGTGAAGTCAAGCTTGACGGTTATGAATCTCTATTAGAATCATGACGCCGCTTCGGAAGTTCTTGATGGAACGTGAAACTTTAGCGAATTACACAATGGGAGGCTAATATCATGAGAAGAATTTTTGTCCTGGCAACCGCAGTATTGTCCGGGTACGCCATCGATTGTAATGCACAGTTGCTAACTGATTACGGCGTGAAGGCGGCACACACTTCGGCATTGCAAACAAACATTCGCGGTCCCATTAGTGGCCCGAATCCTAATGCTGGCCCGGGTTGGTTGTGGACAATAAATTCAGTCTCTTCCGTACCGGGTTTAAATGTTGCAGCCTTTGCAGAATGGTTCAAGTTCCCTTCCCTGTCGATCATCACTCAACTTGAGTACGATCAAAGGGGTGCCCGCTATCAGTATGTAAACCCAAACGTAGTAGGTTACTCTTCAACCGAAGGAAGCCTGGATTACCTGTCTTTGCCGATCATGGGTAAGTTCAAACCCATCTCAGGCCTTTTGCAGCCATACCTGATCGCTGGCCCGAGAATCGATTACCTGGTTAGCTATCGCGACTTGCAGATCGAACCGGAGTCACCGGCGGTATATGCAAATTTCAAGAGGTGGATGCTCGGCTGGAGTACGGGAGCAGGAGTGCAAGCCAAATCCATTTTGCCCGTTGACATATCGGCCGAAATCCGGCATGACACGGATTTTGCGAATTCGTACGACGATGGAGTCATGAGGATTAGCAACAAAGCTCTCGACATTTGGCTTGGTGTGTCTCTTTGACTGCACTCGAAAATTTAATGGCAACCGTCAATTCCATGATTTTCTCCGGAACTACTTACGCAACGAAAATCATCTTGCCAGTTCTATTGCTCCCTTTGCCTTTACTGGCACAGACGAACCAGGCCGTCGTCAAGGGACAAGTAATGGATTCACAGAGTAAGCTTCCAATAAGCGGAGTGAATATCCAGGTCCTGAAAATGAATCATGGCACAGTCACCGACAGCCTCGGTGATTTTGCCCTGGACTTGCAGCCGGGAAAATACGTGCTTCGGTTTAGCCACGTCGGGTATGAATCCGAAACGAAAGAGGTAACGGTCCAGAAGAACCAACGCGAGCTCTATCTATCGGTTTACCTTGTCCAGAGCGCGTACATCACAAATGAAGTCGTAATAAGTGCAAATAAGATTCAACCTTCGCCCGGCTTGAGCACTATTCCGACAAAGGATTTACAGAACATTCCCGCGCTCTATTCGGACGTTCTCAGGAGTGTGACCATCTTGCCCGGCGTAAGCTCGGACAACGAGCTATCGAGCGCATACAATGTCCGCGGACAAAACTTCACTTCCAACCTGATCTACCTCGACGGCTTCGAAATCTATCGTCCATATCTCATCCAGCAGGGAATTGAGGAGAGCCAATCGATAATCAACCGGAACATGGTCGCAGACCTGAATTTTTACGATGGAACATTTCCTGCAGAATACGGAGACAAGATGTCCTCCGTTCTGGTTGTCAATTACAAGAAAGACCAGCCACGAGGACTTGGGGGCGAGGTGAATGCCAGCCTCCTCGACCTCGGAATTACTCTTCACGACGGGATCGGAGAGCTTAACTGGATTGCAGGCTTCCGTTATGCCTACCCATCATCGTTCACAAGTGTGCTTCAAACAAAGGGGAACTACATTCCGAGGTATACGGATTTTCAACTCCTCGGCACATATAAGTTTCCCAGCGACATCAAACTGGAGATGCTCTTCATTACAGCGAACAACACCTTTGACCTGACTCCGCAAAGCTGGACCGGCGACTTTGCTATAAATTCATACCTAAACTTCGAACGCATCAGCCTGAATTTTGCCGGCTCGGACAAATATAGATACGACACCAATCTTCTCGGATTGAGACTCACAACGCCTCTCGGTCGGCATTCCAGCCTCTCAACTTCATTCGCTTACTATTCCGATCAAGAGTCGTACAACGAAAATTTATCCTTTGGCATCTTTTACTCACCGAGCTCCTACACGCCTAACAGCAACGTGAGCCAGATAGGCACAGGTTACGAATTTGCCAACAACTCGCTCACAATGAATCGGCTCGAATTGAAATCAGACTTTGATTCAGATTATGGGACCTATAACACGAAAGCGGGAATCGCCATGAAATACTCTTTCATGGACAATGTTTTGAACGATTCAACCATTTATGTTCCGCCTCCAGGGCCTTCCTATTTTGCAAATCAAAGCCAGAATTTCACGTTCAACTCGATCTCCGGATATGTGCTGGAGGAAGCAAGTCTTACCCCTGATCTGGCAGTCAATTTAGGTGTACGCGGGCTAAAGTACTTTTTTGACAACGAGTTCCTTCTGTCGCCGCGCGCTTCCGCGACATTTGTACCGGACTCGACGAATTCGTTTAGCCTCGGGTGGGGATACTACTACCAGCCGCCTTCTTTCTATGAGACTCAGAACAAGACACTGGCCCAGGCGAAGAGACTTCTTTCACAGTTGGCCGTTCAGTACTCGCTGAGATACGAAAGGAGATATCCCGATGATACACACTTTATGGCTGAGGTCTACTACAAGAGTCTAAGCAGGCAGCTCCCGTATTACTACATAAACCAATTGGAACTCTCGTACGGCGACACAAACAACTACAACGGATACGTATACGGCTTTGATCTCCAATATGAAGGAAAACTGTCGCAGCGGCTGGACACCTGGATCGGGTACGACTATTTAGTCGCCAGAGATAGGAGAGAGAACGGACCGTACCAGAGGAGTCTGCTCGATCAAACCCACACTATCCGGATTTTCCTGCAGGACGCAATGCCAGACTTTCACAATTCGGAAGCTCATGTTCAGTTACTGTTCGGAACAGGTTATCTCTATTACCCTATGGTGAATGTTACGGGGCCGGGAGGCACAATCGAAACTGTACCTGATTTCAATCTGGTTTATCCATACCCGTTTTACTACAGAGTTGATATGGGACTGACTCTACATTTCCCCTTGGGAGGGAGAAGTAGTCTGACATTTGATATCGAGGTTCTCAATGTATTCAACAAGAACAACATCGTTTCATATTCATGGTACACGGTCGCGCCGGTGTCTAACCAGCCGATAGAGGTCCCGAATCTTCTCTCGGCAAGATATTTCAATGTTGGTGCAAGGATCATGTTCTAAGCTATTATCCGCACCGAGCGCAACAAGGACAATCCTTGTGAGCACAAGAAAAAGGAGGGGCAAATGAGAACCAACGGGCTTCTCTTTTTTCTAATCATACTGTTTATCGTGTGCACCGGTCAAGCGCAGATATTCCACATCCCACTCGACTCGTTGACGACACTAGATGACGCGGGTTTGCACGTGGAGGCGTTCACTCCGACTCCGGCCAAGCCGGTAAAGCTTCCTCCGGGCAAGGTTGGGGGAGAACAATTTCTCAAAGTCTTCTACAGCAGGGACGTATCAAAAGACCCCGACATCGTCATTATGGTGCGCACCACAGCAAGTGGCGATCTTCTCTACATTGACAAGAACGCAGACAACGATCTTACCGATGACGGGCCGCCGAAGTTCTTTCCTCTGAACCAAGATACTTTGACATTCAACCTTGTCTCGCGGACTGAAGCTGTCCCAAAACAACTAGAGCGGTCATGCTGAACTTGTTTCAACATCTAATTCCAAATTGGCACGACTTCTTGCCTCGGATGATTGCAATTTTCGCTTCCTCTCTTTAAACTATTCCACCGTCGGATCACAACCTTAACCTCGAAAAGCAAATGAAGAATGAATATCTCGACAGAGCTAATCGTATAGCCACCGACAACATATCGAGTGCACAGCAGATCCTGAAGGATACGCTCGACCTCCTCCTGGATTTTTGCATGAAGCATTCGGTGGAATCCGAATTCAAATCGGAACTAAGGTCTATATCCACAACTCTATCCAATGCTCAATCACAGATGGCAGCACTTACTAACATAACCAGGCTGATCATTTCCGCCTCCGACCGCTTGACTTCTAATGAAGTCTGCCCATATATAGCCACGCTCCGAAAGAAAGTGGATGACGCATCAGCGAGGACTGCCTCACAAGCGGCCGCTTTGATCGCTAAAGGACATTCATACGCCACGCTAAGTCAGAGTGAGTTCGTCATAAAGACCTTCGAAGCTGCTGCAAGGGAGAATCGATTTGCGACAGTGTATGTGATGGAGTCACGACCCCTTTTCGAAGGAAGGCAAACGGCCAGATCGCTGAAGGCTATTGGGCATGAGGCTATACTTGTTTCAGATGCATCCATCGGGTTTTTCATTAATAAGATCAACGCTGCCTTCGTGGGTGCCGACGCCATACTATTCGACGGCACTATTGTGAACAAGATTGGATCATTGGCACTTGCGGCAGCCTGCAAGGTGATGAACAAGAACTTCTATGTGGTGACTAGCGTGCTAAAATTCGACCACGAAAAGGGAGAGGCGGACTTTGTCAACAAAGAGGAAAGCCCGCATGAAATCTATGCGAATCCTGAATTTGACGTAAAGAACGTGTACTTTGACATGGTTCGTTCCGACTTGATCACGTCCATCCTGACCGAAGCCGGCAGCAGCTCACCGGTATCGGATCTCCGCAATCTTGAATCGTCCCTGACGCGCCTCTATGGCTAGAGAATTGCCCTGCTCCCGAAAAAGGAGAGCCAGCGCCACCTAACAGCAAACAGGCGGCGCCAGCTCGAGGGGGCATAATCATCACCATTAGCGTGGCACCCTTCTGGTCCCAACTTTTGTAACGTTAACAAACCGGTCGGAAATTACCATTGATGTAGATCATTCAGGGAATAACTCGTGCCGTTACACACCCCCTGCATTGCTCATCTCGGCAAGCAAGGAGCTTTCGGTAAGATCCGTCTTTGTCTGAAATAACGGAAGGTAGACTATGACAGTTGTGCCGCTGCCATAAATACTGTCGATCCGGATTGACCCGTTGTGAAGCTCGACCAGTTTCTTAGTGAGGGCAAGACCGAGCCCGGTGCCACCATGTTTCGTGTCCAGCTGAGCAAAGGGGTGGAATAGTTTTCCCAGATCGTCATGCTTTATCCCAACGCCATTGTCGCTGATTCTCATCTCGATCCCGTTTCCTGATTGCACTACCTTGAGCTTTACCATACCTTCATCCGGACTGTACTTAATGGCATTGCTGAGTATGTTATAAAGAATTTGTTTGAACTTCACAGGATCGGCGTTAAGTATATCCAGCCGGTCATCCACGTCCACATCCAGGTGAATCAATCTGCGGCCAAGCTGGGGAATAAGAGTTCGCCGGGTACTCTCTATTACATCATGGATCGAAAAGCTCTCGGAATCTAATTCCATTTTGCCGGTCTCCATTTTTGTAATATCCAATACGTCGTTGATCAAATTCAGGAGATCCTTTCCCGCTGAAACTATGTTTGCACTGAAATCCCTGAATAGCTTTTCTGAAAGAGTATCGTGTTCCTCGTACAAAATCTCGGCAAAACCTATTATCGAATTAAGCGGGGTCCGTATTTCATGGCTCATATTTGCAAGGAATTGAGATTTCATTTTGTCTGCAGCTTCTAACCGCCGTGCCTCTGCGAGAATGTTTACCTCACGCGAATGCATTTCATTCTTTTCATCCTGGAACGTCCGGAAAGTCTCAAGCAGCCCTGCAGCCGCCTGGATTAAGCCGATGCTTCCTTTTTTCGGGTTCATCGCCAATAGGAAGCCGGTTACATTCATCCCTGTTTTTATCGGGACACTAACGCATCCTTCACAAGTAATTGTACCGGGGCTTTCGGTTCCTTCAAGGATTGATTTCGGAACTTCGACTATAGAACCGACTTTCTCAAGTATGCCGAACCGTGAATCGTCTGCCCCCCGAATCATCACCGCTGCTCCGTCAGCTTGAGTAAGCCTCTGAATCTCCGTCAGAAAGGGCTTCAAGTCTTCCGCTACGAACAACCGGCGTGCAGCGTCCAACATTTTCTTGTAAGGCCCCATAACGCCCGCCGATGCGGGGACGATATCTGTCGGAGTCGACGCCGTTTCATGGTACAGTTTATCGAGAAGCAGGTTGGAGACTTTCTCCCTTATGAGCTCCTGCATATAGAGGCGTTCGTGGTTGAGGATAACGCGGCCAGTCGTGACATCCAGGCAACATGAATATCTATCATCGTCTATGATGAAGGCAAGGCGTTTTCTCTCATCATGAACACCACGGGCACTACTCCCGAATCTCAGATACTTTGGTATACCTAACTTCCTCTGAAGTCCCAGCGGTCCGCGATCAGGCACGACAACGAACGAAAAATCTCCGAACGATTTGCTGTGAAACTCCAGGGTTCCTTTGGGTGAATTGTATCCCTTGACGAGTCTCTCGAGCACTTCGCGCAAGACTGCCTCGATAGAATACTCTTCCGATCTGCCCAGACCTGTGAGGGACTCGATCCCGCTTATTATCTGATGCTCCGTTCTCAGCACCCGACGGTAACTCAAGACTCCGTACAAAGCTATAAGCAAGAGCGAAAGGACCGCCGCAACCATCGGGATAATCTCGCTCATAAATTGCCTCCTGTTCCCGTCCCGGATTTCCTGTTAGGATGAATCCAGAGCCGTGAAACTCAACTTAGTTGGTGTTCTCCAACGTGTCTATAATCCAGTTGATATAACTCTTCCGCAAGAGTTTCTGCGCGACGTTTCTCAATTTATTGACTTCTGTAGTAAAATCTTTGTCGACACCCAATTGGACATATTCAGGTTCCACAACCAACGTCGGCAGATACTTTCTGACCGGCACAAGTTTTTCGTTCCCGGCATTCAAAGAGTCGACGATGAACAAGTCAACATAGTCGGAGATCGCCAGAGACGCAGCTTCATCCAGGTTCTCAGCAAATTGGAGCTCGTACTTCGGCTGAGGAAAAGCCTCGGTGACAACCTTGATCACATCAGGGTTATCTATCAAAACCAATGTTTTGCAAAAGAGTGACATCATTTCTCGATATAGCCTTTCGGCAATTCTGTGCCATCAAGAATGGCTAATTGGCCAATGGAGGACTGCAGCTAAGCAACATGATAACAAAGAGATATGAGGACCACCAGCCAAAACAGATAACCAATCTCCGGTTGCTGCCTTGTAAAGATTACTTCACATCTGGAAATATTACCGTGGGAAAGTCCTTTGTCGCGTCGAGCTGCCGTTCGATTTCTGTCCTCGGGAAAAAAGGTTGGTGATGACCCACCACTTTGATATGGATGCATCCGGTGCGGCGGCTATCCCTTTTTTCCATTTTCCAGGATGGACGGCTATTTCCACAAGACCGCCTCCGACAGTCCTCGTAGTCGGCGCGGGCGATTTCGCAAATGCAGAGGTCCGCCCCATGTCCGCCGACATTTTCGGAATGCCGAAGTTGTCAACCAATGCGTTATTGCCTGGCCCAGTCGCCGCTATTAACGAATACTACCTCTTCCCGGCTCATCACCACCAGGCCCGGCGTCCCTTTTCCTTTCTTCACAAATTTTCTCATAGTATACGCCACAGGCACGATATTGCTTGTCCTCGCTTTGCTGTAATGGGCTGCGACCATGGCAGCATATTCAATGACTCGCTTTTCAGGATAATCGCGTGAGGAATTCCTTATGATCACATGCGAACCGGTTACACCGCGAGCGTGGAGAAAAACATCATTCGGCTTTGCAAAACCAAATGTAAGCTGATCATTACTCCGGGCATCCTTGCCGACGTATATTTTGTATCCGCTCTTCTCAAACACCCTGAATGGAAGATGATCAGAATCGTCTTTGATCACCTTTTTCGAAAGCGAGGCGAGAAACAGGGGATCATAACTGTCATCAACCTCGCGAACCAGAGACTTCATTTTTTCGATTTCATGGGCGATTTGTGATTTTCTTTCGTCAGCCTGTCGAACCGAGGCTTTCGCACGCTTTGACTTCTCGAAAAATAGCTGGGCATTGCGTATCGGAGAGATTGACGGATCCAAGCGTGCCTCAACGACTTTGCCCTTGACATTTACAGTCACAGAATCGGCACCGGGCCGGAAGCTATCCAGGTTGGCCATTATCCATTCTGCAGTCGCCTGATAAACGGCGGTACGATCATTCGAAATATCTGTCTCAATTTTTGCGAGAGTCCGCTGCAGCGATCCAAGATTTCGCGCAAGTTTCGCGGATACATTTCTTTTAAGACCGAGAATATCCGCCGACCTCTCCGAAGTTGTTGCGAACCTCTTCACACAGTCATTGACCGAATCACACGCTTCGAACCTAACGGATCCGATGTGCTCAAGTGGAACCAGGCTGAAAGTTAGTGGGCCCGTGTCGGTGGCATAGATTCCCGGTCTTGGGTTTAGAAGTTCGCTTCGCATGCCAACTATAGTCTCGAAGAGATGCTCATAGTCACCTGGAGATTCCAATCCCGGATTGTCTTCCTCTATCTTGATCGATTCTTCATACAGCTTGCGATAACGGAAGAGAACTTCCCGCGATAAAAGGAGATCAAACCCGGGAACGGCCTTGGGCAGTTTCCTAAGCAGTGTGCCTTCGATCTGTAGAAGATTAGTCTTCAGAGCATCACTGCTCTCCGGAAAGGTCTTCGCTACTTCTGGAACCGGTGAAAGTTTTTGCCCGATATGTTCACCAGGTTTCAAAAAGGAATCGAGAATCGTTCCTTGCTGATCTGTGTAGTACGCGTTTGCAGACGACCCGAAAAGCTGTAAAATGAGAGATGTTCCATCCGTGAATTCGACGTCGACCGCGCGCTCGTTCTCGACGACACGTATTGACTGTACCGCTTTCCCAATTGCCTGGTGCAAAACATTTGCACCTTTCTCTTTCCCGGTTCTGATAACCTCAAGATAGAAAAAATTCTTCTGCGGCACGCACGAAACAACAGCCTTAGCTCTATCGCCGCTCGTTAGGTCAAATAGAATTTCAAGCGTACCTTTCCTCTGCGACAAAGCTCTGCCAACCTTTGCTCCCATGATTCTTTCTCTGGCCTCAGCACAAATCTGAAGAAGCGTGAAATAGTTGTTCAGCATCAGATTACCACTTCAGTGACAGTCCGAGGACATAATTGGGCACGCCGAAGAAGTCAGACTGACGATAATTCAGGACGGTTAAGCATTCGCCTTCCTTCATGCGACAAAATATCGGGATCAAGTGATGGTCAGGGCGAACAACCTCTTTCCGAACACGCACGAAATAAAACGATGTCAAGAAGCCCACGGCCGAAAGCAAGTCCAGTATGATCAACATAACCAGGTTCAATTTACGCTTTAGAGAAGGCCTGTTACAATGCAGTCTACCGACTCCTCTTTCATTCCCCATAATTCTATTCACAAAAATTAGCGAGTGGGGGGACAAAGAGAGATGGGTTCGAAGCAGCCGGGAATCGCGTCCGCAAACTTGCGACATACTTACAGAGTTTGCATTTGCTCCCGACTTACCTAATTTATCGTCATGAAGAAGCCGAAGGTGGAATCACCTCTCTATAAAAACATCTATCTCGCTGTCAAACAAATTCCGAGGGGAAGGGTAGCAACATACGGCGATGTCGCACGTCTATGCGGGCTGCGAGAGCACGCTCGCTTAGTGGGATACGCCCTCCATAATTTGAAAGCAAATTCGGGTGTGCCATGGCACCGCGTCATCAACTCGAAGGGGATGATCTCGCTTAGAAAAAACACCGATGGGCACGACAGGCAGATGCAGCTTCTCGAAATGGAAGGGATAAAGTTTGACGGCGGGAAAATAGATCTGAAAAGATACGGAATACATGCGAAGAACGTCCTGCTTAAGAAGAAGACTGATGAAGATAAGAAGGCGACAAGATAACGAAAGAGATATGTTCAGTCCACTAACCGCCGGGCCCAATGCGAATTGATTATCCGGTAACCGCTGCAGTCAGGCAGCTTCGAGAAAACAGAGTCGATTTCGTCCCGCACATTTACACCTACGTCGAGCATGGTGGAACACGCATATCCGCCGAAGCGCTGGGAGTGCCGGAGCACCAGGTGATAAAAACTATCGTCCTGCAGACTGACGAGAAGCAGCCGCTGATTGTCCTCATGCACGGTGATTTGGAAGTCTCCACAAAACAGCTCGCGCGCATCATCGGCGCCAGGCACATTGAGCTTTGCACGGCCGATGTTGCCCGGAAACATACCGGCTACGAGTTCGGCGGCACAAGCCCCTTCGGCACACGCAAGAAGCTTCCGATGTATGCAGAAAAAACAATCTTTGATTTGCGAAGGATTCACATTAACGGAGGGAAAAGGGGATTCCTTGTTGAGATTGATCCGGCAGAATTGAAGAGGGTGCTCGGTGCTGTGGAAGTGGACGTGGGATTAAGGGAATAAAGGAACGCGGCCCGGAGGAGGCCAGGCCGCGTTGAGGAGGAGCAGTCGATTCTCAGGATGAGGATCGAGCTGTCAATGCAATTTTTTTCGCGAGATAGCTCGCGTTCTATGCCGCATCCAGACTGACCGCGGCATCTGCAACTGTGCGGAAAAACGACTCGAGCGGGCAGCCGTAGCTGTCACTAGTATAGCAATAACCATTCTCAGTCTTCTCCTTGCACACCGAGCATACCTCGGTTCTCAATGAAAGAAGATAGTCATCGACTTTTCCGCCGTGCGCCGTTTCGAGAGCCCTTGTGACCTGAGGGAGGTACGTCTCAAGAACACACTTTGTCTCCGGCGGCGCCAAACATTTGCCGTACTTGTCGCTCTTAGAACACTGTTTGCAAACGATGGTCTTCACATCGTCTATATATTGAAAATCAACCTTGGACATTCTCCGTCTCTGCTGCTTTTGTTTCAGGAGAAACAGTGACAGGTGACAACTTCCTGGATACGCTTTCTTCGGTGAAGCGCCTGTACATCGAAATCGCAAGCCCGATGAATAGCAGAATCGTCCCGGCCCAAAGGAGATCGATCAGGGGCTTCTTGTCTATTTCGACTGTCAACACCGGAGTTACTGCGGCGCTGCTCACGCCGGCGGAGTGAACGACGAGTGTTACAGAGGACGTGCTCCCCGGTCCGCCCATTCCCACATTCATATTCATAATTGCCATCATGTGGCCAAACGCTGTCGCAGGTACGGTCTCTCGATTACCGTTGGTGAAATTCAACTCGGGCGCTACCTGTATGGTCTTGCCTTCCTTCGTCGCGCTTATTACCGCGGCAACTCCAAAGCTTCCGCCCTGCTTCATGGCACTGTGACTGGCCTGGTTCATATCAAACCCTGTCAGCGTCAACTGCGTGCTGTCTGCAAGTCGTGTTGGCTTTCCTTTTTCCAAAGTTACAACACTTACTCCGTTACCGGACATACCCATTGAGTTTCCTTCGCTGAAAGCGACAGGACTCACATAGAAGTCATAGCCGAAGTAACTTTTTATATCAGGCTCCCGCATTGTACCCTGATCGTAATCGCTGTAGTACATAATCGGTCTGAGCTGAGTGACGGTGTTTCCATCTTTAACCTGAACGAGATAGGCTTCCTTTTTATCCACCTTCGTCTTGCCCGTGTAAGTCATTTCGTGGCCGAGTACTTTCACGGGTATTCCTTTCGGAAGCTGTACCGTTGTCTTCGTCTCAAGTGCAGTTGATGCGACTATTCCGATAAACATCAGTGCAAGAGCCGCATGCGAGATTGGCCCGCCGATAAATTTCGGATTTCCCCTTACAATTCTGAACAGAGCGGCAGTATGAGCTACAAAAGCAAACGCAGCGGCGGCCGTTATGATAAGGACCGCAATATTTGTAACTGAAAGCAAGAGAGAGACGATGATCGAGAGAAGTGCTGCGGCAACAGGCAACGTTAGTCTCTTTCTAAACACGTTGTTGTCTGCTCTGTCCCACCAAAGGAGCTGTGCAAAACCGATGAGTGCAATAATGAGGAACCCGAGCGGGAGGCTTGTCGTCACGTAGTATGAGGAGTCAACCGCAGTTGGTTTTCCCTGGAGCAGTCCAGTGATTATGGGAGAGGAGGTTCCTACGAGGACGAAAAGCGACAGCACAGAGAGGGAAGCTGCGCCTAAAAACAACGCGTTCTCTCGCGACAACAAATTGTGGCCGACCCCCACGCTCGGGATTGAAGACTTGTTCTTGAAATATGGTATGAAACCCAAGAGCAAAAACATTCCGATCATAGCGAGAAGAATAATATATTCACTTTGTCCAGGATCGACGAAAGAATGTACTGAAGTGTCTCCTAGAACTCCGCTGCGTGTCAGGAACGTACTGTACAGAACGAGGATGAAGCTTATGATCGTTAAGACGAAACTTGTCTTTAAGAAGCCCTTGGCCCTTCTGGCAACCAGGATCGTGTGCAACGCAGCCGCAGAGAACAACCATGGTATCAACGATGAGTTCTCGACGGGATCCCATCCCCAGAATCCCCCCCAACCGAGTGTGATATATGCCCAGTAGCCCCCGATGATGATTCCCGCGCCAAGCGTCAGGATGTTCAATATAAGCCATGGCTGCAGATAGCTTGCCCAATTGATGTAATCTTTCTTTACGAGTCCTGCAACGGCATAGGCAAAGGGAACTATTGCAGTTGCGAATCCGAGGAACAGTATCGGCGGGTGAATTACAATCCAGAAATTCTGCAGAAGCGGATTGAGACCGCGTCCGTCTTGTGGGATTGTTCCCACCGGGACATCCGGATAAGTCTGCCAGACTTTCGTGAAGGGGCTCTTGATGGTCAGGATCGCCATGACAAAAACCATAAACAAGAGAAGGATCGGAAGAACGATTGACTCGTACTCGTGTTTGCGCGAGTACCTGATTAAGAAGAATCCGATGATCGATGTATAGAGTATCCACAGGAAAAAACTTCCTTCCTGTCCCGAATAGGAAGACGCAACCAGGAGTGAAGCCGGGAGATTGTTCGCGCTGTAGCTCCAGACGTACGTATATTGGTATTGATGGGACAGAATCAGGTAGAGAAAATATGCAAAGAGCAGGACTGTCGCACCGGCACCTGTGTAAAAAAAGTACCTCGCTTGCCGGAGATACGTCCCGGATTTATTTGAAAGACCATAGTACACAATGCTTGCGACAGCTGCGAGCAACGGTACTATCATGAGATAACGTTCCATTACTGCTTCTCCAATATATATGTAAACTTCCTCATACTTGCCAAGTCCCTTCAACGAATATGCCGGAACTTCAAACTAAAATTGGTTCATTTGCGGACTATAAAAGGCATATTCCAAGTTCATCGGAGGCATTTAGGAACATAGCATCGGCTAAATTGCCACGGAGGAGTAGCCGGGACTCACTTTCTGTTCGATTCCCATTTGGTTTGGCACCTCCGACAGGTGAGTCTCAATTTGAATGAGTGAGCCGCATTTCTCGGATTCCCTTCTATTTCTCCCCTTTCGGGATTATATTTTTAAACCGGTTGCCAAACACGGAATTCATAGGAGAAAAGAATCTGGACACACTTAATGTTCTATTTGTCGGGGATGTAGTCGGGAACCCGGGCATAGGGATGGTCACTAACTTCCTCAGAAGTTTTGTCGAGAAGTATAAAATAGATTTTGTAGTCGCCAATGGCGAGAATGCGGCCGACGGGAAAGGTATTACAGACAAAATCGCTCAGAGATTTTTCGGCGCAGGAATCAATGTGATCACGAGCGGCAACCATATCTGGGATAAGTTCCAAGTCCACGAGTACATGATGCAGGAGAGGAACCTCCTGCGGCCCCTCAATTTCCCGAAGGGATCCTTCGGGTCAGGCTATGTCATATACGACCTCGGTCAGAAAGGAAAGGTGGGCGTACTGAATCTGCAGGGAAGGACGTTCATGTACCCGATTGACTGTCCATTTCGCACCTCCGACTGGGCAGTTGAAAAGATAAAGGCTGAGGCTAGCATAGTCATTGTGGATATGCATGCGGAGGCCACTGCCGAGAAAGTCGCAATGGGTTGGTATTTGGACGGAAAAGTCAGCGCCGTTGTCGGGACCCATTCTCATATTCAGACTGCGGACGAAAGGATACTGCCGAACGGGACTGCTTACATAACCGATGTCGGAATGACCGGTCCCTACGATTCCGTAATCGGGATGAAAAAGGAAAACGCAATCAAGCGATTTGTATATGTCACCCCGTCAAAGTATGAAGCGGCGGAAAGCGACGCGAAGCTTGCTGCGGTTGTTTTATCAATAGACAAAGAGACGGGAAAATCCACGAGCATAGAGAGAATCTTGTATCCACCATTTGATCAAGCTCTGAATCCTAAACTCTGAACAAATTCAAATTATAAAGGTAAAAACTGTCAATCGAGAATCTGAAGAGCCTTTCTGATCAGTTTTTATTTTGGATTTAGATATTGGAGCTTGTTCAGTATTTAGGATTTATCATTCGGAATTTAGAAAGCCATGACAGCGAAGATTATTGACGGTAAATCAGTCTCCCAGGAAATCAAGAATGAAGCAAAATTCCTTACGGAGAAGTTGAAAGCAGAACATGGAGTGACTCCAGGACTTGCTTTCATTCTCGTTGGAAACAATCCGGCTTCTGAAGTTTACGTTAAGAACAAGACAAAAGCCTGCGAGTCGTTGGGATTCTACTCCATAACGGAGAGGATGCCGGAAAACGTCTCAGAACAAGAGGTTCTCGACAACGTAGACAAGTTCAACCTTGACGAAAGAGTCCACGGGATTCTTGTTCAGATGCCGCTCCCAAAGCATATTAATGAATACAAAGTGATCGAACAGATCGATCCGGGAAAAGATGTTGATGCCCTCCATCCTTTCAATATCGGGCTCTACACGGAGTCCAAGTCGTGGGACGAAATCGTTGAAAAGAGATTACTTCTCCCATGCACTCCGTATGGTATGATGGTACTTCTGGAAAAGTACGGCATCGAAGTCTCAGGTAAGCGAGCGGTAGTTGTCGGCCGGTCCAACCTCGGCGGAAAACCGACTGCTGGACTTCTTCTTTCGAAGAATGCGACCGTGACCATGGCACATTCCAAAACAGAAGATCTTGCGGCCGTGTGCAGAGAGGCTGACATACTTGTTGCGGTCATCGGGAGGCCGAAATTCATTACCAAAGACTACATCAAACCTGGTGCTGCGGTGCTCGATGTCGGAATAAACAGGACCGAAGCCGGTTTAGTCGGGGACGTGGATTTCGAAGCGGCAAAAGAGATTGCCGGATGGATAACGCCTGTACCCGGCGGGGTTGGCGCTATGACAATCTCAATGCTGATGAAGAACACATACTTGGCTGCAACTCGAACAACGAATGAAAAGACATCTTGATACCACAAAGGCGGGGAGGCACAGACACTTAAAATGACGAGAGAAACCTCGCGTCTTAGCGTCTCCGAGGCAGATCTTTTTGATTTTGGATACGACCAGTTGGGAGTTTCGTTTGGACGATGACACAGCGTTAATCGCCTCCTCCAAAGCCGGTGACAAGCGCGCTTTTGGAAAGCTCGTAAAGAAATATGAGCAGCTGGTCTACAGTTTTGCGTTCAAGATTTGCCGCGACCCTGAAAAAGCCGAGGAGGTTTTGCAGGAGACTTTCATAAACGCATACCGAGGGATCAAATCGTTCTCCGGAAAATCGAAATTCTCCACATGGCTTTACCGCATCGTGACCAACAATTGCCTCATGATGCACAGAAAGAAATCTCATGAGCCTGTTATCTCTTTGGATGAGTCGGAACTCCTGAAGGAAACCGGTGAGCTTCAGATAGCTCATTGGGGGGAGACGCCTCATGACGCCGTCCTGAATAAGGAATTAAGGGAGGTCCTGGACAAAGCAATCGAGAATCTTCCTCTCGATTATCGCATCGTATTTGTGTTGAGGGATGTTGAAGGTCTGTCAACAGAAGATGTGGGAAAAACTTTGAATTTGTCTATTCCCGCTGTAAAATCAAGACTGCACCGCGCTAGGTTGTTTTTGAGAAACGAGCTAAATCCCTATTTTGGGAAGTGAAATTGGTTGACCATACAAAATATCTACTCGAAATTTGCGAGAAGGTAGACCGCGATATTACCTCCCCGACCTGCAAGAAGTTAAGGGAACATCTCGCAAAATGTCCGGACTGTGCGGCATATTACGATTCCCTAAAGAAAACGATCCTTCTTTACAGAAACTACGATATGGAGATGAAAGGCTCTCGTGTACAGGAGATCCTTACGAGACTCGAGCTTGACAAGCCGCTCGAAATTCAACTCCCGCCGGGACAGACATTTCGAAAGAAGCGCCGGCGCTGAAGGGCGAAGCCGGCTCCCGTTCAGTTTGATTTTCAATTAAGTTCTGATTAGAATACATCGGTATGCTCCATGACACGAAGTCTATCTTGCGTTGTGAATCTTTCGGATGTTGTCAACATCAAATCAACTGGCAACTTTAACCTATAAGGAGAACACAATGAAAAAGAATGTAGGCAGCGCTGACAAGTGGATCAGGATAGTTGTCGGGCTCTTTTTGATCAGCCTCGACTTTTGGGGGCCCAAAACCGCATGGGGCTGGATCGGACTTGTGCCGCTTCTGACAGCACTCGTAAATTTCTGCCCCTTATATTCCGTACTAAAGGTTTCGACGGCAAAAGAACACAAAACAGCTTAACTCTTAAACACCACTGATCCCGGACACCAATCTCCAAATCTTAAAGCAGAGAGGCGTAGAAGTTTGGATTTGAGTTTGGGATTTGATGGTCGGAATTTATTGTTCGGACGCGGTACCAAACGATCCTCTGATGGGTCCCTTCGGAGGGCCTCAAAGGGGGAAAGTGCGTGGTCACGCCGAATCAGGAGGCGAATATGTTTTTGGATGAACAAGCCCAAAGGGAAATCAAACTGCGGTTTGCAAACCTTGTCAACCCGGTGAAGATCATCAACTTCACTCAGACGCTGGAATGTCAGTACTGCAAGGAAACAAGACAGATGCTCGGAGAGCTTGTGAATTTGTCCGATAAGCTCAAGCTGGAAGTCTACAACTTGGTGAGCGATAAGGACAAGGTGGAGCTCTACCACATTGACAAGATCCCCGCGACTGTGATCGCTGGTACCGGCACAGAATCGAAAATAGTGCCCCTGACAGGACCGCCGCCAACAGTCGTGAAAGACTACGGGATCAGGTATTACGGAATACCTTCGGGGTATGAGTTTGCGTCCCTGCTCGAAGCCATCGAGATGGTCTCGACTGCGAAACACGAGCTAAGCGACGAAGTTGCGGAAAAGATAAAGCTTATCAGCGAGCCGGTCCATATCCAGGTTTTCGTAACGCCGACATGTCCATACTGCCCGCGCGCCGTGTACACCGGCCACCAGTTTGCATTTCTCAACGACAACATAAAGACAGACATGGTAGAGGCAACTGAGTTCCCGCACCTATCTATGAAATACAATGTCCGTGGAGTTCCGCGAGTCGTCATAAACGAGACTCACCATTTCGAGGGAGCGTTGCCGGAAGAAGCTTACGCGGATGAAATACTCAAGGCGCTTGCTGAAAAACAGAGCGGACTGGCAAACTAAACCGTCGAGTACCCCGACTCTTCCTTCGATCACTTGTCTGAATTAACTCTTCAACAGTCTCGGTGCTTTCGAAAACGAGGGAGGTCCCGTTCCAAACAGGGAACGCGGACCTCAAGGAAAATGGACAGATCAAGGATTATTTCATTAAGATCATCTTGCGAACCTCATTTACGCCCGGAGCCGTCAAGCGACAGAAATATACTCCGCTTGCGAGGTTGTCTCCGTTAAATTGCGAGCTGTGTAATCCAGCATTTTCAAACCTATCAACGAGTGTCGTCACTTCTCTTCCTAAAATATCATAGACCTTTAACGTAACATAGCCGTTTGCTGGTAGCTCATAGTTGATGGTTGTTGTCGGGTTGGAAGGATTCGGATAATTCTGCAGCGATCCATTAATTTCCTGCCGACTGCTGACAGTTGATCGCTGATTGCTCCCGAAAGGCATTTTACCAGTCTTCGGATCAACGTAAGTAGCCAACGCCTCCCCAGCATCCTGAAGCTCCACTGGTGTGATTAGATTAGAAGTTGCTTTTACTTGTATCAGGGTCTGCGACGCCGAAGCCGCGTCGTTATTGTTGTACAGGCTGATATAAAAATTATTAAGCCGAGCCTTTGCGGCAAGCGGACTCCCGGGGTTGCCACCAATTATCTCATTATCAACAAGTTCAGCCGAATCCGCTTTCCCTTCATCGAGATAGAGATTTGCAGGGAGAAGACTTTGTTCTTTCGCAGCCTGCACCGGCAAAGCTTTGAAGAAATCAATCAAGCTCGGTAAGGTCTCGGAATCCACGCAAGCATAAAGTTGGGCGTACGTCCATTGATCACCGGGGTGCCTCGTGAGATATGAATGAAAGTAGTTCATTGCGTTGTGGAGGTTGCCCTGAAGGCGCATGTTGACGCCGACACTCATACTATCTGGTTTGAGCGGCACAATGGGGCTGGTCCCAGTAGAGGAACTGTCAGCGATGTCGGGGCGCGGTGACCCGCTGCGGCCGGCTGCGTCTAATGTGATTGCCTTCTGCCCTGCAGGAGCCGACACCGGTATCGGTGTGCTTGCCCACGGGTCCGTCGAGATATATGGAACACCGTAAACAAACGAGTTTGTCCCGGTCTGTATGATAGCATTGCTAAAGCTACCGCCGTTCCAATAAACCCCTATAGCATCTACGCTGCTATAGGTGCTGTAGTCTGTATTTAACGACACGTCGGTCCCATTGCCATGAATGCTGTTTCCAGTCCAGTATGCAGCCGGCAATGTCTCATACTCTCCAATCGTCGGGTAACTCTGGTGATAAATCATCACTCCGGTCTGACAGTTTGTGATACGGTTGTTCTTGCCGTTGTCATCCGGGTTATAGAACTGCGGGTAAGCTCCCCATATTGCAGCAATTCCCCAGGAATAATAATCCACATCGTTCCCGCCGATATTTCCATTCGAGCCGGAGTACAATATCCCAGCACCGTTGGAGTTGTCACCATTCGACTTGTAGACAACGTTGTCATAGCTATTATTGCTTGAACCGCCGGTAATGAATATACCATGGTACACGTTTGTATTTGCGATCGTATTGTCCCGAGCCACAAGGTTGGACGAGAAATATGAGTCTATGCCATAACTGGAGCAGTTTAATATGTTGCAATGGGAAATCGTCACATTGGAAGTATTGTTCGCCTGAATCCCTGTACCATATTGCATGTTTGCGGAGTTAATCGTCGATCCGTTTGCGCCGGAGCCATTCAGGACGATAGAGCCCTAGTTGCCAGGAGACGGCGAAGATGAATTCGACATGAATATGGCGCTCTGCACATTCAACTGCCCGTTGGCTGTCAAGCTGTAACCACTCCCTGAGTTAAAGTACACACTCGTGCCGGGGGAAATTGTCAGGGTGCATCCCGAGTTTACTGAAACGTTGTTGTTAACATAAACGACTCGCGACCATGTTGTATTGCTGCTGATTGTTGGTGGAGCGGCTATGACGCTAATCGGTGGTGAGTCAGATTCCCCACCGCATCCCTGACCGCCAACTCCCTCCACGTAAGCGCCAATCATATAAGTTGCAGGTAGTGACGAGGTTGCGTTAACGTCGGTATAGCTTGTAGCGGAAGGATCGGGGTTGGCAATTATGTTTCCGTTCTTATAAACGATCATGAAGGACGGCGTGCACCCGGTAGTTGGTTCATACCAACTCAGAACCGCGTTTTGGCCAACAATACTTACTGTGAAGTTTGTCGGGGCTGGAGGTGGAGTGTTTACGATCCCGTCCCACTCATATAGGCTTTGGATCGGATCAGTATCTGCTGAATTTAATACTCTTCTCGATTGACCGTCAGTAAGCTGGTAGTACATCACTGCGCTGGTATTAGTCTGATTATCAGCCAGGTCAAGCCAATGGCCGAATTCGTGCAGAATAGCTGACACAAGGTCGTAATACCCCGAGGAAACGTTGTCGCCTGTGCCAGTGTACCAGGCAATCTCAATATCGTTTGTGATTTCAGTGCAAATCGGTCCCATGTAGGTGGCTTGTGATCCATCAGAGTAGGTGTAAATGGTTGTCTGCACACTTGTCCTGGACAGGATGTAGTAGCCCTTTTGAGGATCGGCGCCACAGTCACCTACCCAAAAGTAACTGTTGTTGTTCGTACCGTATGCAAAATTAATAAGGATTTACCGTTTGATGCTACCATGGCGTTGTTCCATATAGTTGCCGCATACGATATTGCAGCGTAGTCTCCAGAGGGCACGCTGGAGTCGTCATAGAACTCTAAATCTGAGGGATTCTGCCACTATGTTGCCCCATTCAGGAATGTGTCATTCTGGCCATAGGTGATCTCGGCAAATACAAAGAAAAGCAGAGAAATTAAGATAAGTTTTTTCATTTGCCGGCTCCATAATTAAGGTCTGTCAAGAATTGCTGTTACCTGCCTGATATCTGATGTGAATTGGCCCAAAGGGATTGCGTGGCCGAAGTAGACGACAAGTGAGTCGATGATCTCAAACTTGCCTCCAGACATGACAAAGTAGGAAGGTTTAGGGTATCTCTCGACCGCTGTTGACAAAACTGATTTATAGACGGTGGCGAGATAGGGATCGCCTTCAATGCTGTCCGCGAAGAAGACCGACGTTTCTCCTACCTTGTAGGTTGGGTCTGTCGTAACAGTCCTACTTATCGTAACTTTTGCATTTGCCGGAACCCCTGGTGGTCGTCGTTTGGGTGGTGGGACATCCCTGATAGTACCACTCTGCCTCAAGAGTTGTATTGTGCCTTCCTGCTGTTCAGGCCCTTTCAACACTTCTAACACTTGCACGTTAACCTTCGAATGGAACGGAAATACGGAAGGTGCCGGCATATCGACAACGTCCAGAACCTTCCCGACAAACACCAGGTCAGACATGGCAGCTTGGTCTTTTTCATCAGGAGCTGTAATTCCATGAGCGTTCTTGGAAAGATAATCACGTAGATTCACTCCGATCTCTTTCAGTTTTTGATCCTTTTGAGATGTGATTTTTGCCCTTCGAAGGAAAGCGTTTGTTGTTGAGTCGTGCAAAGCCTGAAGCCTCAAGGGTTGAATTTTGCTTTGGCCGAATGATATTTCAGCAAGAGCAAGCATTATGGTAAATGATAGGCATAGATTTTTCTCTCCCATTTTTCGTCTCCTTTCTCTTGATTCAATTTAGCGTGAACCCCCCGCCGTGACAACCAACTTGTGTCCAAATCGCGTATCATTTTCGCGTATCAAAATCAACGGCGTTTGATATTTTTCTGAATTCAGACGGCGAGACACCTACATGTTTAACGAAAGCTCTTTCGAAAGAAACCCGGCTCCTGAATCCAACCATCTTAGCAACTTCAGCAACCTTCACAGAATCCCAACGATCCTTAAGAATGGTCTTCGCCCGTTCAATCTTAGCCGAAGTCAGGCAAATCTTGGGCGTCACTCCGAATGCAGAAAAGAAAATGTCGTGGAAGTAGCCAGTCGAGATTCCGAGCCGGGAACAAATGTCACCTGATGTGTACAACTCGGCATAGTTTTCACCAATCAGCTTTTTACCCTTCTCCGCCCAATAATTTGCAGGCTTAACGTTTTTAGATGGTGATTGATCTAGCGATACTACCGCAAGTCTGTTTTGCATTGGTGCTGTTCCCTGACCGGTTCGACTCAGTCTTCAAGTAATTTCCTGCAACCGATATATCCGATACACGCAAAACCCATGCCTGCAATTAGCCACAAAATAGATAAAAAAAAGTTGCAGATACGTGTTTCCCCAAATTTGGAAAACCGACAACATAACTTTCCCAAAAATGGGAACGCTGAGAGGTGGTTTGTTTCTTCCTTAAGGTATGCTTGGCTCTACCCCTGCCGAACGTTTTGCGTCCTAATAATCATTATCGCGCAGTCTTTTCATCTGCCGCCGAGACTACCGGATAACGGGTTCTTATTTCATTCCTCTTGATCCTTGCAAGTCTCGGCTTAACCATTTGCCTTTTTACGGCAGTCAACCGGTTCACGAAGAATTTCTGCTGAAGATGGTCGTACTCGTGCTGGAACACGCGCGCCCACATTCCTGTCAGTTCTCTCTCGACCCGCTCGAAATTCCCATCTGTGTACCGCACCATCAGCGCATCTGCACGCGTGACTTCATCCCTGACACCCGGAACACTCAGACACCCTTCTTCCATGACATACTTGCCGCTGGCCCCGATTATTTCCGGATTGATCACCACGAGCGGCTTCTCCGAAGCGTAATCTTCCATGACTGAGATATCCATGACCGCGAGAGACAACGGCAGCCCGACCTGGTTTGCC